>CAYVQL010000021.1:0-54236 GCA_964454135.1 uncultured Enterobacterales bacterium | reverse complement strand
CCCCCCCCCCCCCCCCCCCCCCCCCCCCCCCCCCCCCCCCCACAAACGCACGGCCATGGTCGTTGTGCGGCCCGGCTGGCCCGAACGATGGCCATGGCCGGATCACGTCACGCTCCTGCTGGCCAGGATCCAGGCACCGAGGGCCAGGGGCACGTATGCCGCCCAGGCACGGCGACCAAGGGGACTGGCCAGCGTAGCCAGGGTGGTCGCACCCAGGGCAAGCAGCTCCAGCTCGGCCAGCAATAGCAGGGCCTCGCCGCCCCGGCGCAGCAGCACGGACAGCACCCCGGGCAGCAGCGCGCCCTGCAGGTAGGCCAGCACGGCCAGGCCGCGCGCCAGCAGCCGCGGCCCTGGCGCCAGGCCGATGCTGCGCCCCAGCCAGGGCGGATCGCCGCGTTCCATCACGATGGCCAGGGCGGCCAGGCAGAGCAGCGCGCCGCCGGCCACGACCACGACGCGCGGCGTGGCGTCGCTGGCGTCGCTCCAGCCCGCGATGGCGCCCAGCAGCCCCAGGCCCCAGGCTCCGGTCACCCAGCCGCGGCAGGCGCGCCAGCCTTGGCGCAGGCTGCGCAGCAGGTGCGGCTGCAGCCTGGCGGGGGCCCAACGGGTGGCCCACTCCAGGTAGACGCGGCGCGCCTCCTCATCGTCCTCCAGGCCTGCGTACGCGGCGTCCACCTCGGCCAGCAGCGTGGTGGCACGATACCAGGTGCGCTCGGCCAACGGCGCCACGAGCAGCCAGGCCATCGCAGCCAGGAGAGAGGGCGCAGCCAGGGCCAGCGTCCAGACCGGGCTGCCCTGCAGGGCCTGTTCCAGACCCACGGACGCCAGGTAGAGCGCGGCGCTGCAGATGGCCACGGCGAAGCCCGGTGCGTAGATCAGCGCCGCCTGCATGCGCGGGTTCCCCCCGCGTAAGGCCTCGAGCAGGGTTGCCAGGGCGGGGCTGCGGGCGGCCCAGACCCCGCCCAGCTGGGCCAGGAAGCCGAGGGAGATGCCGCAGGCCCAGCCCCCCAGGATCAAGGCGCAGGCCATCAGGAAAGCCCGCTGACGTCCTTGAACCACCAGGGGCGCCAGCAAGAGACAGCAGCCCAGCGCCATGCCCGCGGAGCGCCGTGCCAGGCCCAGGCCGAGCACCGCCGCCAGTTGGGCGGGATCGGCGGGATGGGGATCCAGCACGCGGCGGTCCTGGCCGCGAACCACCTGGCTGTGTACGGCCAGGATCCCAACGCCGCAGAGCAGCAGGCCCAGGCGCAGCCCCAGGCCGGCGAGCCCGGCGGCGAAAGCCCGGTCCTCGAGCTCGCAGAACCAGAGCAGGACGGGCTGGGACAGGGGGGCGGCCAGCAGACCCAGCAGCAGCGGGCCCAGGAAGATCCACAGCGACCTGCCCGGGTGCGCCCGCCAGAAGTTCCGGCGTCGTATGCGGTCTGCTCGGCGGTAGGGGTTCATGGAAACGTCAGGTACGCCCTCGGCTTGGCGGGATCGGCGGCGATGATCGAGCCCCTGGGGATGGCGACGAAGGCTCGAGAGCGATGGCGGGCAGCTGATGCCGTGTCAAGGCCGGGTCTAGGAACTTGTTGACACGCGGCACCAGACCCGTATAATTCGCTGCGAAACACCCGGAAACGACGTGTTTTCATCGACCTGTGTGCCGGGGCCATTTCCTGCTGCAAGCATAGCCCCTTTGGAGAGACGAAATGCCCAGAGGTCCTTTTGCTCGTCCCGTCGCTTCGCTGCTGATTCTCGTCGGGGCTGGCCTTGTCAGCCAGAACGCCTTCGCTCAGGATCGCATGCTGCGCGCCGAGTCCACCTACTTCGGCAAGTCCTTGGAACAGTATTGCCAGCAGCAACTGGGGCGCACCGATCTGGACGATGGAGATCTCAGCCAGTGCGATCGCATCTACCAGGCCGAGATCGAGGACTTCCTGGTCATCGACGATGGCGGGGCTCCCCTAGCACGCCGCGACGAGCAAGAAGGTCCCGCCAGTGACCTCTTCCTGCTCGACGAGCCGGAGCAGCGTGGTCGCCTGGGCCGCGCCCGCAAGAAGACCACCACCGAAGAAGACGATTTCGATTTCGAAGAGGACGAGGCGGATCTGGAGGAGGAGTTCGGCTTCGACTTCGAGTTCGAGGGTGGCGAGGTGGAAGAGGATCCCATCGAGGACTTCGACCTGGACCCCATCGACGATCCCGAGCTGGAACCACTCGGCGAGGCAGAGGATGATCTGAGCGAGTTCGAGGGCAGAGACCTGCACCAGGGCAGCGCCCAGGTGAAGGGCGAGGGTTCCAGCGCTCCGGTGGGCATCCAGCTCGACGTGGTAGGCAAGGCCCCGCTGGCCGACAACTACGAGCCCTACATCGTAGCCACGGACCGCGATGCGGTGGTCGTGGAGCTGCCACTGTTGCTGGGCCGCTCACGGGCCGATTTCGATGGCATCACCTACTGCGTGGTGGCCGAGGTCTTCGTCGACGGCAAGAAGGTCAGCGAGAGCCGTCAGCAGGTAAGCAGCTCCAGCCTGGCCGAGTTCGGGCCCAGCTTCATGTTCATCAAGATGCTGGCCCCGGTGCCTGCCAAGTCCGGCAACCTGGAGGTGCGCGTCTCCAAGGCTTCCAGCATGTCCGCCAAGGCCGCGCTGCTCTTCAGCAGGGTGCTGCCCTACAGCCTGCCCTAGAACAAAGCGGGCGTGCAGAACGCGCGGGGCGTCCCCGGGAGCGCTGGCCGAGCCGTTGCGCTATGTGGCGTGCAGGAATGCACCCCGGACGCATGGAGCCGCGATGAGTCCGCGATCACGTGACCCCAACGACCTGCTGGGCTCGCTGCAGGCCCAGGCCGATCAGCCGGCCCCTGCGGGGCCGTCCGGCCCTGCGACCCGCGACCCGCACGACCTGCTGGGCGCGCTGCAGTCGCAGGCGCCGCCACCCCGGCAGGCAGCTCCGGCCCAGGCCAGCGATCCGCAGGATCTTCTGGGATCCCTGGCCGCCCAGACCAGCCATCCGGCCACAGCCCGGCCAGCCGCCGATCCTCCACCAGCGCCAGCAGTCGAAGAGCCCTGTCCTGCCGAGGAACCTGCCGTCCAGCAGGAGCCCCGTCCGTCTCCCGCGGAGCGCGCCCGCCTGGCGCGCGAGGAACACGTGCGGGAGCGCACCCGCGTGGCCTACCTCACGACGGCGATCTGCGCACTGATCGTGCTTGCCACCGGGGCGGTCCTGGCCCTCTTCCATCCGCAGGAGCCCAGCTCCGAAGCCGCGGAAGCGCAGGAGCAGCCAGCAGACTGACTCCTTGTGGGTCTCAAGTAAGCGCTTCGCCCTGGAAAGAATGAGCCATGGCGCGCGTCAGGCGCACCTGGATCAGCTGCCCGACCAGGTCCGGGGAGCCTGGGAGGTTGACCATGCGGAAACACGAGGTGCGTCCGCGCAGCACCTGGGGATCATTGCGGCTGGGGCCCTCGACGAGCACTTCCACCACGCGCCCTGTCATGGCCTGCGCTCGCTCCGCCGAGATGCGCGCCTGCAGGGCCTGCAGTTCTTGCAGCCTGGCCCTGGCCGCCACGGGATCCACCGCATCCCGGTCGTGAAGCCGCAGCGCAGCGGTGTGGGGGCGGACAGAGTACTGGAAAGAAAAGGAGGCGTCGAAGCCCACCGTCTCCAGCAGGGAGAGGGTCTGGGCGAAGTCCGCCCGCGTCTCGCCGGGGAAGCCGGTGATGAAATCGGTGGTGAGCGAGATGTCCGGCCGCGCAGCGCGCAGGTCTGAGACCAGGTCCAGGTATTGCTCGCGGTCGTAGCCGCGACCCATGCGGCGCAGGACCAGATCGGAGCCGGACTGCACAGGCAGGTGCAGGTGGCTGGCCAGGCGCGGAAGCCGCTCCCAACAGCCCGTGACGGCGGATGTGAAATCCCGCGGATGGCTGGTGGTGAAGCGCAGGCGCAGCACCTCGGGCACCTGATGCACCCGCTGCAGCAGCTCGGCAAAGTCGATCTCGTCGTCGCGCTTCAAGCCGTAGGCGTTGACGTTCTGGCCGATCAGTGTGAAATCTCGCGTATCGCGGGCGGCCAGGGCCCGGACCTCGGCCAGCACCTGCTGCGATGGCCGGCTGACCTCGCGGCCCCGGGTGTGGGGCACGATGCAGTAGGTGCAGTGGTTGTCGCAGCCCTTCTGGATGGTGACCAGGGCGGTGACCGCGCGGCCCTGCACCGGGGAGAGCTCCTGCACGAAGGGGTAGTCGGCCGCCTCCAGGAAGCGATTGTCCAGCACCCTGCGCTGCCGGGCCGTTCGAACCAGCTCCCGGATGCGCGGCAGGGCGTCGGGCCCGAAGACCAAGTCCACATCCGGATAGCGCCTGAACAACCCGGCGCCGTCGTGCTGGGCCATGCAGCCAGAGATGGCCAGCAGGGCGCCGCTGCGGCGCTTGGCCGGGATCATGGAGCCCAGCAGGGAACGCAGCTTGTGCTCTGGCTTCTCTCGGACGGAGCAGGTGTTCACGATCACCAGCTGCGCTGCCCGCCAGTCATCGGTGGACGCGTAGCCGTCCGCTTCCAGCAGGCCCAGCATCTTGTCGCTGTCGTAGGCGTTCATCTGGCAGCCGAAGGTCTTGATGCAGACCTTGCGGCTGGGGGATGCCTGTTCCATCAGCTGCTCCCACGGGGCCTGCGGCCCAGGCGGTCGGGCGTCACGGTGCGCCAGCGCCGCGCCAACACGGGCCGGAAGCCCGCTTCGGTTCCGAGACGGCGGATATCGCGTAGCGCCTCCGGCTTCACGAAACGACCCTGGGCAAAGGGCTCGCGGCGGTCGAAGAGTGCCATCAGCAGCGGCTCCGCCAGGCAGGCGAAGAGGTGTTGCGGTCCATAGCCGGCCATCAGGTGGTAGAGGCGTCCCCAGAGCCCGCGACGATAGCCGCCGGGGGGCTGAAGGGCCTCGCCCGCCAGGACGCGGACGTGGGCTGGCGGTCGCGAGGAGAGGGTGGGGGGGATGGCCACATCCAGCAGCACTGCGCCATGGCGCAGGGCCGCGGGATCCAGGATGCCCCCGGTGGTCGCGGCCCCCACCACCAGCGGGCAGGAGGCCACAGCCCCCTCGGCCCGGGCGTGCACCTGCATGTCAGCGCGGGCGGCGCGGCGTGCTACGGGGCCCCGGGCCACGACACGCAGATCCTCGATCCCCCATTCCTGCAGCTGCTCGGCCACGGCCCGACCCACAGTCCCCCCGTACCCCAGCAGCGCGATGGGCCCCCGGGGCCAGATCCCAAGGGCGCGGGCCGCTGCGCGACTGTTCTCGGCCGCGGCCCAGGCCGTGGCTGCCGCGCCGGTGGTGACGGGCTGCCAGAGGTGGCGCTGCAGCTCGACGCCCCGGCCGGCCACCACGGCCAGCAGAGAACCCAGGCCGACGGTCCGGACGCCGCCATCCGCGTGCGCCAGGGCGTGGCGCATCAGCCGCAGGGCCAGGTCCTGGTCCTCCAAGAGCTGGTGAGGCAGGGCCGGCACCGAGACCACCACTCCCTCCACGGCGCGGCCTTCGTGACGCAGCAGCAAGCGGCAGAGGCGTAGCGAATCCTGCCCATCGCGTCCGTCACGGCGGCCAAAGGCCAGGCCAGGCCGGGCGCAGCGCAAGGCGGCCACCCTGCGGGCGGCGTCGCCCAGCGGGTGCACCAGGAAGGCGAAGCGAGCGTGAGGGTCGCGAGCGTGCACGGAGGATCAGGCTTGCGCTTCCTTGATCTTCACGACCAGGTAGTAGAAGGTGGCCACGCGGAAGAGGAAGGGGATCTCGGAAGCCTTGAGGCCGGGCTTGAACTCCTCGGGGGGAACCTCGGGCATGGCGGCGGTCAGACGGGTGAGGGCCTTTTCGGTCAAGACGCCGTTCACCTCGTAGGACTCGCCCTCTTCCAGGCCCTCGCGACTGGCGCGCTCGATACCGGACCGCGGGATGCGGATGTCGAAGGCACGCTCCAGCCGGTAGACGATGTCGAGCAGGTCCAGGCTCTCTGCACCGAGGTCGTCGATCACCTTCGAGTCGAACTCGATCTCGTCGTCGTCGAGGCCCAGGGCCTCTGCGAAGCAATCGGCGACAACGGCATAGATCTGAGGATCGACGTCGGCGGGCAGTGCCATTTCAAGAACTCCTGGGGTTACCGAGGAGCCGCAACCTATCCGCGCGCGTAGGGCTCCCGCCACCTTCGGGGGGACGGCACCTGCATTCATGACACGCTTATGGCCTGCCCTCCGCTTCCCAGGTTGACGGGCAGCCTTCCCTGCAGGACGGCCCTGGCCAGGGCCACGAGCTCATCGGCGACACCCATGAAGCCCAGGACGTTTTCCGCGGAGAGCTCCGCCTGTGCGCCAGGGCTCTTGATGAGCGCCCACGGCGCGCGATCGCTACACGGAGTCAGCACGAAGAAGGCGGCTCCTTCGCCCAGCGCTCGACCGGGGAAGAGGGCCTCGGCGCCCAGCAGAGAATCGGCGGCGCCTGCCACGGCCAGGTCGGCCCGGCCCTCGGCCACGGACTCCATGGCCTCGGCCAAGGCCAGCCGGCCGCTGGCGGAACCCTGGCAATAGTTGGCGTTGTCGCCCTGGAAATCGTGCTGGGCCGAGGCGAAGCCCAGGATGTTGTTGGACAGGCCTCGCACCAGCCACAGGGGATTGATCAGCGGGATGCCCTTCTGCGCGAAGCGCTGCAGGTCGATGTCGCCCTGCGTGTCCGTGGCGGCTTCCAGGGCCGGAACCAGATCCGAGGAATCGCTGGCCAGCGGATTGGAGCCCACGAACATGGCCCGCCGCACCGGCGGCACCTGCTCCAGCTCGGGCACCTGGGAGAGCGCCAGGCTGATGCCCGCCACGCCCAATTGCACCGAGCGACCCATCAGCTTGATGTTCTTGCGGTTGGCCACGAAGTCGCGGGGTCGGAAGCCAGGGACGGCACCGGGGGCCCCACCGGTCACGCCGTCGGCGGCGATGCCCGCGGGGCAGAGCAGGCCGATGGCGCGCAGCGCCACGGGGACGCGCTCAGCCATGGAGGGCCTCCCAGGACGTGCTGCGATCCAGCGCCAGCACGGGCGTCTTCCTGCGAATACGGCGCATCAGCCCCGCCAGGGTGTAGCCTGGCCCCACCTCGAGCAGGCGCTGCGCGCCGTACTCCAGCAAGCCCAGGGCGCATTCTTGCCAGCGCACGGGGTGGGTGACCTGCTGCACCAGCTTGCGCCGGATCTCGTGCGGATCGTTCGCGGGCAGCGCGTCGACGTTGTGCAGAACGGGGAACGCGGGGGGGGACAGCTCCACATCGTCCAGGGCCAGCCGCAGCGCGCGGGCGGCGGGCTCGAGCAGGGGCGTGTGGAAGGGGGCGGAGACCGCCAGCGGCACGGCGTGGCGACAGCCCTGGTCCTGGGCCAGCTGCACGACCCGCTCCACGGCCTCTCGGTGGCCGGCCACCACAGTCTGCGTAGGGGCGTTGTAGCAGGCCGCCCTGGCCACACCCCGCTCGCCGACCTCGTCGCAGAGCGCCTCGACCTGGGCGGATCGCAGGCCGATGAGCGCGTACATGGCCCCGACGCCTTCGGGCACGGCCCGCTGCATCTCCTGCCCACGCAAGCGCACCAGTCGCAGCGCGTCGCCGTAGTCCAGGCATCCGGCGGCCACCAGGGCCGAGAACTCGCCCAGGCTGTGGCCTGCGGCGGCCACGGCCTGCAGCTGGGGGTGACGGCGCTTCAGCAGGCGCCACATGGCCACGCTGACCGCCAGCACCGCGGGCTGGGTGATGGGCGTGCGGGCCAGCTCCTCGGCGGGGCCGACGTCGATCAGCCTGGACAGGGGCAGATCGAGCACCTCGTCGGCCTGCTCGAGCGTCTCGGCCACCAGGCTCTCCTCGGCGGCCAGTGCGCTGGCCATGCCCAGGTACTGGGCACCTTGACCGGGGAAGACGATTGCGAAGCGCATGGACCCTCCAGGGACGTGGAGCGAGCAGGTCTGCTAGCCGGATATTGATGGGGGAGGGGAGAACCCCTCCCCCATATCGCGCTCCGCGCTCCCCCTCCCCCGCGCTGAGCCAGAGGCTGGTCGTCGCCACTCGGGGTGGGCCACGATCAGGGAGGCGTTCTGACCCCCGAAGCCAAAGGAGTTGCTGAGCACCACGCCGGGCGTCTCGTCCCTGGGCGCCAGGCGAACGCGCACGGGGCACTCCGGATCCGGCTGCCGGCAGTTGACCGTTCCAGGTGTGAAGCCTTGCTGCATGGCGCCCACCGTGGCTGCCAGCTCCACCGCTCCTGCCGCAGCGATGGTGTGGCCCACGGCTCCCTTGATGGAGTAGACGGGCAGCTCGCTCCCAAAGATGCGGCGGACGGCCAGCGCCTCCGCGCGGTCGCCCACCGGCGTGCCCGTGCCGTGGGCGTTCACCTGGTCCACCGCTGCGGGGGGCAGCGCGGCATCCGCCAGGGCCCTGGTCATGGACAGGCTGGCTCCGTAGCCCTCGGGATGGGGGGCGGTCACGGCGTGGGCGTCGGTGCTGCTGCCGGCGCCCAGGAGGCGCGCCAGGGGCTGCCGGCCCCCGCGGCGGGCGCAAGCCGGGCTCTCCAGCAGCAGCAGCGCAGCACCCTCGCCCAGCAGGAAGCCGTCTCGGGCTCGGTCGAAGGGGCGACAGGCCTCGCTGCAGAGCGTGCCCAGCAACACGAAAGACAAGGCTCCCAGGGGATGAGTCATGCTGTCGTGACCGCCGGCGATGGCCTGCTCCGTCTCCCCCCTGCGGATGGCCCCCATGGCGGCGCCGATGGCCTGGGCCCCCGCGGCGCAGGCTGAAAAGCTCGTCATCACGGGACCGGTCGCAGCGAGTCGGGCAGCCAGCGCGCGCGCCGCCCGGGCGGGCATGTGGCGGCGCGGCGCGACACCCTCACCGGACAGGGCGTGCGCCAGGGAGCGGCGCTGGAAGCTCCCCTGGTCAAGGTACGGGTAGAGATCCTGCTCCAGCTCCCGCGGCGTGAGGCTGGACAGCCCCGTCCCCAGGAATACGCCGCAGCTGGTCCCTCTCACCTGGTCCAGGGGGAGCTGCTCCGCCGCCGCCCAGAGCAGGGCGACCTTGCGATCGTCGGCAAAGCCGGGGACCTCCGGAAGAGGCTGATGCAGCTCGGCGGTGCAGGCGATGGCCAGCCCCCCCGGATCGAAGCTGTGGGGCGGCGCAGCCGCGCCTCGTCCAGCCCGGAGTCCGGCGAGCAGGGGATCCAGGCCCAGGCCGAAGCCGGTCGCCGTGCCGACGCCGGTGATCCAGACCTCCGCCCCCGCGGTTCGCGTCTTGGGGGGCGTAAGGGGCACGGGCACTCCTGGGAGCTCCTACTGTTGCTCGCAGCGGCTCTGGGCGCCCTCGAAGCAGCGGAAGGACGAGGCCTCTGCGACCTCCACCACGGCCACCAGGCGACTACGGTCCTGCAGTAGCGCGGTGACGGTGCAGGTGTCGCCGGCCTGCGCGGCCAGGCGCACCTCGTCCGCCCCCTGGGCCTGGGCACTGCTGCAACGCACCTGCAGCTTGCGCAGATCGGGCAGCGCCGAGACGAACAAGATCTGATCCTGCGCAGCAGCGTCGTCCTCGACAGGGGAGGACGCCTGCTCCTGGGGCGCGGCGGAGGACAGCTGCGCCTGGGAGGAGGAGGGGGCGCTGGCAGGTCGAGCAGCGGGCTCGTGGCCTGCGGACGAAGGTTGTGGAGCTTGCGAGGGAGCTGTCACGCCCGGTGCCGGGCTGGGAGAGCTGGCTCGTAGGGATGGTATGAAGACCAGGAAGACGAATCCACCCAGCAGCGCTCCTCCCAGGCCGCAGCACAGGAAGAAGACCGCCGCCAACAGGGAACCCCTGCTCGGTCGTCGGGGGGGCCTCGGTGCAGGGGCGCGCTCGCTGTCCAGCGCCTCGGTTCGCTCGACATGCGGATCCTCCGCGGCGGGCTCATCCCCAAGGGCGGCGCGCTCCTCCCCGGAGGGCTGCTCTTGATCTTGGGGAGGATCTTGATCTTGGGGAGGATCGGTGCTCGGGCGCACGACGGTGGTCACCTCGCGCCCCACGTCGTCGGATTCATCGCGAGGCCTGACCACCGTGGTGGCCTCGATGCCCTCACCCATGTCCATGGCGGCGGTCGCCTCGTCCCTGGCGCGTTGCTTCAGCGAAGCGGAGCTCGTGGAGGCGGTCGTCGAATCCGCATTGCGGGGGCCCAGCCGGGCGGTGATGGAGTGCAGCTCGGTGGGCACGGGTTGGTCGAACTCCGTCGGATCCGGCGCCGTGCGCTCGTTCATGCCTGAGGAGGGATCGAAGTCGTAGAGCTCGGTACGGACCTGTCCGTCGTCCCCGGGGGGATCGTCTTGCAGGGGAATCAGCGTAGGCGCGGCGCGGGAGCGCTGCGCCTGGCGCGCAGCGCCGGGAGGCTGGGCCGCTTCGGGGACATCGGCAGCCAGAGGCGGCACATCAGTTGAGAGGGTGGGCTGCGCCTCGAGAGTGGGCTCGGGCTCCGGCGGGGCTGCGGGCAGGGGCTCGGCAGCGGGTTCGGGCTCGGGCTCGGGCTCTGGCGGGGCTGCGGGCTGGGGTTCGGTAGCGGGTTCGGGCGCGGGCTGAGAGGCGGCAGCGACCGTGGGCTCGGGGGTGGGCTCGGGTGCGGGCTCGCGCTGGTCAGACGGGATGGGCGTCGGAACAGGCGGCTCTTCTTTGCGGGGCGCAGCTTGATCTCGTTGCGGCCGCTTGGCAGCGGAGCCCGCCCGCAGCGCCTGCAGCATGGCCGGGTCCACGATGGCGGTGGGCTCGTTGTCTTCCCACTGCTCACCCTCGGGCGGCAGCTTGCCGAACATGGCAGGCGGGCCGCTGCTGCGCGGCTCGGAGCGCGCGGGGCGCCGCAGGTCGCGGCGAGGGAAGGCATCGGTACGATACATGCGTGGGAGCAGATCGGCGGGATCGGGCTTGGGCGCAGGTTGGGGGCTGGTCGCACGTGGTCGGGCATCCCGCTTGGGAGGTGCGGCCTTGGGCGCGGCAGGGGAGCTCGCTCCCAGCGCAGGAGCCTGCGTCGGCTGGGGCTTTGGGCTCTGCGCGGCAGGGGTGGTCGGCTGCCTGGCATGGGCCGCGGGGTCTCTGCGGCTGGTCCCCTGTGGACGGGATCTCTCTTGGGGGGGCTTCTTCGCCGCGGATCCTCCTGCCGCCAGCTCGCGCTGCGGCGCCGGTTGCGGCGGGATCTCGATGACGGTGTCTTCCCGCGCGGCCAACTCCTCGCGCATGGCCTTGTGGGCGCGCAGCGCGGCCAGCGCGGCGGATCCCAGGCGGCGCCCCTCGTCGGATCCCGCCTGCGTGGGCAGCAAGCGACCGTCGCTGCCGAACCCGGGCTCGGGGATGTCGCGTTGCTCGGCGAGGGGATCGGCCTGGATGCGCAGAACCTGGCTGTCTTCGGCCATCACCTGGTTGTTGAGCGGGTTCTCTTCCGGTTCGGCCTGGGCGCGCAGCGCGATGATGGGAGGCAGGGCGTGCTCCGCCCAGTCCTGCAGGCCCTCATCCTGGGCCAGGCGCGACAGCTCACGGCAGTGCTGCCAGACCTGCGAGGCGGTGGGACGGTCGCTGTGCTCATAAGACAGCATGGCCACCATGAGCCGCTCCAAGCGATTGGCCAGCTTGCCCCCCATGCCTCGCATGGCGCGCAGGAAGGATAGCCGGTCGTGCACGAAGCCCGCGTGGCGGTCCGGGCGCCCCTTGGCCTTGCCCAGCTTCTCCAGGGCCATGATCTCGTAGAGCGTGGCGCCCAGGGAGTAGACATCGCTGGCTGGCGTCTCCGGCTCGAAGAAGAGCCGTTCCGGGGGCATGTAGTTGACGGAGCCGAACTGCAGGTCGCGCGTGGAGCTCTCACGGGACTCGAAATCGGCCCTGGCGACACCGAAATCGAGCACCTTCACCACGCCGACCTCGTCCACCATGATGTTGCTTGGCTTGATGTCGCGGTGGATGACGCGCAGCGGCTTCTCGCCGGGAAAAGGGGGACGGTTGTAGGCGGCGTCCAGCGCGTGGGCCACGAAGCCTGCGACCTGCAGCGAGGCGCGCAAGGGGATCGGCTCCACCTCGTCCCTGGCGTGGTCCGTCAGCTCCTTGAGATCGGCCGCCTCGAGGTACTCCATGATGACGGCGGTGCGGCCGTCGATGGAGGTGAGATCCACCACGTCCACGATGTTGCGGTGCCGCAGCCAGCCCAGTAGCCGTGCCTCGTCGCGGATGCGTTGAGCCACCTCCTCGCTCTCGGACCAGCGCCGGTGGAGCAGCTTGATGGCGACCAGGCGTGAGAAGCCGTCCGCGTGGACCTCTTTCGCCAGATAAACGCTACCGAAGGTGCCCGAGGCTATCTCATGGAGAAAGTGGAAGCGGCGATTTGTCTCGCGGGTCACGACGTGGCGCTCCGCGCTTCAGGACTGGGAGCCGGGCAGGATGGTCTTCCGAAGGAGACTAGAGGGTATCACGATGCGGGGAGCAGTGGACTGCGGCCGCGCCCCCCTCGTCGTCGTGGGCGCTCACGGCCGTATCAACCTGGAAGAGCAGGGCCGATGCAAGGGCGAAGAGCGCGTCGGCAGCGCCCAGGTCTCCGGTGAGCGACCAGTGCTCGCGGGCCGCGACCTCCGAGGAAGGCCCGCGGCGAATGGCGCGCAGGCCTCCCCAGATCCTGGCTCCCCGTTGGCGGGCGGCCTCCATGGGCTCCAGCAACAAGAAGACGGCGCCCTCGGCCGGAGCCCGCTGGGGACCGGCGCGACCCAGGCGGTACAGGTCGCGGGCGCTGGCGAAGTCGACCCGGCTATCGGCGGCCCCTGCCAGGGCGGCGGGCGCGCGCCCCTCTTTCAGGACCCGCAGCGCCTCGACCAGGGCGCAGAGTCCGGCCGCCGCTTCCCCGGCCGCCGTGCCGTTTTCGCCCCGAATGCCCAGGTTGATGGCCACGTGGGAGAGGACCAGGTTGGGCAGGGTCAGCAGGGGAAGCAGGGGAGGGTAGAGCGCCTGGCCCGGCCCCGCCAGCCTGCGGGGGCAGAGCTGACCATCGCGCTCGCTGGCGGCCAGGGAGCGCTCGGCGTCCCCGGCGTCCGGGGGTTCGCGCCCGATGCCCACGAAGAGCCCGACGTCGTCCCGATCGCCCGGCCAGTCACCGAGGGCAGAACCGGCGGCGGGCAGGGCCAGCTGGGCCGCCCGGCTCATCAGCTTGCGGTCCTTGCGACGCAGCAACCAGGGACGCAGATCGCAGCGTTGGACCGCCGCCCCCAGGTCGCAGGGCAGCTCGCGTAGCTCGTGCTGACTGCGCAAGGCGCCGCAGCCATCCTCGAGCGCCTGGCGAAGAACCTGGGGGCTGTCTCCCAGGGGTGTCAGCAGGCCTACTCCTGTGACCGCGATCAAGGAGGCCCCCCTACCAGTATGGAGGCGTTGCTCCCCCCGAAGCCGAAGGCGTTGGTGAGCGCGATGCGCGGCTTCTCCAGGTGCGTCTCGCCCATCACGTGACGCAGGCGGCAGTCGGGATCCACCTTCTCCAGGTTGCGGGTGCAGGGGATGGCGGCCTGGCGTACGGCCAGCAGGCTGAAGATCAGCTCCAGGGATCCGCAAGCTGCCACCGTATGCCCGGTCATGCTCTTGGTGCTGCTGACCCAGACCTGGCCGACGTGGTCCCCGAAGACGCGCTGGATGGCCCGGGCCTCGCTGGCGTCGTTCTGCACCGTCGAGGTGCCGTGGGCGTTGATGTAGTCCACCTGGTCGGCACACAGCGCCGCGTCGGGATGGGCGGCCTCCATGGCGTGCGCTGCGCCGCGCGGGTGGGGGGGGGCGTCGGTGATGCGCCAGGCGTTCAACGAGCAGCCGTAGCCCAGGATCTCTCCCAGCACCGGCGCGCCCCGCGCGCGGGCGTGGTCCAGGGATTCCAGGACGAGCAACGCCGCGCCGTCGGCCAGCACGAAGCCATCGCGGTCCACGTCGAAGGGCCGGCAGGCCAGATCGGGAGCCTGGTTGCGGCTGGAGAGCGCACCCAGGATGGCGAAGCCTGTCATCATCAGCGGCTCCACCAGCACGTCCACGCCGCCCGTGATGGCGGCCTGCACCTCGCCGCGGCGGATGCGCAGGGTGGCCTCTCCCACGGCTTGGGCGGAGCTGGTGCAGGCGGTGGAGACCGTGCTGCGCGGACCCAGCGCGCCGAAGCGCTCGGCCAGCAGATCCGTGGGAGCCCAGGGCGCGGCGCGCTCCATCTCTTCGGCGCTGGGCAACTGCCGCTCACGCACGCGCCGCGCAAGCAGGGAGAGCGGGGGGCGGGTGGTCTCGCTGCCCAGGAAGACGCCTACCGCGGGACCGCCCTGCAGGCCGCTGGATGCGACGGCCTCATGGGCAGCGCGCAGCGCGATCTCGGTCTTGGGGTCCGCGCCGTCGAAGCCGTCCGCCAGCTCCGCCGCGAAGGTGACAGGGAAGTCCGTCGCATCGAAGCTGGTGATGGTGCGGATGCCGCTGCGGGACTCGAGCACGGCCTGCCACGAGCTGCCCACGTCGGAACCCAGGGGCGTGACCGCTCCCATCCCCGTAATCACGACTCTGGGCGCGTTCACGGATGGACCTCGTCGTCAGCCAGCGACGGCATGGCGGCCAGTTCTGGCGGGCAGTCGCGCCACAGCTGACGCAACATGGTGAACTCCAGCCGCTCCAGCCGCGCCAGGTCCCGCGGATCCTCCAGGGGCACCGCGTTGAACACGAAGATCTGCTCGGCCTGGGCCACCAGCTTGCCGTCGACCCGGGCCCGGGAACGCATGTCGGCCATCTCGTCGCGCAGCGCCCGCAAGCTCGTCTCCAGCAGCACCTCCTGGCCAGGACGGACAAAGCGACGGAACTTGACGCCGTTCATCATGGACAGGATGGGGAAGGGCCAGTCGCCGCGCCGCAGTCGCACACTGCAGCCAATGAGCTTTCCCGCCAGCTGGGCCATGGACTCCAGCAGGAGCACGCCCGGAACCACGGGGAAGCCGGGAAAGTGGTCGCCGAAGAAGGGCTCCTGGGCGTGGTAGATCTTGGTGCCCCGGGCCAGCTCGCCCGGGACCAGCTCATCGATACGGTCCAGCAGGAGCCAACGCATCAGCCGAGGATAGCCTCGATCCCCTGGATGGAGATCAGCTCACGCTTCCCACCGCAGGTGCGATAGCGGTACATCTCGAAGTTGTGGTTGCCACCGTAGGGCGCGTACCACTCCGAATACCAGTGGCGGTAGCCACCCTTGACCTCGCCGGCAGGCACGGCCTTGCCAGCCGCGTCGCTGGGGTGGTCGCGGTGACCCGTGTAGGGCTTGTCGTCGAAGTACAGGTCCATGTCGTAGCTGCAGTCGGGCGAGCCATCCGCCGTTGCCTCGCTGAAGAAGCCGACCGGGATGGCCTCGCCGAAGTCCGTGTCGGGCTTGGGCTGGCCGTACTGCTTGAGCTGGGCCTGGGCCGCGCCGCGGTTCTTGGCGGCCTGGGCCAGGAAGAGGGGGCCGTCGGGCGGAGTGTAGGTGAACTCCACGTCATCGGGGAAGGGCAGGAACTCCTCGTAGCCGCCCGTGCGCGGCTGCTCGGACTCTTTGCCGTCCTCCTTGCGCTGCACCTGGGCCAGCACCACCCGCAGGGAGCAAGAGCGCTTGTAGGGCTCCACGTACAGCCGGTACTTGACCCGGTAGCCCGTCTCGAACTCTTTCTGGTGCTCGGGGGAGAGCTGCTGCTCGAAGACCACATCCCCCTTTTCCTGCCGCGTGGTGCCCTTCATGTGCAGCTTGGTGAAGAAGCCGGGGATCAAGTGGGCCTCGTAGGCGTCGACGGTTCCCAGGATGCGGAAGCGATCCTGGTGAACGCCCCGCTTGCCCATGACGCGGATCCAGTCGCCGGCCAGCTTGTCCAGCGCGATCTTCGGGCAGGGGTCTTCCACCTGCTCGGGCTCGGCAGGCTTCTGCTCGCAGGCGCTGATGGCCAGCGAGCTCACGACCAGCAGCGCAAGACAGCCCGCGGCGGATCGGAGGGAAGAGAGTGTGAGAGACATGAGAACCTCCTGAAGCGAGGAGTTCGACCGCAGCGTCGGCGCAGGAGGGAGTGTTATCCAGCCGCGTCCGCTCTCCGCACCAAAAAACGGTCGACGCGGCGCCAACGGATCAGCCGCAAGGGCAGCACCGCGAAGCTCAGTGGGGGGAAAAATGGCTTGGCAAAGTTGAAAACGCGAGCCCGGTCCTGCCAGCGCTGGGCGGGGCGGCCAGGAAAAAGGATAATGGGCAGCCAGACGGGTGTCCGCGTTCCAGGAGGTCTGTTGTCCACGATCCACGCAGCCGGCGTCAGCGTCCGTCACGCCATCAGCCGTGCCATCGCCACCGCGAACCTGCGACCCAGGGACGCCACCTACCAGGTCCTGACGGCGCGGGCTGACGTAGGACGCAGCGGGCGCGTGCTGCGCGGCGAGGTCAGCCTGCGTCTGCAGTCTCCTGCCGCGCTGCAGTCGTTGCCCCTCGAGGAGCGTGTGGGCTGGGTCAATCCCGACGGGGCCCATCCCTTGATGGCGCTGGTGCCCCTACCGTCGGAGGACGGCACGCACTTCGTCTACATGGACGTCTACCCGGTCACCTGGGACGCCTGGCTGCGCGTGATGGACGACACGCTGCCCGATGGCATCGACTCGCTCTGCCCCATCACCTCGGTGGAGCTGGAGCAGGCGCGGACCTACGCCCGGCACAGGCGCGTGCGTCTGCCGAGCCTGCAGGAGCTGCGGGCCGTCTGGGGTGGCGAGCGCTTCCCCTGGGGGGCGCGGCCCGATCCCCGGCTCGGTCGTGTGGGCCGGCCCAGGTTCGACCAGGTCCACCAGGTCGGCCTCCATCCGCCCGCTTCCTTCGCCATCTTCGACCTGGGCGCCTGGCTCTGGCAGTGGTTGGATGATGGCAGCCTGGCAGGTGGCGCGGACGAGCTCGTGCCCGGCTTCGGTGCAGACGCGCAGCCACAGCGCGGCCCTCTGGGCTTCCGCTGCGTCCAGGATCTCGAACCCTGAAGGAGCAGGTCGCGACGCTGCGGCGTCGTCTTCTTGGGGGGAAGACAGATTCTTCCCCCCCTGTCCGAGGCGGACACCGCCTCTCCCCCCCATCTTCGCCGCTTGATGAGCGGCGCAGGGCTGCTTGCGCAGCCCTGAAACAGCGCAGCGGAAGCTCCTCGAACAGCGGAGCGCCACGGGGTATACTGCTTCGACCGCATTGAGAAGAGGTGCCAGCCATGAAGGGCCAGCTGCTGCTTCCCCTGATCGTATCGCTCGCCGGGTGCTGGAAGTTCTACGAAGAGGCAGAGCTCATCAGCTACGACGAGGTGCCGCTCATCAACGAGCACTCCGACGGATCCGACGGGGTGATGGTGCGCATGTTCACACCCGACCCCGAGCTGGCATGCCCCGATGGGGAGCCCGCCAGCTTCTACGCCGTGTACGATCCCAGCATCACCGACAGCGTTCCGGTGGGCATCCTCTTCCACTCGGGCGCCTTCGACTACGTCAAGAGCCCCTCCCAGTCGGACTACCTGTCCGGGGGCCACTACGCCACCGACGACCGCTTGAGCTGGAGCTGGGCTCAGACCCGCGTCTACACCACGCTGGGCATGTGGGAGAGCTCGGTGCAGTCGGGTTTGGGTACGGGCATGGAGAACCACACCGGAGCCCTGCCCGTGGCCCTGGCGCAGCACGGCGTCATGACCCTGATCCCCTCCAACTGCTGGGGTGACCTCTGGCACGGCTTCGCCGGGCGCCAGGAGAACGACTACACCACCGAGCGCTTCTACCGCAACGGCCTGGCGCTGGCGTCGTGGATGTACCGCATCGTCACCGACGAGACCTTCGCAGAGGATCACGGAGTGGTCCTGCCGCTGCAGCCCGACACCAGTCAGATCTCCCTGCTGGGCCTGGCGGACGGCGGGCGCGCCGTGTCTGAGCTGCTCTGGCTGCTGGACGAGTCCTCCTACGGCACGGTCCCCATCAACGCCGTCTTCTTGGACTCCACCCCCGACGTGCTCAGCACCTACATCGAAAACGAGTCCCAGTACTACAACGTGGTCACGGGCTTGGAGCGCATCTTCGACGAACGCATCGAAGACATCGAGCACTACTCCCTGGACGCCTACCTGGTCGACGCCCTGGGTGGGGGCAGCGCCGCCAGCGTCGACTCGGACGATCCGCAGGACTCGGAGCCGCCGAAACTGCCGGTCGATACCTCGGACACGGCCAAGCCGCCCAAGCTGCCTGGCCCTCTGCCCACATACCTTCCTTCGCGGATCATGGTGGTCTGGTCCAGCTACGACAACAACATCCAGTCCGCCACCCTCGAAGACATGGTCGCCACCGTCGAGACCCTGCAAGACGACGATCCCGAAGGCGCCCTGGTATACGAAGAGAGCTCCGCCGGGCACGTCTTCAGCAACCAGGGCATGGCCCTGGCCGATGACGTGGCGGATTTCCTGTACGGCGACAACTAGGACTGGGAGCTTCCCCCCTCCGGTTTGGCGGGAGCTCCCCGCACATCCACCTGCCGGCCCTTCCAGGACACCTTGCCCCGGCGGCTGCTCCAGGCCGAGTCCAGCATCAGCAGGATCAGCAGGCTGACCCCCAGCAGCTGGGTCGGGCCGTAGAGCGGCGACTGGCCGAAGAGCCGATCCAGGTAGAAGCGCACCGCCTGGATCAGCAGGATCAGGCCCGCCCCCCAGAAGAGCCACTCCACGCCCACGATTCCAAGGGCGGCCAGGACCAGCAGCAGCCAGGGCAGCAGGTTGGCCAGCGCCAGGTAGCTGGTGACCACCAGGATCACCGACCAGGAGTAGTGCATGCCCGCGAAGAGGTTCTTGCGCCAGCCGCGCCAGATCTCCGAGAAGCTGCCGTACATGCGGCAGCTGAAGAGCGTGCGCATGAAGACGCAGTGATAGGCCAGGCGCGCCATCTTGGCGGCGGTGGCCAGGCCCACGTCGTCGAGCACGTTGCGCTGCACGGCGCCGTGTTGGCCGATGGAGTCGTAGGCCTGGCGCTCGAACAGGATGAACTGCCCGTTCGCCATGGCCTTGTCCTCGCGCTCCGGGTCGTTCACCTCGTCCAGGTCGTTGCCCACGATGATGATGCCCCCCACCACGGGCTGCAGCACCCTCTCCCAGAAGGTCTCGGTCACCAGCTGGCCGTAGCCCGAGAGCATCTTGAGCTCGTGCCGCACGGCGTAGGCCAGGGCGCGGGACACCGCGCGAGGATGGAGGCGCACATCGGCATCCAGAAAGAGCAACCAGGGCGTGCGGGCGTGGCGCTGCGCCCGCTGCAGGGCCCAGGGCTTGCCGAACCAGTCGGCGGGTGGCTCGCCCTCTCCGCGAACCAGGCGCAGCCGCTCGTCGCCCAGGTGGCGCTCGACGGCCGCCGCCGTGCCGTCCGTGGAGCCATCGTCGAAGACCACGACCTGCAGCGCCTCATGGTCCTGCGCCAGGACCGCCTCCAGGCAGGGACCGATGTTCGCCTCCTCGTTGCGTGCCGGGATCACCACCGTCACCGCGGGCGCAGGAGAGGGGAGAGGCTCGTCTTCGGGCGAGATGCGAAAGCGATCGCCGCGGCGACCGCGAGCGGCCTTCAGCAGCAGGCCCAGCCAGTTGAGGGCCACGAAGCCCAGCAAGACGCGCATTGACCAGATGAAGATGGACATGGGCCTCTTCAGTGCCGCCCTGCCGCGCGCTCGCGCACGGCCGGCGTGCTTGACCCCCACTGGGCCGCAAGGTAGTTATTCGACTGGTACAAAGTGGAGTTCCTTTGGCGACTGTTCGTCACCTCTCGACCTCGATGCTGCTGGCGCTGGTGCTGGTGATGTTGGCGTTCATTCCGGGACTCTACCTGCTTCAGGCCCTGTTGCGCCACGACCGGGCCGGCCAATTGGTGGCGGACATGGTGGTGCGACTCAACGATCGCACGCCCAATCACCTGGTGGTGGCGCTCAATCCCGTCGAAGAAGAGTCCATGTTGCTCGACGGCACGCCGCTGAGCGGCGTCGCCATGCTGAAGGGCGCCAGCTTCCCCTGGGAAGACACGCCCTTCGAGGCCCACCTGGGCCTGGAGCTCTCGGCCAGGCACCTGGTGGAGGGCGAGCTGCCCAAGCTGTTGGAGACGGGTCGGGGGCAGATGATGGCCTACTACCGGGAACGCTACACGGGTACGGGTGGGGAGATCACGCCCCGCGTGCCCTGCTCGGGCCAGATCGAGATCACGCGCCTGCGCTACCAGGGCGGGCCGCCGCTGGAAGAGTGGTCGCAGGTGCGCGAGCTGAAGGGAAACATCGAGCTGCGCTGCGTGGGCTTCGGACAGGACCTGGCTCGTCAGACCGCCGACGACGTGCACTGGACCCTGACTGGCCAGCTGGAGTACCGTTGGCGGGATCCGGGCTAGCGCTGCCGCGGTTCCGCCTTCAATCGCACTGCCCCGCTGCCCGCTCCAGCCTGGTCCAGGTGGCCTCGTCCAAGGCCATCACAGGGTCCTTGTACTGCCCGTCGGGCACGCCGGCGGCCACGGCTGCGGCCCGGGCGCAGGCGTAGGTGCCCTGGGGGAAGCGGCGCAAGCTCGGAGGGCCCAGGCGCTGGGAGTCGCGCTTGGCGGCGTATTCCACGTTGGCACGGCCCAACTCCTCGTCCAGGATCTCGGCCAGGCCGTCGCTTGGATGGTCGGTCTCGAGCCCCAGCTCGTAGCTGGGCTGGGCGGCCATCAGCAGGCGCAGGGTGAAGGGGACGCGGGGTAGACCCAGGCGCTGGCAGCTGCGCTCCATGGCGCGCACCAGCTGGATCTCGTCGAGCTTCTCGCCCGTGGCGTTGAGCAGGTTGCCCTGGCGGCGCAGGAAGCGCAGCACCGGCGTGTTGCGGTAGCGGCCCACCACGCGCACCAGGTCCCCCAGGTCGTAGCGATAGAGGCCGTGGAAGCCGGTGATCACCGTGCGGTAGGTGGCGCCCCTTTCCAGCTCCCAGAGCGCGTGCAGCGAGCCGTCGTCCGCCACGTACTCCTGAAACTCGCCCAGGGGCCAGGCCACGCAGCCGGGCCAGTGCTGGGACAGACAGATGCCGAGAAAGCACTCCGAGGCGGAGATGCCCACCTCGCCGATGGGCAGCGGCGCGCCCAGCGCCTCCGGGAGCAGGGGCAGGAACCAGGCAGCGCTGCCCCCTTTCCAGCAGTTGATGCGTTGCAGGTTCCAGATCCTGGCCGGTGACCAGCGCTCCGGAACGGGTTGGCGACGCAGCTTGGACTCCAGGCGGCGTCGCAGCATGGGGGACAGGTCGCGGGCTGGGCCGTGCCGCAGGCTGCCCCCGGCCAGGTCCGCCCCCAGGGCTTCGCGGTGCTCCCTCAGCTTGCGGCAGATCAGCAGCACCGTGGTGGGATTGGCCGTCGAGATGGAGCGCACGTCCGCCTGCAGCGCGAAGCGCAGCACGGTGTAGAGGCGAGCTTCCGGATCTTCGATACAGTAGGCGGCGTAGGGGACGGGGTAGCGCAGGCGCACCCACCAGGGCTGGGCGCGGTGCATGCGGCCGGTGTTGCTGCCGTAGGGGACGCCCCCCGCGGTGCGGCCGTGCTCGGCGGGGGAGACCAGCGTCAGCGCCGAACCCTTGGCCAGCGCTTCGTGCTCGCGCAGCAAGCCCAGCACCCAGAGCGTCTGGGCATGGGAGACGCCCCGCGCGTAGTCGCGCGTGACGGGGATCAGCTTGGCCGCGCCCGTGGTGCCGCTGGTCTCGAGGAACTGCAGCACACGGGCGCGGGTGAGCACTCCGCGCTCTCCCGCGGCGATGCGTTCGACATAGGGTGCGAAGCGCTCGAACCCGGCGATGGGCACCCGAGCGCGAAAGCGCTCCAGGTCGCGCACGCCTGCCAGTCCGTAGTCGCGGGCGAAGGCCGTTGAACGCGCCGCGCGCAGGATCTTCGCCAGCAGCTTGCGCTGCGCGCGCCGGGGGTCGGCCAGGGCGCGCTCGAAGCGGCGCACCAGGCCGTCGTTCACACCGCGCAGCAGGCGATAGGGGGGATTGCCCCGACGGTCCAGGCGCAGATCGTCGTAGGAGTGCGAGAGATCCGACGGGGCGCTGGACACGCGAAAGCCTCCGGTGAGGGCGTTTGCTCAGTTGCGGTGGTTTTTTGCAGGCTATTTCGTTGACACGGGATCGTCCGGCTGGCTACCTCTCCGGCGCAAACCCGTTCCGGAAGATGACATGAGGACAGGTGACATCGTCGTCGACGACCAGGGCAAGCAGTACCAACTCGGATCGCTGCTGGGCCGCGGCCTATGGGGCAAGACCTACCGGGTGCAGATCGAGGGCGAGAAGGGCGACTTCGTCCTGAAGTGCCCTCTCTCGGCCGAAGACCTCGCAGAGGATCCCCAGCCCGAGCAGCTGGCGCAGGCCTGCGGCGAGATCCTCGACGAGCAGGCTCTCTTCCTGGAGCAGGATTCCTACGGCTTCGTTCCCAGGCGGGTGGCCCACTTCAGCTTGGGCAGCGGAGAGCGCGTGCTTGTGACCGAGCGGCAGCCCACCAGCTTCGAGCAGCGCCTGCAGGCCGGCACCACCTTTGCCGAGGCCCTGGCCATCCTGGTGCAGGTCTGCGAGATGTGCCAGCAGCTGAAAGACGGGCCTGGCTTCCACGGGGCCTTGAGCCCCGACAACATCCTGTTGTCCGAAGACGGGGCCGTGATCCTGTCGGATGTGGCCACACCTGCAGCCAAGCACCTCGGCGCCAGGTTGCAGCAGGCCCGCGGCGCGGCGCGCTCCTACCTGCCCCCCGAGATCGTCGCCTCCGCCACGGAGCCACCCTTCTCGCCGGTGGCCGACACCTACGCCCTGGGCATGATGATCTGGCGCGCGGCCATGGGCCCGCACGAGGAACTCCCCTTGCCCAGGGAAGGGCTGGAAAAGGCGGAGCAGGTGGCGCTGCGCAATCGCCTGCACCAGCGCATCAAACAGGAAGACTCCAACCCACGCTTCCACACTCGCCTGGCGGACCGCCTGGTGGCCACCGTCGGTCGCGCCATCAGCAAGAAAGCGAGCCCTTCTCCTCCCTACCGCTTCCACCGTCCTGACGAGCTGCAGCCGCGCATCGAAGAGCTCCTGTCGCTGGTCAGGCCCGAGATAGCCAGCGTCGGTCGCATCATCCTGGACCGGGCCGCCAACACCACCCACTTCAGCACAGACGAGAAGGTGCGTTTCACCATGAGCGTGGGCTGCAGCGCCGGGGTGGATCAGCACGAGGAAATCGGCTGCGGAGTCGCCATCTTCAACCGCGACACCGAGGAGCGTCTCAGGGAGATCCCCTGCACCTACGATGTCAAGCGCCACCCCTCGGGCCGCTTCCGCTTCTCTTTCGTGATGGAAGACGTGCCGCCCGGTCGCTTCCGCCTACGCCTGGCCGTGGCCATCCGCGATTCCGGTCACGAGCCCAGCACCAAAGAGGCCGAGTTCGAGGTGCGCGCCGCGCATGGCTACAACCCGCCCATCAAGGAGCCGCCCCCCGCAGCGCTGCCCATGCGACGCCACCTGGAGGAATCGAACACCGACACCGTCCCCATGCAGCCCGCTCCCAAGGAGCCTGACACCTGGGTCGCGCCCAGACCCAAGACCAAGTCCAGGCCCAAGCCCACGGCCACTCCCGCGCACAAGACCCTGGACGATGTCGCCGAAGACACCTGGCTGCCCGACCACTCGACGGCCGAGTTCGCGCCGGTACGCACCGAGGATGCGCCGCATAGTCATGGCCGCACCGTGGTGCCCCCGGCGCCCCCTGTACCGGCGCTTGCCCCACCCCCTGGCAATACCGAGCCCGCCGCTGCCAAGCCCCCTGCACCGCAGGCGCCTGCGCCCGCACCCGCGCCTGCTGCGCCGGCACCGCAGCCCAAGCCACAACCGGAGCCCGAGCAGCCGCGTGTGTCCTGGACGGAGCTGCCCCTCTCCAAGGACCGTGAGGACGATCTCACGGACCTGGAAGAGGACTTCGACGACCTCGACGAGTTCGCGCCCAAATCGGCCTGGAAACACCTGACCGACATGATCATGCGGGACGCCTTCGCCAAGATGATGGTGGTCTGCGCCGCGGTCATCCTCGTCTTGCTGATCGCTATTCTGGCCCACAGGTGCTAGCCTGGTGATCGTCGGCGGGGGCCTGCAACAACACCACTGAACAGGAGCGGGGCATGAAGTGGACGAGCAGTGATGTCATCCCCTTCGACACAGACACGGAGCTCTTGGCGCTGGGCTTGCCAAAGGGCGATCCGCCCGCGCTGCCCAGCGAGCTGGATGGCCTCTTCCACGAAGGCCTGGCCGATCTGCTGCTGCAGGAGCGCTTCAAGGGCCGAGTTGGGGCCACGCTCACCGTACACAGCCTTGGTCGCATCCCGGCCAAGCGCCTGCTGCTGGTGGGTCTGGGAAAAGGGAGCATCGACGACCTGCGGGAAGCAGCGGGCGCGGTGGGCATGGCGGCCCGGCGCCACGGCGCCCGCAGCGTGGCCCTGGATTTCGGCCCTCTGGGTCAGCGCGGGGCTGCGGCCCTGCTCGAGGGCTTCACCGCAGGCAACTACAAGTTCGATCGCTATCGCTCCGAGCAGAAGCGGCGCGCTCCCTGCAGCAGGCTGCAGCTGGCGCTGGGCTCCGGGACCGCTGCGCCCCTGGAAGCCGCCATGGCCGTGGCGCGAGCCCAGTCCACGGTGCGCGACCTGGTCAACGAGCCGGCCGAGGTCATCTACCCCGCCACGCTGGCCCGCTTCGCCCAGGATCTGGGCAGCGCGACGATGACCGTACAGGTCTGGGACGAGGAGAAGATCCGGCGTGCCGGCATGGGCGGCCTGCACGCCGTGGGGCGCGGCAGCGCCCGCCCGCCGCGCTTCGTGCACATGCGCTACGCGCCCCCGGGCGGGGCATCCCGCGCGGTGGCCCTGGTGGGCAAGGGCGTGACCTTCGACAGCGGGGGCATGTCGCTCAAGCCCAGCGACGGTATGAACACCATGCGCTGCGACATGGCGGGAGCGGCCACGGTGATCGGCGCGCTGCAGGCGGCGGACGAGCTGCAGCTGGCGCTGGAGGTGCACGGCATCTTCGGCGCGGCCGAGAACATGAACGCCGCCGCCAGCTACAAGCTGGGCGACATCCTGACCATGTACAACGGCCGCACCGTAGAGGTGCACAACACCGACGCGGAGGGGCGCCTGATCCTGGCGGACTGCCTGGCCTACGCCAGCGAGCTGGACGTGGAGTGCTGCCTGGATCTGGCCACCTTGACCGGCGCCTGCGTCGTGGCGCTCGGCAGCCGCTACACCGGGCTGTTCACCGAGGACGACGACCTGGCGGACGAACTCTTCGCCGCGGCCGAGGCGGCCGGCGACGGTATGTGGCGTCTTCCGCTGGCCGAGCACTTCCGCGGGCTGCTCAAGGCCGAGTGGGCGGACAGCAACCACGTGGGTCCGCGCTGGGGCGGCGCCAGCATCGCCGCCGCTTTCCTCTCCGGTTTCGTGGATGGACCACGCTGGGCCCACCTCGACCTGGCAGGTCCCGCCTTCCTGAACAAACCCGAGCGCTACTACGCCAAGGGAGCCAGCGGCGCCATGCTGCGCACGATGGTGCACTGGCTGCGAAGCGTGTCTGACTGAAGCCCGCCAGGTGGCAGCACGGAGGGGCCTTGTCTGCAGAAGATATCGCGGAGCTGATTCCCGTCCGCTTGCTGGACGCCGAGCGCGACGAGCAGGGGCATATCACCGTCCTGCAACCTCGACGTCCCGAGGGCCTGTTGGGTCGCTTGCTGGCCAAGGGCGTGGATGGGGGACATCTGCACGTGGCCCTGGACGAGGTGGGCAGCGCCGTATGGGAGGCCTGCGACGGCAGCAACACGGTGCGCGACATCGCCGCTTTGCTGAGCGAGCGCTTCGGCGAGGACTTCGATCCTGAGCACAAGCGCCTGGCGCTCTTCGTACAGACCATGAAACACCAGGGCTACCTGGATTATCGGGATCCCAGAGCAGAGCTCTGACCGCCCAAGCCGCCGCAGGCGCGCGTCGTCTGGGGAGTGGAGAGCCTGGAGAGTCGCCATGACACGTCCGGAAGAAACGCATCCTCTGTCGTCGGGTTTCTACCAGATAGCGCTGGTCCTGCTCGCTGGAGCGGTGCTGGTCCTGGGGTGGATGCTGTTCAAGGAACAGCCAGCCCCGCCGCCGGCCGACGCCCCGGCTGCCGTGGCCAGCCAGGCGGCTCCGCAGGCGCCAGCCCAGCGCGCCGTGGCGCTCTTCGACATGACCTCCCAGGCGCAGGAGCTGATCCGGGCCCGCATCGGCGCGCCCGACGCCAGCCGCAGCTTCTTCGAGTCCAGCTTCGGCACGGTCAGGCTGGAGGTGATGGGGGCGGGGCGCATGCAGCCCCTGCACCTGCGGCGTGCCACCCACGAGGTCTATGTGCCGCTGACAGAGGGGCTGCTGCTCTCGCATGCCGTGGGTGGAGATCTCGCGGATATGGGATCCCTGGCTCCGGGCGCCCTGGCGTACTGGCCGCCCTACAGCGGCCGCCAGCTGCGCAACGCCTCCCAGAGCCAGGAGCAGGCCTGGCTGGTCTTCACCTCTCCTCCGGTGGAATCGGACACGGTCTTCTACCTGGAGCGGCAGGACCCGCGCCTCGAGCTGGGCTCGGCGCCCGCCCTCTTCGACCCCGATCAGGCCCTGCAGGCTCCGCAGGAGCAGGCACCCGGTTCCTGGATGGACGGCAAGCTCGCCGTCTTGCTGGTGTCGGACCGGGCGCTCCTTGCGAGCCACGATGGGCCCACCATCGCCTACGTGGCTCGCGGGCGGGGCTCTCTGGAGCTGGGCGGAAAGCACGAGCTGCGGGCCAAGAACCTGGCCATCATCGCTCCTGGCCACGAGGTCTCGCTCGAGGCGGAGCCCGGATCGCCGCTGGCCATCTACCTGTTCAAGCCCACCGACGACGGGACCAGCGCCATTCTACGGGAAGGGAAGAAGCTCTACTCCCAGGCCAACGAGGAGCTGCTGATCCGTGAGCAACTCCAGGATCGACGCGGGGGCTTCTTCCTGGACGTGGGCGCGGGCCACTGGCAGCGAGATAGCACAACCCTCTACCTCGAGCAGCACCTGGACTGGTCGGGCATCGGCATCGACGCCCTGGCCGAGTACCAGGCCGACTACGAGAAGCACCGGCCCAAGACCCGCTTCCGCAACTTCCTGATCACCGACAAGCCCCAGGGACTGCAGAAGTTCTACCGCGCCGACGGCTACCTGGAGGTCTCCTCGGCCAAGGCCGACGTGGCCCGCGACCAGGCCGAGTTCTTCAAGGGCGACGGCAGCGTGACCGAGCTCGAGGTGCGCTCGGCCAATCTGAACGAGGTGCTGGCGCTGGAGAAGATCGAGCGCATCGACTTCCTCTCCATGGACATCGAGGAGTACGAGCCCGCCGCCCTGGCCGGCTTCGACATCCAGCGCTACCGGCCCCAGCTGGTCTGCATCGAGGCGCACGGAACGGTACAAGACGCCATCTATCGCTACTTCCTCGACAACGGCTACCAGCGCATCGACGCCTATCTGCCCTACGATCCCTACAACTGGTACTTCACGCCGCGCGAGAAGACACCCTGATGGCTCGTCCCTCGGCGCTGCGCCTGGGCGGCCTGGGGCTCGCCCTGCTGCTGGGCGCCTGGCTGATCCTGCCGCGACTGCTGCGCGGCAGCCTGAGCGACGAAGAGCTGGTCCAGCAGGCCATCATGGCGGTGGCCGAGGGCGCGGGCCAGGCCGACATCGTCGCGACGCTGGAGCCCGTGTCGCGGGCCTACGTCGACGGTCAGGGCGCCGATTTCGCCATGCTGCGGGGCCTGCTCTGGCGCGAGTTCAAGTCCCGCGGGCCCATCACCAGCGTGCTTGGTGAGATCCAGGTGCAGCTGCAAGGAGACCAGGCCCAGGCCAGCTTCAACGCCCTGCTGGCCGATGGCTTGGATCCCGGCAGCCTGGATCTGCGCCCCGACCAGGCCGATGCCTGGCATTTCACGGTGCAGCTGCGGCGGGAAGAAGGCCAATGGCTCATCACCAGCCACGAGCGGCGGGCGGTGATGCCCCAGGATGTGTTCGACTAGCTCGGCGTGGAGCAAAGAGGGTTATCTCCTCCGGGAAAGGAGCGGATCATGCCTGCTCTGGATCCCGATCCCACGCTGCGCGACTTCCAGCGCTACGTGCGCCAGATGGAAGAGGAGCGCGGCTTCGCGCGGCAGGATGCCCTGGACAAGTGCCTGCTGCTGGGCGAGGAGGTGGGCGAGCTCTTCAAGGCCATCCGCAAGACCCGCGGCCTGTCCGTCGAGCTCGGGGCCGAGTACGGCGCCGTGGGTGAGGAGCTGGCAGATGTGCTGATCTACCTCTGCGCCATCGCCAACCGCTTCGACATCGACCTGGAGCGGGCCTTCCGCGAGAAAGAGGCCATCAACGCCCAGCGCACGTGGAGGGGCTGATGCGTCCGTGCCAGTTGGTCGCCGTGGGACTCCTGCTCGGCTGCTCGGATCCCGAGCAGGACAGCGCCGCCACGACCCAGCGCCCCAGGGCGCTCTTCGTGGGCATGGACGGTGTGCGCCCGGATGCCCTGCAGGTGGCCGCGATCCCGGAGCTCGACAGCCTGCTGCCCCAGGCGGCCTACAGCTTCCGGGCCACGACCCACCTGGGTGCGGACACCTCTTCGGCGCCGGGCTGGACCTCCATCTTCACCGGCGTGCAGGCCGACAAGCACGGGGTCTGGGAGAACGGCGATTACGACGGGCGAGACGACGCCTACCCCAGCTTCATGCTGCGGGCCGTGGAGCAGCTGGGCGCCAGCACCAGCTTGGCCTACCAATGGGCCGACATCGGCATGAACATCGTGGAGTACGAGGCGGTGAACCAGGCCTACTGGAGCGGTGACGAGGAGATCGCCCTCTGGACGGCGGAGGCCATCGGCGACGAGGCCTTCGACCTGCACGCCGTGGTCTTCGACGACACCGACCACGCCGGGCACGAGTACGGCTTCGACGCCGAGGCCGCCGGCTACCTGGCCGCCATCGAGGAGGCCGACCGCCAGCTGGGCCTGCTGCTGGAGGCCATCGAGGCGCGTCCAGCCAGTGAGGACTGGCTGGTGGTGGTCACCACCGATCACGGGGGCGAGGGCACCAGCCACGGCGAGCAGAACGAGGCCTGTCAGACCATCTGGTTGGTGGTGGCTGGCCAGGCCGTACAGCCCGGTGAGCTCGCAGAGGCGAGCCACATGGACGTGCATCCCACGATCCTGAACTTCCTGGGCCTACCGCCCCAGGAGGACTATGATCTGGATGGGCAGGTGCGCGGGTTGGAGCAGGGATCGTGAAGCTGTCGCCGGGCTGCGCTTGCGGCCGCCCTGACGATCAGCGCCCGTCCAGCCA
Organism: uncultured Enterobacterales bacterium; assembly: GCA_964454135.1. Lineage (GTDB taxonomy): Bacteria > Myxococcota_A > UBA796 > UBA796 > JAFGLY01 > CAYVQL01. Next base: position 24,874 of record CAYVQL010000021.1, on the reverse strand, counting down.
CTCCACCACCGCAGCCGAGAGCTCGGGGGTCAAGCCGTGACCGCTGCCTCCCAAGGACCAGTCTTCGAAGATGTACTCATGGCCGTGGATCTCGAGGTCGGCCACCAGGCTCTCGGAGTACTGGTAGGGCACGACGCTATCGGTGGGATCGTGACCCACGTAGAAGGGCAGCTTGACGCTGGGTTCTTGCGACGGGTAGCTCACGCCTGCGTCCCCCGCCCCGATGACGGCGATGCCGGTGGCGGTGCCCTCGGCGTAGAGCCCCATGTAGACGGCCATGTGCCCGCCTGCCGACTGCCCGTAGAACCAGGTGCGATTGCGATCGATGTCGGCCATCTCCCATGCCTGTTGGAAGTGGGCGTTGATGGGTTCCGCCATGGACGTGCTCCAGGTGTGGTCGTAGTCCTCGCCCTCGCGCACCCCCGGGATGATCAGCACGAAGCCCATGGTGGCGGCCAGATCTTCGAGGCCGGTGCCCTGCGGATCGTTCCAGTCGCCCTGAATGATGCGGCCGCAGCTGGTGCCGCCGTGGCCGAAGGCCAGCACGGGCGCGCAAGCAGGGAGATCCTCGGGCACCAGGACCATGACCGACAAGCCGTCCACCTCGCTAGTGAATCCGCCCGGCTCCCAGCCGCTGCCGCCGGAGCAGTCGCGGTTGTCCGGGCCCGTGTCCCCGGTCTCCCCCGTCTCCCCCGTCTCCCCCGGCTCGCCCGTCTCCTGCTGGGTGCCTGTGTCGCCTGTGGATCCGGTGCCGCTGTCGTCCGTCTCGGGGGGATCGCAGGCCAGGGCGCTGAGGGCGAGGATGAGGAGTCCGCTGCGGCGCATAGAACCTCCGGGGCCGTGATGGGGAGAGTTGAGACATCATGCCACCGGCCGGGCCTCACGGCTACAGCCCCACCGTCATCGCGCTTGCTGCCAATAGCCTCGTCTTTGGAGAAGCTCCCGCTGCTCCGGCGTGTACTCACGCCGCTCCGCTGTGCTTCGTCGTGCGATCCACGACAGCAGGCGCTGCCTCATCTGCTGTGAGCGCTGCGGCTCCAGCGCCGAGATGTCTCGCGTTTCACCGGGATCCTCCAGCAGATCGTAGAGCTCGAGCGTGGTGAGGGAACCCATGGGGTGGTGGGGGCTTTCTCGGGCCGAACCTATCGTGGCCAGCAAGAGCTCTCGCTCGCGAGCGGTGATACGGGCGTGGATGGCGAGCTTGTGGCCTGACGTGCGCAGAGAGGCGGCTCCCGGGCCGCTATGGCTGATGATGGCATCGACCTCGTAGCTCGCGTCCGACAGGCCCAGCAGGGAAAGGAAGCTGCGGCCGTCCATACTGGCGTCCGCCGGGATGGAGGCACGCTGCAGGATCGAGGGGGCCAGGTCGATCCCGCGAACGGGGCGTTCCTGGCGGATCGGGCTCGACAGTGCGGGATCCAGCCAGACCAGCGGTACAGCGAGAACGCTGTCGAAGTGGGTCTTTCCATGCCCCAGAAAGCCGTGTTCGAAGAGATCTTCGCCGTGGTTCGAGGTGATGACGAGCACCGTCTCCTGTGCAAGGCCGGCCTCGTCGAGGGCCTGTACAATGGAGGCCACCACTTCGTCAGCGGATGCGATCGTGCGTTCGTACAGGGCCAGCGCGTGCTCCCTGGCCGACTCCTGGCTCTCCCCCTTCTGCAGAAGCACTTCGTAGTAATGGTCGAGGCTCGGTGTGAGCGAAGGGGCCACTCCCTCCCCCAGCGACCAGTCCTCCTCGGGCAGGCTGGCGGTGGGTGGGAAGTGCAGATCGATGTTGTGCGCGAGCAGAAAGAAAGGAGGCTCGGCCTGTTTGAGCCAGGTGGAGATGGAAGTCGCGCACTCGGTCCAGGATTGATCCTGGCCATGATACACTTCGTCGAAGCCATGGGAGAAGGTTCCGAATTGCGCGGGAGTGGTCCCTCCCCAGAAGACGGCCGTATCGTAGCCGTAGATGGAGAGGATTCCGGCCAGGCTGTTCTGTGCCACCTGGTTGGGATAGCGCCCCAGCAGCAGCGCTTGGAGGGAGGGCAGGGTCCAGTTGGCCTGGGCGATCAGCTTGTCGAAGTGGGCCCCTTGCTGCGCCAGGCGGGAGAGGTTGGGGGCGGACGTGTTCCCCCTTGCGTGGGAGCCGACGCGGTCGGCGCGCAGGGAGTCGATGTCGATCAGCACGAAGCTCGGGCGGCTGGTCTCCTGCGCCTCGTCTGGCCCATGGCAGGCGTGCAGGAGAAGGGAGAACAGCAGCAGGGCCTGGGCGGCGAGAGCGGGTGTCCCTACCCGTCGCTCCGTCTTGCATTTGCATGGAGCTTCGGGTGCTGCAATCGGGCTCGATGAGCTCTTTCTCATCGTCAGCGCCTCCCGTCGTCGAGTCAAGGCGGGTACATGCCCATGGCCCTGTACTGCTCCAGCACCACCTGGTTGCGGAAGGGCAGGTAGTCGTCGCGCAGGCGGTCGCGCTCCGGGATCCAGTGGTCCAGGTAGGTGTAGAGCTCGTCGGCGTCGCCGTAGACATCGCGCCGCGAGTCGCCCCAGCGGGCCGACTCGGCCACCATGGCCGGCTCGACGGCGTCGCTCAGGGCCTGCCAGCGGGCGGTCATGGCCTCGGTGGTCAGGGCCCCGTCGTCGAAGAAGTGCACCTGGATGCGCTCGGCCATCAGGGTTCGGAAATCCTCGTTGTCCTGGAGGAAGTGATAGAGCTGGCCAGGCGAGTCGGGGTAGTTGGCGTCTGTCAGATCCTGCTGCAGATCGGACATGGTGGCTTCGGCATCCCAGCTGAAGAAGACGTAGCCCGCACCTTTCTCGCGCCTGCGCGCGGCGTACCAGTTGTGGTTGGGCCACTCGTAGTTGCCCAGCCAGGCGTTCATGATGAGGTAGTCGGCCAGGTTCTCCAGGTCCACGTACTGCTGGAGCTCGGCATAGGCCTCGTCCGAGGCCAGGCCTGCGTAGCCGATGCGCATCAGCTCCTCCCAGGCCTCTCGGTCCCCGTCTACGGCCTCGCCGCTGTTCAGCACGTCCCAGTCCTCGTCCTCGCCCCCCAGGTGGGCGGCCAGGAAGTGGGCGTCGGGCCGCTCGTGCAACACGTAGAGGCCCCAGTAGAGCCCGTTGATGTACAGGTGGGCGTGCCGGCCGTGGGTGGAGAGGCTCCCCATGGCCACCTGGGTCTCGCGGGCCAGCTGGTCGCGGGTGTACTGGGCCATGTCGCGGGTGCTGTCCGAGCCGTGGATCCACGACAGGTCGAAGCGCGCCCGCAGGACCAGGGTGTCGAAGCTGTCCACCGCCGAGTCGGCGAAGAAGGGGTACTGGAGCTCGGCGGGGCCGTATTGGCTCTTGAAGAAGACGCGGAAGGTTTTCTTGGCGTACTCCGGGTACCGGCAGTAGCCGCCGTAGAGCCGCAGGCCCGCGTTGGCCTGGATGGAGGACGAATCGTCGCTGGGCAGCCACTCGAAGCTGGTGGGGCGCTCCCACTCCTCGCCCTCTCCGAAGGGGTTCTCGTGGATGCCCTCTTCACCGAACAGGTCGTCAGGATCCATGACCAGCGAGATGGCAGGCAGGCTGCGCAGGCAGTCGGGGAAGGCGTCCGCGTAGGCGGGATCCTGGGTGATCTCTTCATCCATCTCGTAGTCTGACGGGTAGCCCCCCGGGGCGTCGAACTGGAACCAGCGGCTGGGGTAGTCCTCGGGTGCGCGTTGCTGCGGGACCTGGGCGGCGAAGAGGTAGCTGTGGGTGACGCTGTCGCCCAGCGTCTGGTCGTCGCGAAAGAGCGCGGCGCGCACCACGGTGCTGCCCTCGATGGCCAGAGAAGCCTTGAGAGCCTGGCCGTACTCGACAGGATCCCGCCCGTCGGTGGTGCAGCGGACCTCCACCCCGGCGAGAGGAGAGCTGACGCTCAGCTGAAAGGACGCGTCGTAGAAACCTCGTTCGTGGCTGAAGACGGGCAGCGCGCCGGGTAGGACCTCGGTGGGCTCATCCGCGCTGTCATCGCTTGGAGCCGCGCTGTCGCGGGGGACGTCGGCTTCGTCCGGCGCCAGGAGGAAGCCGCTGGGCCGGCAGGAGAGCACACAGAGGGCGAGCAGGGCGTGGGGCATGGCGTTCCGTGCTGGGGCGCCATCCAGCATCCCAGCGCGCTGACGGCTTGTCAAAGGGGGCTCGCCGCGCTCCATCGGGTACACGGCGGAGTCCTCTTCGTCACAGTCGCTGCTCGTGGGTTCGTTCTTCATGGGCGCAACCCAAAGAAGCAGGAAAGCAGGAATCCATGGTCATCCAACTGTGCGCCCTCGCTGCCCTGCCCGCCCTCATCTCCAACGCCCAGGCCCGGGAGCCGGAATCGATAGGCTGTCACAGCTTCACGGACAACCACAGCTCCCGTCCCAGCGCCAGCTATCTCTACAACTTCCGCCGCGCTGGGCGCCTGACCGCCAACCGATGCGCGCTGCGCCAGCGCCAGCCGCTTGGTGCGAGCGCTAGCCGTCCACGCGCCAGTACGCGCTGCCGTCCTTCTCGCGCGCCAGGAAGCGGTAGTCCACCAGCCAGCGCCGCAGCACGGCGAAGTCGGCGTAGACCGCACCCAGGATCTGGTTGATCTCTCGCTCGGTGTAGCGCCGGTCGCGGTCGAGGAACTCCACCAGGTGGCGCAGGATGACCAGCTTGTGCTTCTCTTTTTTGGGGAAGCGGACCAGGCGCGTGCGCTCGTGGTCGACGAAGTACCGATCAAGCAGGGTCTTGGCCTCGGCGTGGGTGACCCGGATGCGCTCGTCGTCGATCGGCAGTCCCGGGTGATACCGCAGCAGGGCCGTCGGTGTGTCGGATCGGGACTGCAACAGGTCCATCAGCGCGACGAACACCTTGGCTTCGCGGTGCTTGCGGCGCAGCTGGAAGCGATGGTTGCGCACGGTGGACAGCGAGCGGCCGCCCAGGCGCGAGGCTATCTGCCTGTCGGAGAGACCGTCGAAGGATAGACGCAGCACAGCGCGCTGCACGTCGCTGAGCCCATGCCCCTTGCGGCCCAGGGCCAACAGCGCGTCGAACGCGCCGTCGTGGGCATCGAGGACGTGCTCGCGGGCGGCGCGCTCGGCGTCCGCCAGGCGCTGACCGGCCTGGTAGATGATGCCGGACTCGAAGCGCTCTTCGCAGAAGTTGCAGGTGAAGCCGTCGGAGTCCTCGTGGAATCCGCGGGCGATCTCGGTTGGCGTGAGGTCTTCCATGGCCACTCCTAATGTAGATGGAAGGCGTGTGCGTCTATATATACATAGATTATGTCTGTCCAGTGGTGGCGGTAGGAAGCTTGTTCGAACCTGGGCGAGATGGCGCTGGACGAGACGTGGTAGACTCCGCGCACCCACCCGCATCATCACAGGCGGAGGCAGAATGCTCCTCGCTCTCTCGACGGCCTTGTTCATCAGCTCGCCGCCTGCCGGCGCGCAGGACTTCCCCCTGCGCCTGGCAGAGTCGCTGGCCGAGGCCCCCATCCTCGACGGCCCCACCGTGACTATCAGCGAGGGCGCGCTCCTGCTGGACGGTGCGCTGCTGGTCCCCCTGGAGTCCTCGGAAAGCGGCCCGCGGCTCCCCGCCTCGGCCATGGACGAGCAGCTCGTCGAGCCGCTGTACCGTGCGCTGCGCGACGGGGATGCGGGGCGGCACGCCCTAGCGGTGCTCAGCCAGGATCCCAGGCTGTTCGAGCCAGCCCCGCCGGTGATCGAGGTGCACGCCGACAATCCCTTTTCGGTGCTGCGCTCGGTGCTGTACACGGCGGGGCAGGCGGGCTTCGGCTCCTTCCTGCTGCCGGTGCGCAACCCCTACCTGGACGCCGTCACCGCGGTGGAGACCGGCCTGCCGACCCTCGCCCTTCCGCAGCCTCCGGAGGCGGACCCCGGCCAGCCGACCCCGCAGCTGACGCTCTCGGTGATGGTGGATGGCGACGGCCTGCTCGTGGCGGGGGCTGACGCCGTGCTTTACCCCGACGGCGCCCCGGAGAACCCCGAGGACAGCGGCATCCCCTGTCGCGGCGACGGCGGCTGCGCGGCGCTGGCGGACTACGACTGGGCCGAGTACGCGCGCCAGCTGACCCTGGTCAAGCAAGCCTGGCCCGACCACCTGTTCATCATCGTGGTGCCCTCGAGCCAGGTGCCCTTCGAGGTCATCGTGCGCACCATCGACGTGGCGCGCTGGGCCCCCCATTTGCCCTTGGACGCCAGCCAGGAGGCCTGGGAGCGATGGCGCCAGGAGCGCAGCCTGCTCTTCCCCTTCGACTGCCTGGCGGGAGGTGCCAAGTGATCCCCCTGCGTGCGCGCGTTCTGCCCGTGTTGGCCCTGCTGCTAGCGGCCTGTCCCGCCCGCAAGCCCGCCGGCGAGGTCGCTGCCGAGCAGGCGCCTGGCCTCGAGACGCACTGCCAGGACGCCCTGCGCAAGGCCCAGAGCTTCGGCGGGGTCGGCCAACTCGGCCCCGCAGCCATCCAGTCTTGCGTGGCGTACTACCAGGCCGCCAGCGAGGCCCAGCGCCAGGTCCTGGCCTGCTATACGGGCGCCGCCACTCAGGCGGTCTGGGACGCCTGCCAGGAGCGGGCCCGAGCTGCGCTCCCCGAGGCATCCGCCGGCCAGGGAGGTACTCCCGTCTCCTTGGCGTTGCACACGCCGGAGAGCGTCGAGGACGACGATACGCGATCCACGGGTCATTTCAGCAAGAGTCGCCAACCGATGCACGGGGGCCTGCCTGTGAACGTGATCTTGGGCTCGCTGGCCAAGGAGCGCGTCGACGAGGTCATCCGGGACAACCTCGCCCGCATCAAGGCCTGCTATCAGCAGGGCCAGGCCCGGGACGCGACCCTCAAGGGCAAGGTGGTGGTCAAGTTCGTGATCGCCAAGACCGGGGCCGTCTCCAGCGCCGCCATCAAGACCAGCACCATGGGCGATCCCGAGACCGAGCAGTGCCTGGTGGATGTCCTCCTCGGTTTGCAGTTCCCCGAGCCCAGCGGCGGCGGTATCGTGATCGTAAGCTACCCCTTTCTGTTCGAGCCTGGATAGTCTCCCGTATCGGATGGATGACGCCCCCGAGACGACGCGTCCGCGTTCGTTTCCCTGACCGGGAGCAGACCGCATGAAATCGAGATCTCCCATGCAGCGCTCCCCAGGCTCGGCAGCTCCACGCTCGACGGGGCCGGGCGAGGTTGCCCAGCTCCCGCAGGGCCAGACCGCGGGGCGGACGGAAGCCCTGCAGTTCTCGGAGGCCTACGGCAACGAGGCGACGCTCCGCATGCTGCAGGGCCCAGCTGGTGGTGGCGGCGAAGACCATGCCAGGCAGCCAGCCCTGATCGGCCGTGCGTCAGTCCAGCTGCGTGCGGCCGCCTCCGGGGCGACAGCGGATCCGGCCGACGTCCACGCCCAGGCAGCGGAAGGTCTGCGGGGAAGCGCATCGCCGCTCCCACACCTCGACGCGATCCGGGGTTCCTTCGGCGCGCACGATGTCTCCCAGGTCCAAGCCCACGTCGGCGGCCCAGCGCAGGAAGCATCGGCCGCCATGGGGGCCAGCGCCTACGCCACCGGCAACGACGTCGCGTTCGCCGACTCCCCCGACCTTCACACCGCAGCTCACGAAGCCGCCCACGTCGTCCAACAACGGGGCGGCGTTCAGCTCAAGGGTGGCGTCGGAAAAAGCGGTGATCGCTACGAGCAGGAGGCGGACGCGGTCGCAGACAAGGTGGTCGCCGGCGCGTCCGCCGAGGGGCTGCTGAATGGGATGGCCTCCCCCGGTCAGGCCCAGGAAGGCAGGGCGGTTCAGCGCATCGCCGGAGACGGCAACAGCGCGCTGGTCGGAATCGACCTGCCGCCCTGGGCGGAGTCTTCCGGATTCGATCAGGATCTGCACCGCTACGCGGATCTCGTGGATTTCTACAGCTTCATGGGTGCGCTGGTCGAAGACTACGGTGTGCCGGGTGACGGCGACTGGGGTGATTTCGTGAACCGCTGCGCCGAGAAGGTGGATCGCTACGCCGCGCAGGCTGGCGACACGGAGATCGGCAGCTGGCAGGAGATCGAGAGCGCCGCCCAAGACGCCGACGAGTTCTCGGCGCTGGCCTATCAGCGCGCGATTCCCGAGGGACGACCCTACACCTTCGCGGCCGAGTTCCCTGCCGAGCTCGGTGGTCCGGCGAGCTACAGCGTCGGCGATCCGCAGGAATTCCGCACTGCCGCGCTCCATGTCCGCGGCATCCTGGAGGACGCCCAGCCCTTCCTCGAAGGGCGCGACCGTGCCTCCGAGATGCTCGCCGAGCTGACCGGGTTGATCGAGGCGACCGATCCGCTGATCGCGGATGTGGGCGAGCGGGGTCACGTCAACGGCTACGACCTGGAGGCGCTAGAGGGGCTGTTCGCGGACAGCGAGGCGGCCACGGTGCCCGCCGTGGAGGGGGCCCACTTCACCGAGGAGCTGGACCGCCCCGTGGGCCAGATCAACCTGCCGGAGGCCTGGGCCGTTTCGTTCATGGGCACGGACGGCGACCTGGCCGACGACATCCTTCGCCATCACTACATGTTCCTGAACTTCGCCGACAAGCTCGAGCTGCTGGCTGCGGACGGCGAGAAGATGGGCTGGATCGCCAACAGCCGCGGCATCGGCCCCGAGGAAGTCGCCGCGGAGGTGGAGGAGCTGCGCGTGGGCATGCTCGATGCATGCGTCGCGGCGGGCGAGAACCACACCCAGTACGTGGCGGCGAGTGAATCGGGCAGCCAGGACTCTCAAGTGGCCGCCATCTCCGGCCACCTGGACATGATGGAGACCCTGGGGCCCGCCATCGGCGCCTACGCGCGGATCCTGGACGAGGGGAACCAGCGCGCACAGGTCGAAGCCGCCTTCAACGACCTGGGCGAGGTCTCGTCTCCCGGAGCGTTTGCCGCCGCGGCGGGGGCCTTCGTCGATACGATCATCCCTTACGACGGCACGCAGGCGCGCGCCGAGGTGCACGCCAACTTCCCCGTCGCCTCCGTCGGGGTGGCGTCCGCGTCCATCGGCTTCTCCTTCGTGGCCTACGCGGAGCGGAACGGAGACGACGTCAAGCTCGGCGCGAGCGTTGGCTTCTCAGCGACCGCGGAGGTGGACATCGTCGTGCTGGAGGCCTTCCTTCGCGCCAGCGTGTTCGGCTACATCGAGGCCTCCGGCGACAGCTCCGCCGAGTGCTTCGAGCTCATCCTGATGGCCATCGAGCGCGGAGTGCGCGATGTCTCCGAGGAGGCCGCCGATGCCGTCTTCGATCCGGCCGAGATCCGGCGTACCGAGCGCGGCATGGACCAGGACGACTACGTGGAGGCCGGACTGGGCTTCTCCCTCTCGGCGGGATTCTCGGCGGGCAGCGGAGACGAGCGGCTGGGCGCATCGGCCGGCTACTCGCGGCGCGACGGCACCCGCATCGTGAGCGACGAGGGCGACGGCGTGCGCGACATCGACACCCGCGCCGACGTCTTCAACCTGGCTTTCAACCTTCCCCACGGCTTCTCTGCGGGGGCGGCGTTCACGATCAAGCTTGCGGACGGGCAGTTTGCCGAGTCCCAGCTCAAGGTCAACGGCCGCGGCATGGTTCCCATCGCCGAGCTTCGGGGGCTCCTCGCGGGCGGCGACTTCCTCACGAGCCTCTACGACGGTGTCGGCGACCTGCTGACGCTCGCCGAGGACGCAGACGCTTCCGCAGGCCAGATCGTCGGCGCCATCCGGTCCGGTATGAACAGCGCGGCCCCGCCGGGCTTCGGTGCCGCAGATCTTGCGGACGAGGTGCTGGCCAACGTGCCGAGCTTCGAGGGCGTGGAGCTCGGCTACGAGGTGGAGCTCGAGGCCAAGCTCGACGCTTCCCTCGACTTCGGTGTTCAGGTCAAGCTGATGCGCGTCCAGTCGCTCTCCTTCGGCGAGAACGACCGCGACTCTTTCCACGCGAGCCTGGAGCTCCTCAACGAGATCATCTGCGTTCCGTGATCCCCCGATGTCGTCTTCCCGGCTGATCGGCTCGGGCGCGCCGGGGCCCAGCTGTTCCGCAGCGCCACGAGAAGCGAGCGGAGAGCCCCGCGCAGCACTTCCTTCCCTCGCTCGCCCTGGCCCTGCTGGCCCCCCTGGCCTGGGCAGCCCTGGCCGGGAACAGCGTTGAGCTGTTGATCGAGGCGGGCGCGTCGCTCGAGATCAGGGATGCGGCAGGCCTCACGCCGCTCATCTGGGCCGCCATCGGCGGGCATCGGGGCACCGCGCGCGAGCTGCTGAAGTGGGGTGCGGATCCGCAGGCGCAGGTGGAAGGGGGCTTCACGGCGGCGGACTACGCCCGGGTTCTGGGGCATGAGGATGTGCTGGGCCTGCTCGAAGACGATGAATAGGCCCCTGTTTCCGGAGCCATGGGCGAGACCTCGTGGAGCTCTGGCAAGTCCTTTGCCAAAGTGGGTGCTGCCCACCTGGCCGCCGGCGTCCAGGCAAGGAGCTTGGCGGGACCGGCGGCGCCGGCGCTGGGGCTGATGGTCGGGGTGGTGGTCACCGCGAGGCTGTTGTCGATGGTGATCTCGGGGCCTTGGTCATCGTTCGGGCCAGTCGGCCCGAACAAAGACCACGGCCGCATTTCTTGGCGGGGGGAGGCTGCCTCCCCCCGCATCGCTAACGCTCCCCCCTCCCCGCGCCTTATGGGCGCGCCGGGGCATCCGAGATGCCCCGGAAATCGAGAGGGCCTGCAACCTTGTTTTTCCGTCGAATGGCCGCGACGTTGACCGGGGCCGATCTCGGCTCGGCAACCGTGGTGGCGAGTCCAGCAGAACCCGCTACTCCGCACGGTTCGCTGCACAGGGATATCTCTCAAGCTGGTTCATCCACTCATGCCCCCAAAGCCCATGCCTCTCCTCCTCCTCATGCTCACCGTCCTGGGTTGCCAGCCCGGCACTCGCGACCCATCGAACAACGACACGGATGGCGCCGCGTGCGCTCCCGCCGAGACGCTGTGCGCCGGGGAGTGCGTCGATCTGTCCAGCGACGGGGCGCACTGCGGCGCGTGCGAGCAAGCCTGCGAGGTCGGGGAGAGCTGCGTGGAAGGCGCCTGCGATGGCGCCGGGGACTGCGAGGACGAGTGCAGCCCCGTGGGGGCCGAGGAGTGCGATGGGGACGGCATCCGCAACTGCGGCGAGCACGACGGCCAGGACAGCTGCAGCGAGTGGTCCGAGACGGAATCCTGCGCGGAGGGCCTGGTCTGCGACCCGGTGACCACAAGCTGCGTCGAACCCGAGCAGGACCTCCCGGATCCCTTCTCCATCGTGCTGCTGCCCGACACCCAGTACTACACCGAGAAGCTGCCGGACGACGCGGGCAACACCTACTACCTGCAGGCCCAATGGATCATCGATCACCAGGCCGAGGAGAACATCGTCTTCGCCGTGCACCTGGGGGACATCACCGACAACAACCTGGTCTCGGAGTGGGAGATCGCCAGCCAGGCCCACGCCATGCTGGACGAGGCCGGCGTCCCCTACAGCGTGCTGCCCGGCAACCACGACTTCTTCTCGGGCGATGACTTCGACCGGGGGGAGAGCCTGTTCGGCGACTACTTCGGCGAGGAGCGCTTCGCGAGCCAGCCCTGGTACGGCGGCGCCTACACCAGCAGCAACACCAACAACTACGTCCGCCTCGAGCTGGGCTCGGTGAAGCTCCTCGTGCTCTCGCTGGAGTACGCGCCCCGCAAGGACGTGCTGTGCTGGGCCGACGACGTGATCGCGGCGCACCAGGACCATCGGGTCATCGTAGCCACCCATTGCCACCAGACCCACGGCGGCGGCTACGGCACCAACTGCCCGAACAAGGACTACACCGCCGCCGGCCACACGCCTCAGGCGCTGTGGGACGAGCTGCTGGCGCGCCACAGCAACATCGCCCTGGTGGTCGCCGGCCACGTGGGCGACTCGGAGTTCCGCACCAGCACGGGCAATAGCGGCAACGACGTGCACGAGCTGCTGGCGGACTACCAGTACGAGGGGCCCTGCGAAGAAGCCAGCGTCGAGGACTGCAACGACAGCTGCCGGGCGGGCAACTACACGGGCAACGGCTGGCTGCGCCTGCTGCGCTTCGATCCATCGGGCGGCCTGGTGAACGCCCAGACCATCACGGCGCAGGAGGGCAACAGCGAGCTGTTCCCCGGCGGAGAGCCGGTGCTGTACTGCAGCCCCCTGTTCGATCCCAGCGATCCCGACGCGGACGGCAGCGACTGGTACGACCAGCACCCGGACGATCCCGACCACGCGTACAGCTTCGCCCTGGACCTGGCGGTCCCGGTGACCTACGCCTACGACGATCTCGGCCTGCGCGCGTTCCACGATCGCACCGTCAACTCCGACTCCAGCGGCGACCAGGACGCCCCGGAACTGGCCCTGAGCGCGGACGGTTCCTTCGTGGCGGCCTGGGAGGACGACAGCTCCAGCGCGGACGGCAGCGGGAACCTGGACGTGCTGGTCCGGGGCTTCGAAGCCTGTGGCTGCGAGCGCTTCGCGGACCTCGCGGCCCACGACGACACCGCAGGCGATCAGCGAGAGCCGGCCCTGGCCGTGAGCGCCAGCGGCGACTTCGTGGTGGCCTGGGCCGACGACAGCGATGGCAACGGCTACTACCAGATCCGCGCCCGGGGCTTTGCGGCGGATGGCAGCGAGCGGATCCCCGAGTTCACGGTCAACGTCGTCTCCGACGGCCAGCAGCGCGATCCGGCGCTGGCGATGGCCTCCGACGGCAGCTTCGTGATCGCCTGGGAGGACGACCAGGATCGGGACGGCCAGTACCAGATCATGGTGCGCGGCTTCTACGCCGACGGCTCGGAGCGCTTCGGCGACACCAGCGTTCACGACGAGGAGCGGGGCGAGCGCATCCAGCCCACGCTGGGCGTGGACGCCCACGGCGGTTTCGTTGTGGCCTGGCAGGACGACAGCGACGAGAACGGCCTCTACCAGATCCACGCCCGCGGCTTCGACGCCTCCGGGGCGGCGAGCTTCGACCGCATCACCGTCAACAGCGTCTCCAGCGGCCAGCAGGAAGATCCCGCGCTGGGGATCGCCAGCACGGGCGAGTTCGCCGTGGCCTGGGAAGACGACCAGCAGCGCGACGGCGACTACAAGATCATGGCCCGCAGCTTCGACGCCGCGGGCTCGGCGCAGCGCGAGTGGACCGTGGCCAGCGGCGGCCAACACCGGGCGCCCGCCCTGTCCATGGCGCCCGCAGGCGCCCTGGCGCTGGCCTGGCAGGACGACGTGGACGGCAACGGCCTGTACCAGATCAAGGTCGCCACCTGGCAGGCCAGCGGCGACACCTGGCAGAGCACGAGCACCGTGAACGCTCAGAGCGCCGGCCAACAGACCAGCCCCGCAGCAGGTCTGGCGGACGACGGCACCCTGGTGGTCCTGTGGACCGACGACATGGACGACAACGGCTACGGCCAGATCTTCGCCGCGGGCTTCGACGCGCCCTGAGGGGGCGTCGTCAGAACGGGGCTTGCTGCGCGGCGCGATCCCCTGCGCAGCCAGGGCAGGCTCAGCAGCAGCAGGCTGCAGGCGCCCAAGGGGCTGGGCGCGCTCGAGCAGCCGCAGCCGACGGGCTCGTTCGGGCGCTGCTCGCCCGGCGGCTCAGCGCCCGGATCGTCGGGATCGTCCGGATCGCCGTCGGACGGATCGTCCGGGTCGTCGGGTTGGGAGTCGCCCCCGTCGTCCGCCTGGGTGTCATCGGGATCGTCCGGATCGCCGCTCTGGGTGTCGTCGGGATCGTCCTCGGGCAGCTCGCTGGCCGCCAGCTCGAAGATCCACTGGCGCACGGTCGTGCCGGCCAGGCTGGCGTCGTAGCGGCCCGGGAAGAGGAAGGCGCTGAAGCGCTCGTCCAGCCCGGGCTCGATGGCGAAGCCCCCTAGCGGGGTCAGGTAGCCGTAGCCGTTCCAGGGGTAGTCGGCGCAGTCGATCTCCTTGTACTGCTCGGAGAAGACCGCCAGGGTGAGGCAGTGGGCGGCGCTTACGTCGCAGGCGCTGATCCAGTGCTCGGTGATGGTCACGTCCACGCTGCCGTGGGGGCAGGGCTCGCGGCCCTCGATCCCCAGCAGGGGGCCGTTGGAGGCCCCGCTCGAGGTGCTGACCGCGCTGCCGGCGTCGCTGTAGGGGCTCGATCCCGTGTAGTAGTGGTAGCTGTGGTTCATCCCCGCGCCGGGGAAGACGGCCGGGATCTCCTGGGGGTGCTCGCTCAGGGTGTAGGGCCCGGCGTAGCTGATGTGGTAGTCGAGCTCGACGTAGGCGTCGTGCTGGGTGGTGGTCTGCTCGAACTCGGACCTGAGCCTAGCGAAGAACGCCGACCTGGCCATCAGGATGCCGGCTCGCAGGTTCAGCGAACGGCGAAGGGCGGCAGGGTAGCCGCCCCAACGAACCTCAGAGCTCCTGCACCGCCAGCCTTCGAAACTCGCTGGCCTCGCCGAACTCGGCCTCGGTCTCGCCGGTCAGCGAGACGATGCGCGCCAGCTCGCCGAAGCACTCGCGCAGGTAGACGTAGCGCAGACTGGTCACTGGATTGTCGCCCGTGGAGACGGCGAAGCTCTGCTGCACCTCGATGCGCAGGCGCAGGGTGTTGTCGAAGCTCCAGCCCTCCAGCAGCAGGGTGCCGATGGCGTCGACCTCGAAGAGGTAGCTCTCCTCGCCGGAGTTGGGCACGCCGGCGATCAGCGCGTCCCTGAACTCCGACTCTACGCTCCAGCTGCTGCCCAGCTGCAAGGGGAAGCGGTAGACCTCCACCGGCTCGTCGTAGACCACCAGCGTGCGCTCCGACTCGGGCTCCTCCTGGCGTGAGACTAGGCCCAGCAGGCGGTAGCTGTCGTCGGATTGGTCGAAGACGCCCAGCAGGTCCAGCTGGTGCGCGAAGAGGGGCGCGGTCCACTGGGCCTGGGGGAAGTGCTCGGAGAACCACTGGTCCTGGGGGGCGCCCACGTCGAATTCCGCCAGCAGGGTGTCGGGACCCTGGGTGAAATCCCAGGTGGTGCCGCCGTCCGCCTCGCTGCCCTGGGGCGTCACGCTGGCGCTCTCGCCTGCGGCGTTGGCCAGGTAGGGCACGGAGAGCCCGGTGAGCACCTCCAGCTCGTGCTGGTCGATGGCGCCGTCGTTGTCCCCGTCGCACTCGAAGATGGTGCCAAGCGCCGTGTCCGCGATGTCGGGATTGCCCGAAGAGCAGGCGATGGCCAGGGCCAGCAGGGGCAGCGTGCGGGGCGTCATGGGCGTCTCGTCAGAACCGAAAGGCCGCCAGCAGGCGCGCGGCGTGGGCGGGCTCGGGCTCCAGGCCGAGCTGCAGGTTGCGGAAGCCGGCGCCGGGCAGGAAGAGCCCGTACTGCGCCTGCAACAGTAGGCCGTGCCAGGCGCGCCAGGCCAGCTCGAGGTCGAACTCCGTGCCCAGGGTAGCTTCGCCGCTGGGCGTGGAGCTGGCCTGCACGGCCCGGGAATGGATGACGGCCAGCTCCAGATCCAGCCTCTCGTGGGGGTGCGACGCGATGCGGGGACGCAGGTAGACGGCGTCGCTCACCGCGCCCACCAGCTGGCGCCACAGGATCAGATCCACGTGGTAGTTGGGGCTGAAGCGGAAGTTGTCGATGGTTTCGTCGCCCGGGATGGAGAACTGGGGCCCGTCCAGATCGCCGGCCTGAGTGGTGGCGAAGTCGGGATCCGGCGCCACGCCCAGACCCGGCGCGTCGTCGCCCGAAGCGTAGCCAGCCTCCACGCCCAGCAGCAGCTTGTTCTCGGGCAGGGCGCTGTAGTTGGCGCGCAGCACGGCGCCCTGCTGGCTCATGCTGACCTCGGCCGCCTCCACGCCCTCCAGCAGGGAGAGGTTGCCCACCGTGCCCCCCAGGTGGGCCGCCTCCAGGGCAAGAGAGAAGCGCGGCGCCTCCAGCTTGAAGAAGAGATCCAGCCCCACGGCGCGGAAATCGCGCCGCACCAGGTCTTCTTCCTCCAGGCTGCCATCCTGCGCCTCTACGCCGTCCAGCCAGTAGGAGGGCACGTCCAGCTCTTGGCGGCGCCAGGTGGCGTAGGCGCCGTAGGTGGCGGCGGGCCGATCCGCCCGTAGGCGGCGCTTGGTGGCGTCCGGGTCCAGGTGTCGCAGGATGGCCAGGGACACGGTGTGCAGGTTGTCGCTGGGCTCCAGGTCGAAGGACTGCCCCCAGCGCTCGCCGGCCTGGGAGGCCGAGGTGGGGCCGCTGGCGTTCCAGTCGTAGGAGACGCCCAGCAGGTGGTTGAAGACCGTGGTGGCGTAGCCGACGCGGTCCACGTTCTCGTCGAAGTCGGCGTCGATATCGTCGCCGGGATTGGCCAGCATGCCCAGGCCCCACAGGGGCATGCCCATGCGGCCGATGCTGAACAGGCCGATGGGGGTCAAGGCCTCGCCCCAGGCGCGCTTCAGGGCGATGCTGTTCGAGAAGGCGTTGACGCCTTCCTCCGGGGGGTTCTGGGTGGTGCTGGCGTAGATGGAGGGAGCCCAGCGGCTGGCGGGCAGGCCCTCGGGCGTGCTGCCCAGCACCACGTTGTCCAGCCCGTCGACGCGGGCGCAGACCTTGACCTCGCTGACGATGCTCAGGGTGGCGTCCAGGCGCAGACGCATGTCGCCGCCGCTGAAGGTCTCGGCGCCCGACGCGGCGTAGGGGAAGACGGGCTCGCCGCTGGTGGGCGTGGGACCGCGGTTCAGGTCCAGGTTGTGCCACAGGTGGCCGCGCGTGCGGAAGTAGCCGTCGACGCTGAAGCGTTCCTCGACCTGGGAGGTGGCGGGCAGAGGCGGCGCCGGCTGCTCCTGGGCCAGGGCGCTGCCGCAGGCCAGGCCGCTCGCCAGGGCTGCCAGGACGAGGTTGCGGCGACCCATCACAGGGCCTCCGGCGCGTCGAGGAAGGCGCGCAGCAGCTCGGCGTAGCGGGCGTGGGCCTCGACCATGGGGAAGTGCCCGGCGAAGGGCAGCACCTCGAGGCGGGACTGGGGCAGCTGCTGCTGCAGGCGCTGGCCGTAGCGCAGCGGGGTCACCGTGTCCTCGCGGCCCCACAGCAGCAGGGTCGGCTTGTCCAGCTGGGCGTAGCCGCGCTCGGCGCGCTCCATGTCCAGGCTGCGCACCACGGCCAGGGCGGCGGCCCGCGTGCCGGGCTGGCGCAGGGCCTCGTAGGCGCGCTGCACCATGGCGTGGCTGACCAGCTCGCGATCGTGGAAGGAGAGGGGAATGCGCCAGTCCAGCTGCTGGTCGTAGAAGAGCGCGTAGAGCAGCTCGCCCAGGGCGGGGACTCGTGCCCAGGCGAAGAACCAGGGCAGCTGGTCGGCGTAGAGGAAGCCGTCGGTGATGGCCAGGCGCCGCACGCGCTCCGGGTGCGTCTCCGCCAGGGCCATGGCCACGCGACTGCCGTAGGAATGGGCCGCCACGTCGAAGCGCTCCAGCCCCAGCTGATCCGCCAGCCCCAGCAGAGCCGCGGCCTGAGCGTCGGGACCGTAGTCGCCCTCGTACTTGCTGGACAGCCCGAAGCCCGGCAGATCCGCCGCCACGCAGCGCCGGCCCTGCGAGAGCGCCGGCAGCACCAGCTCCCAGGTCTCCAGGCTGGAGCCGTAGCCGTGCACCAGCAGCAGCGGCGTGCCGTGGTCGGCGGGCTCGGGCGGTGGACCGGAGTCCTTGTAGCGCAGCTCGACCCCGTCCAGGCGCAGGTAGCTGCGGCCTGGTTCTTCCAGGGGTGCCTGCTGGTAGCGCAGGCAGCCGGCAGGGGCGGCCAGAAAGCAGCCCAGCAGGGCGGTCAGCAGCGCACTGAGCAGGCGCGTCATGCTCAGAATCCCAGGCGCAGGTACTCGGAGGCCTGCTGGAAGCTGGGGTCCTTCCCGTTCTCGGGCCCTCGCACGCGAGCCGCCAGGCCCGCGCACTCGGCCAGGAAGAAGTAGGAGATCATGGAGCTGGTGGAGAAGGGACCCGTGTAGGAGTTGATCGCCGACAGCTGCTGGTCCACGCGCAGGCGCAGCACCTCGAACTCGCCCAGGGGGACATCGGCGTAGCCCTGGCGGTCCACCTGCATCTGGTAGCTGTGCTCCAGGCTGACAACCCCGGCGACACCGTAGTCGGCCGGGTACTCCTGGCCCTGATAGACGCCCTCGGCCTGCACCGCGTCCGAGCTCCACTGCTTGTCCAGCACCATGGGGAACTCGAAGACCACCACCGGCTCGAGGTAGGTCAGCAGGGTCAGGTCGGGCTCGGCAGAGACCAGGCCCAGCAGGAAGAGGCGCTCTTGCTCCGCGTCCACGCGGTAGACCCCGTACTCCTGCTCGCTGGCGTCCAATCCCACGTAGTAGGTGGCATCGGGGAAGTGCTCCTGGAACCAGGTGCCCTCGAGGTCGCGAATGGTGACGGTCCATTGCTGGTCCTGGACGCCGTCCGCCAAGGTGAAATCCCAGCTGTGGAAGCCATCGTTCTTCAGCACGCCGTCGATGTCGGGGATGGATACCAGGCTGCCTGGAGCGTTGGAGGTGTAGATGGCCTCGATGCCCAGGGCCGGATCGGCGGGCAGCTCCTCGAAGCTCAGCAGCCAGTCGTGGTTGGGCTGGCAGCTACCGTCGGCGGATCCTGTGTCGTCCGGATCCGTGTCGGCGCCGCCGGTGTCGGCGGTATCCGCCGCGCCGTCGTCCAGGCCGCTCTCGGATGCGGGGCTGCAGGCCGCCAGGCAGAGCAGCGAGATGGACAGGAGGCTGCGCATCAGTTCTGCTCCTCGGCGGTGGGCTCCTCGGCGGGGGGCTCGGCTGGGGCCGGCGCCTCGTTGTGCACGAAGTCGGCCATCATGTCCCAGACGTAGCGCGTGCGAGGGTCCAGCACGATGCCTACGTGAGGACCGGGGATGCGTTCGTTGCGCACCTGCTGCGGGCCCACCAGCTCCGCGATGCGCTCGGCCGAGGCGGCCGGCACGATCCAGTCCTCCTCGGCCACCAGGTTCAGCACCGGGCAGCTCACCTCGGCCAGGTCCACGGCCCGGTCGTGGATGCGCGTGGCGCCGCTGGCCAGGCGGTCCTCCTGGTAGATCTCTTCGATGAAGCTGCGGAACACGGCACCGGGGATGTCCGGGTTGTCGTTGGCCCAGCGATCAAGAGGGTAGTAGAGGTACATCACGCGGTCGTCGTGCAGGTTCTCGTAGAAGGCCTTCCACTTGAGCACTTCCAGGTAGGGCTTGATGGCGATGATGGCGGCGCGGATGGTCTTGCCGGGCACCATGCCCTCGGCGGCGATGATCTCGTCGAGGGGAAAGAGCGCCGGGTTGACCAGCAGCTCCAGGATGCCATTGCCCGTGCTGGTGACCGGCGTGGTCAGGGCTATCAGCGACTGCACGTCGTCGGGGCGCAGGGCGGCGTACATCAGGGCCAGCGTGCCGCCGATGCAGTAGCCGAAGAGGTGCACCTTCGGTGCGCCGGAGAGCTCGCGGATGCGGTCCACGGCCTGCCGCAGCCAGGGATCCAGGTAGTCGTCCAGGGTGTCGCTGTTGCCGGGTTGGGCCGGCTCCCACTCGGCCAGGTAGACGTCGATGCCGCGCGACAGCAGGTGGGCGATGATGCTGAAGCCCGGCACCAGGTCCAGGATCCAGGGGCGGTTGATCACGGAGTAGATCATCAGCAGCGGCGGCCGGGATCCCTCGACGCCTTCGGGGCAGGCGTAGCGATACAGCTTCAGCGAGCCGGTCTCCAGCACCAGCTCGCGCGGCGTGCCGCCCACCTGCACCTGCTTGGGGTCCACGTAGTGCTCGGCGCCTTGCACCGCCTTGACGCGCAGGGACTCCACGAAGCGCTCCAGGTAGCGCTTGGCTTCGGGACCGGGCTGCTGCCCGCCCAGCTCGCGCACGATCTTGGCCAGCTCCTCACTGCGCGCGGGGGCGAACTTGTCGGGCAGGCCCGCCATGTCCTTGGCGTACTCCTGGGCCAGGCCCGTCCAGATGCGCTGCAGCGCCTCCGGATCCGCCGCCTCGAGCCTGGCGGCCATGCGCTGGCTGGCGGACTGCAGGGCCTGCAGCGCTGACTGGAAGTTGCTGGTGACGGCCTGGGCCAGGGCGTCCGCATCGCCGATGGGGGGCGGGGCAGGGGGGCGCCCGGCGAAGAAGCTGCTCCAGGCCTGCTGCTGCATCTGCTGCAGCTGCTCGAAGCTGCGCTGCCAGCTCTGCTGGAACTGGGCGGCATTCTGCTGGGACAGCTGGTCCTGGAACTGCGCCATGGCGGCCTGCTGGGCCTCCTGCATGGCTTTCAGGGAGCTGGACCAGGCGGCCGAGCTCTGCTTCCAGAACTCCTCAAGCAGCTTGTCGGGACGTTCGTCCATGACGGTCTCCGGAACGGGCTCGGGTGGGGCAAGAATAGGCGGGCTGGCAGCACTGGACAAGCTGACAGCCGGCAAAAGCGGCCCAGCCGGCCAGGATGCCGCAGGTGGCCAGGAAAGCGGGATTGTTGGCCATGGGCGTCAGGCCGATGCCGGCGGCGTAGACGTAGGTGCCCAGAGAGAAGAGCGTGCCGATCACCACAGCCTCGCGCCGAGCGCGGGGCAGGAACATGCCGGCACCCAGGGGCACGAAGCTGGCGGTGATCAGGCCGTAGACGCCGTACTGGGCGAAGATGGCCACCGAGCCGCCCGTGGGGTTGCGGATCTGCTGCCAGGCGATCAGGACCGTCACCAGGGCCATCAACGCCGTGGCGCCGCGCCCCACGCGCAGGGCCACCCGTCCGCGTTCCTCGGCGGAGCGGCCGGCCAGGAAGCGGTCACCGAAGGGGGCCAGGAAGAGGTCCAGCGAGACGATGGCGGACACCGCCAGGATGATGCCTTCCAGGGTGGAGATGCCGGCGCAGATCAGGCCGATGGAGATGACGACCTGCAGCGCGGGCCCGAAGTGGGTCGCGATATAGGTGGGCACTACCAGGTCGATGGGCGTGCCGGCGGGGATCTCCAGCCTGGCGAAGAGCCCCACCCACATCATCATCATGAAGACCGTGCCCACCACGACAGCGGTGAGCAGGAAGCGTCGCAGGTCGCGGTCGCGCTTCAGGTACAGGGCCTTGGACAGGATGTGGGGCTGGCAGACCAGGGCCAGGCCCACCAGGAAGTTGCAGCCGAAGACCTCGAAGAGGTTGCGGAAGTACAGGCTCTGGGGATTGCTGGCCTGCACCAGCAGCGGATCGATCTCCGCCAGGCGGGTGAAGAGGCCGGGGCCCTGCCACAGGCTGGGAAGCCCGGAGGCTATGAGCAGCACGGCCACCGCCACCATGATGACCGCCTGCACGGCGTTGGTGTAGGCGTGGGTGTTGGCGCCGCCCAGCGAGACGTAGCCGAAGACGAAGAGAACCAGCCCAAGGGCCATCAGCCAGGGTGGCAGGCCCAGCAGCACGTGCAGCACGTAGGCGATGGCCACCACGATGAGCACGGCGTAGCTGACCAGGGCCATGGAGAGCAGGCCGAAGCCGAAGGAGAGCCCCTTGGAGCCGTAGCGCGCACCCAGCCACTGAGGCACGGTGAGCGCCGCCTGCTGCTGGCCCACGCGCCGAAAGGCGCGCGAGAAGACCACCAGGCCCAGGGTGATGCCCAGGGCCGCGGCCACGCCGAAGCCCAGCAGGCCGCTGACGCCATAGGCGAAGACCAGCCCCGGATTGACCACGAAGGTGGCCACGCTGGTGAGCTGGGCCGCCAGCGACAGCCCCACCACCACCGGTGAGATGGTGCCGCTGCCCACGGCGAAGGAGGCCATGGAGCTGGTGCGGCGCCAGCCCCGCCAGGCGATCCAGCCGGTGAGGGCGACATAGAGGGAGAGGGCCGACCAGGCCAGGAGCTGCTTGTCCATGTTCTTGCCGGGGAATGGGCGGGAGGTATGGGGAGTGGTGTTGCCTTGCAGCATGCAGATATTGCGGCGCAGCATGGGTGTCAAGGGGGAAGTGCTGCGGTGCAAAATGGGGGGGGCAGGGCGATGCTGTCTCTGCGGACGGCGAGGCCGGCGTCGACGAGTTCAAGCAGCAGTCGTCGACCACCTCAGGAGGACCGCGCGCCGTCTTCAGGGGGCCTTGTCGCCTTCGGAGGGCAGGGGGAGGCAGGACGACAGCTCCATAGTTGAACGCTGCAGGCGTCCATCCATGGAAAACAGCATTCGTTCGTCATAAGCTGGCTTTACAGACCCAGAGGGAGAAGACGGATGAATGCACCCTCGCGCGTTGTGTACGCCGACGTGCCCGACAACTTCCTCGGCCAATCGCTCGAGCGGCTGTTCAGGGGGGAGCAGTTCTCTCCGGGGCATGAGATTGCGTTCAAGGAGGTCAACCGCATCGACGAGCTGAGCGAGCTGGCTGGGGAGGGAGCGGACCTGCTCTTGCTCTTCGCATCGAATCTGGCGACGCTAGCTTCGAGCGAGCATATCCTGGACTGCCTGGAGCGATGGAAACGACGCGACGTGCCCATGCTCGGTTGGTGGGCCTGGTCCCTGACCGACTATGAGCTCTGGCAGAAGCTGGAAGAGCTGGGCGTGCCGTTGTTGTCGTGGCCGGCCGACGTCAACGAGCTGCTACGGGCCATGCGCGCGGTCATGGACGGTTCCGCCTCCATTCCAAGCCTGACCGAGCAGAGGCGCTTTCGGTAAGGTGAAAGAGAAGACGATTAATCGCTTCCGTAAGAATGGGGGTGGGGGTATTGAGGGGAAGATGGTAGGCAGCAGGACCGATAGCGGCTGGCGAGCCGTCGTGTCCGCAGAGACCTACTCTCCGACGAGTCGCTCCACAAGATCCTCACTGCCCAGGATGATGCAGGCGGCGCCAGAATTCTCGATGGGATCTTCGGGCATGGGCGCGCCGATCATGAAGTCGGAGATGCCGTCGCCGTCCAGATCGCCGGCGGCTCCCACCGTGAAGCCTGCGACGTCGCCCGACTCCTCACCCTGGAAGACGATGTCAGCCTGACTCGTCGTCATCTCGCCCGGCTCCAAGGGGCCCAAGAAGGAGGTAGGCGCCGCCGGACCCATAGAAGTAGTTGGGACCATAAGTGTCCACATCCATCCAGAAATCCGGGGCGCCCAGCAGGATGTCATCGAAGCCGTCGGCGTTCACGTCACCCAAACCGGCGGCGTCGAAGCCGACTTGCCGCTTCGACTCGCTGGAGGTCACAAAGACATCAACATCATCCTCGGTGATGATACCGGACAGAGGGCCAAAGAGCACGTAGGCGCCCCCGGCAGACTCGTTTTCGAGCCCTGAACTGGATGTGGTGGAGAAGCTGGGCAGTCCTATCAAGACATCGTCGCAGCCGTCGTTGTCGACGTCTCCGGCGGAGTGGAACAACCGATCGGAGTCGCCATCCATATCGTAGTTGTCCGATGAATAGGTAGATAGCTCCAGGTATGCATCCGCCGTCTCGTAGCTGTCACTGGCATCCAGAGGCCCCAGGAACACGGCCTGCGAAGGTCCATATGATCGAGAGGCTCTAATGAGCACATCGTCATGGCCATCTCCGCTGATGTCTCCCAAACGCGCCACTTCCCTACCTATGGAAGTACTGTCCGGTTCCTCGATCACCACGTCGGCTGAAGAGAGCGGCATAGAGCTCGTCGTGGGGCCGTAGAACAGGTAGGCAGTGCTCGGCATGACAGGATCTTCCGTATCCAGATCCCCGATGAAGAGGTCGTCGACGCCGTCCCCATCGACATCTCCCGCGGACTCCACCTGGAAGTAGCCGTCATCATAGCCCTTTTCCTTCGACAGGACGACACTCGCGTCGCTCAAGCCAACGCTCCCCGAAACTGGGCCGAATAGCAGGAATACTTCGCAGTCCAACTCTACGGCAATTTCCGAGAACCCGTCTCCATTCTGATCCCCGATCTCTGTGTGGGACATCCCGTCCGGATCTTCTCCTTCAAGCAACACCGCGGTGCTGTCGGCGACACTCACATTCTGCGCGCCATGAAAGCTGTCCAAGAAGAAAATGGTTGACATCTTTGCCCAAAACACATGTTCGCTTCTGGGGCGGGCGCCGAGCAGGATGCCCTGCGTTTCACCGTTCACGGCGCCAGCGTGCCCCATCGTGATCGCGAGATTTGAGTAATCTGCCCCCCCATCGACCACGACGTCAGCCTGGCCGAGCGACGCGATTGGCGGGGATGGGCTCTCGTCCTGGCCCGTGTCCTCTTCGTCCCGGCAGGTGCAGGACATGAACGGTAAGGCCAGCGCCAACACGCGGATCATGGTTCCACCTTTGTTTGGTCTACCGAAGCCGTGCTGCTAATGAGCTGAGCAAAGCGGGCCATGGCGTCAGTCGAAGCTGCCAGGTTCCGGGCGTTCCGAGCCAGATCCCCAAGCAGCGCGCCGCGAGCGTAGGGTTCGGTCTGCTCCAACGCCGGCCCGGTCTCGATGAGCCGGCCAAGCGCTGTGCGGATCTCAGCCATGACCTGCGCGCCGTGGGCTTCCAGGACGGTTGTCCGAGTGCGCAGCAACTCCGCCCAGCGGTTCATGATTTCGGCGTCGATGTTCCTCATGCCCTCGACGCCCAGCGAGAAATCGGGTCCCTCCACGCCATCGCTCGGATTGCCGCTACCCGGCCAGACCGCATCGCAGAGGATGCAGATCGGCGCAGCCCGTGGGAAAGCGCTGCGAGCGGAACCAGCGCGAAACGGACGTGGCCAGCAGCTGGGATCGATCTCCCCAACGATCTCGACCTCGATCTCATCTATCTTCATCTCCCCATCGATCTCGATTTCAATCTCCTACTCCATCTCGATTTCGATCTCCTACTCCATCTCGATTTCGATCTCCTACTCCATCTCGATTTCGATCTCCTACTCTATCTCGATCTCCTACCCGGAGCCGTTTCTTCCACCCCCACCCCCCGAGAAGTCTGATCGCTTCCGTAAGAATGGGGGTGGAGTAGGACAGAT
>CAYVQL010000020.1:51251-56484 GCA_964454135.1 uncultured Enterobacterales bacterium | reverse complement strand
GCGAAGATGGGGGGGAGAGGCGGTGTCCGCCTCGGATAGGGGGGAAGAATCTGTCCTCCCCCCAAAAAATTGGCACCCCACCGACAGGTCGAGGAGCTTCGCCGCGCTGTTTCAGGGCTGCGAAGGCAGCCCTGCGCCGCTCATCAAGCGGCGAAGATGGGGGGGAGAGGCGGTGTCCGCCTCGGATAGGGGGGGAAGAATCTGTCTTCCCCCCGAAAAAACAGCGCCGACCATTACCGCCGACATCGTCGGCGGTAATGGTCGGTGCCGTTGCCCCGAAATGGGCCCCGGTACGACATTTTCTGCGAGGTCACCTCGGCGGCGAAGCGCGTCGCGGAGGCGGCGTCCATGCGCGCTCTGGCCACCAGGTAGGCCGCGGTGCAGGTGTCGCCGCGGCCCGTGCGACCCTGCAGCGTGCAGGAGGTGAAAGCCGCCTCGTGCAGGCGCCCGCGCTCCCAGACGCAGAGGCCGCCGGCGTGGGTCAAGAGCACGGCGGCCGCACCCAGGGCGCCCAGGGCGGCCGCGGCGCGGCTCGGATCGCTCTCGCCCGTCAGCGCCAGGCCCTCCTGCCGGTCGGCCTTGAGCAGGTCGAGCAGCGGCAGCCAGCGCTCCTTCTCGGGCCAGTCGGTCAGCGCCATGCTGCCATCCGCCTGGACCTGGCGCATGAAGCCTTGGGCGTCGGCGCAGAGCTGCTGGGCCCGCTCGCGGACCAGCGGCAGCAACGCAGGAGGGAACATGCCTGCCCAGAGCGGATTGATGTGCAGGCTGTCGCAGCGCAGCGGGTCCAGATCCGCGGCGCCGAAGGGCTCCGCCCGCGAGAGCAGTCGGCTGCGGCGCTCGTCCGGATCGTCGCTGGGGTAGTCGTTGCGGATAGACGTGGAGCGCAGTCCGGGCAGGAAGCGCAGCTGGGCGCCAGCCCGCTCCAGCTCGGCGAAGCCGGCGCGGTCGCCGACCGCGCAGCGCGTGTGCACGCGCACCGAGGCGCCCAGGCGGCTGGCGGTGATGCCGCCGTGGAAGACGCCTCCGCCGTACTCCCTGCGCGCTTGTCCGGCGACGACGTTCACGTCGATGCAGAGATCGCCGAGAAGATCGATCCTCACGACTTGTCGGAGGAGCGCGCGATCTCCGAGAGCTTCACGGGGCGATTCTCCGCCAGGGAGAGCTTGGCGGCGTGGCCCAGCTGAACGGCCTTGCGGCCCGCCTCGCCGTCCACATCCGGGTCGCGGTCGTAGCGCACGCAGTCGATGAAGGCCTTCAGCTCGGCCTCGTAGGCGTCGTGGTAGCGCTCCATGAAGAAGGCCAGGGGCGGGGGGTTGTGCCAGCCGCAGGCGTCGGCCAGGGCTACGGTGTCCTGGCCGTGGTTGCGGTTGGACACCCGACCGCGGGATCCGAAGATCTCGATGCGCTGGTCGTAGCCGTAGATGGAGCGCCGGCTGTTGTCGATCACGCCCAGGCAGCCGTTGTCGAAGCGCAGCGTGACCACGGCCGTGTCCACGTCTCCCTGCGCGCCGATGGCGGGGTCGATCAGCACGGCGGCCGCCACGTAGAGCTCTTCGACCTCGGCGTCGAGCACGAAGCGGGCCATGTCGAAGTCGTGGATGGTCATGTCCAGGAAGAGGCCGCCCGAGGAGTGGATGTACTCGGGCTGGGGCGGCGCCGGATCGCGGCTGGTGATGCGCAGGATGTGCGGCTCTCCCACCACCCCCTCGGCCACCAGCTCCTGAATGCGCATGAAGTCGTAGTCGAAGCGCCGGTTGAAGCCCAGCTGCAGCTTGACGCCCGCCCGCTCCACCTCGGTCAACATGCGATCGATGCTCTCCAGGTCCAGGTCGAGGGGCTTTTCGCAGAAGATGTGCTTGCCGGCCCTGGCTGCGCCGATCACCAGCTCGGCGTGGGTGTCGGTGCTGGAGCAGACCAGCACGGCCTGGATGTCGGGGTTCTCCAGGACGCTGCGCGCGTCGGCGGTGACCGTGGGGATGTTCAGCTCTTCGGCCAGCTTCCCGGCGCGTTCGATAGCGGGATCCGCCACGGCCAGGATCTGGGTCCCCGGCGTGCGGCAGCAGAGGTTGCGGCCATGCACTTGGCCGATGCGCCCGGCGCCGATCAGTCCGAGGGTGATGTTGTCAAGCATGGGAGGCTCCTGTGTTCACAGCCCGAGGCTGCGGAGGTGTTTCCGATTGCGCTGCGCGCTGTCGAAGGGGGTGCCCATTCCGGGCAAGACGTCTTGTTCGACCACGACCCAGCCCTGGTAGGCGCGCTGCTTCAGCAGGCCGGCGATGGCGGGCAGATCGACGCAGCCCTGCCCCAGCTCGGCGAAGACGCCCCGGCGCACGGCTTCGAAGTAGTCCCAGCCGGCGTCTCGCGCGCGGGCGGCCAGCTGGGCGTCGCAGTCTTTGAAGTGGATGTGGCGGATGCGCTCGCCGTGGCCCAGCAGGGCCTGCAATGGGTCCCCGCCGCCGTAGGCGTAGTGGCCCGTGTCCAGGCAGAGGCCCAGCAGCTGCGGATCGCTGCGCTGCATGAGCAGCTCCACCTCGTGCGGGGTCTCGATGTAGCCGCCGCAGTGGTGGTGGAAGACCGTGGGCAGGCCCGTCTCGCGCTTCACGGCGGCGGCGATGCGCTGGGCGCCAGCGGCGAAGCGCAGCCAGGCGCGCTCGGAGAGGCCCTGCTGCGGCCCGATGCGGCCGGCGCAGGCCACGCGCTCGGGTATGCTGCCGTTGTCGTCCGCCAATACCAGGCAGGGCGCCTGGCCCACCTCGGCCAGCAGGTTGGCGACCCGCAGCGCCTGGGCCTCGCCCGGGGCGTGGGCGTCTTCGCTTGCCAGGGCCACGGGAACGAAGGCTCCGGCCAGGGCCAGCCCGTGCTGCCGCAGCAGATCGCGCAATGCGGCGGGCTCGGTGGGCAGAAAACCCCAGTCGCCCAGTTCGGTGCCCTCGAAGCCGGCCTGGGACATCTCCGCCAGCACCTGAACGGAGCCGGCGGCCTCGTCCTCCAGGCCGAACTCCAACACGCCCCAGGAACAGGGCGCGTTGGCGATGCGCATGGTGGCGGTGGCGGTCAAGGTCAACGCTCCTGGGGGCTTTCGTCGGAACACCTGAGCTGGTGGTAGCGTTCCTGGCATAGCGCGGTCTCGTAGGCGGTCCGGGCGGCCTGCACGGCCTCCATGGTGGAGACCTGGGCCACGGGCACGTCCCACCAGGCCTCGCAACCCGGCACGCGCGCCTGGCGATCCGTCTCCAGCACCAGCACGGTGGGCCCGCTCCTGCTGCTGGCCTGGCGAATGGCCTCTTTCAGGGCGCCCAGGTCGTCGATGCGTTGGGCGTGCGCACCCAGGCTGGCTGCGTTGGCCACGAAATCCAGGGGCAGGTGCGCGTCGCCATCCTGCCTGCGGAACTCGGTACCGAAGCCCGCGCTGCCCAGGCCCTCGGACAGGCCGCCGATGCTGGCGAAGCCGTGGTTGTCCAGCAGCACCACCAGCAGCTGCACGTCCTCCTGCACCGCCGTGACCAGCTCCTGGGCCATCATAAGGTAGGAGCCGTCGCCCACCAGCACGCAGACCCGGCGCTGGGGAGCGGCCAGGGCCGCGCCCAGCCCGCCCGCGATTTCGTAGCCCATGCAGGAGTAGCCGTACTCGACGTGGTAGCTGCCGGGCCGGCTGGCCAGCCAGAGCTTGTGCAGGTCGCCCGGAGCGCTGCCCGCGGCGTTGATCAGCACGTCCTCCGGGTCCAGCAGTTGGTTCAGGGCACCCAGCACCTCGGCCTGGCTGAAGGGCTGGCCGCCTGAGGGTGCCAGCAGCTGGGTGCGCTCCTGCAGCCAGGCGCTGCGCAGCTCCCGGATCTCGGCGGCGTAGCTGGCGGAGACGGGCTCGGTCAGGCCCGCCAGCAGGGCCTCCAGGCCCTCGCGGGCGTCGGCCATCAGACAGAGTGCGCCCTGCTTGCCGGCGTCGAACCCGGCGATGTTGAGGTTGATGAAGCGCAGGTCCGGGTGCTGGAAGGCCGTGCAGGAGGCGGTGGTGAAGTCGGAGTAGCGAGTGCCGATGCCCAGCACGAGATCGGCCTGGCGCGCGATGGCGTTGGCGCAGCGCGTGCCTGTGACGCCCACGCCGCCCAGGCAGAGCGGGTGCTCGTCGGGCAGGGCGCCCTTGCCGGCCTGGGTGAGGGCCACGGGGATGCCCGTGGCTTCCGCGAAGCGGGCCAGCTGCTGGCAGGCCGCGCTGTAGATCGTTCCTCCGCCGGCCACGATCAGCGGGCGCCGCGCGCTGCGCAGCAGAGCCAGGGCACGCTGCAGCGCGGCCCGGTCGGGGCGGGGGCGGGGCACGCGCCAGGTGCGGGGCTCGAACAGCTCGAGGGGCCAGTCCCAGGCCTCGGCCTGCACGTCCTGGGGCAGGGACAGGGTGACCGCCCCGGTCTGCGCGGGAGAGGTGAGCACGCGCAGGGCCTCGGGCAGGGCGCAGAGCAGCTGCTCGGGGCGGTTGATGCGATCCCAGTAGCGGCTGACCGGCTTGAAGCAGTCGTTGACCGAGATGTCCTGGCTGGCGTCGCTCTCGAGCTGCTGCAGCACTGGCGCCACGTTGCGGCGGGCGAAGATGTCGCCGGGCAGCAACAGCACGGGCAGGCGGTTGATGGTGGCCAGGGCGGCGCCGGTGACCATGTTCGTGGCCCCCGGGCCGACGGAAGACGTGCAGCAGCAGGCGCCCAGGCGGTTCTTCTCCCGCGCCCAGGCCACGGCCGCGTGCACCATGGCCTGCTCGTTGCGACAGGGGATGTAGCGCAGCTGGGGGTGCTGCTGCAGGGCCTGGCCCAGGCCCGCCACGTTGCCGTGGCCGAAGATGCCGAAGCAGGGACCGAAGAAGGGGCGTTCCTGCCCGTCGCGCTCCACGCGCTGGGCCAGCAGGAAGCGCACCAGCGCCTGGGCGGTGGTCAGGCGTTCGGTCTTCATGGCGGCCTCCTAGCGATCCAGCAGCCAGCGATGGGCCGCGGTGAACTCGGGCACGGTGTAGGGCTGGCCGGGCAGGTGGCGGATGGCCCAGATGTAGTACATGCCGTAGCCGGGCGCCGCGACCTGGGCGTGGTCCTTCAGGTCGAGGATCTTGAGGCTGTCGTTGTGGCGGACCTTGAAGACCTGCTCGCCCAGCTCGGCGTGGCCGTAGCCCTGGGGGTGGTCGAAGCGGTAGTGGTAGATCTCGGGTTGGGGGTGGTGGTGGGGCGGGTAGGTGGACCAGCGGCCCGGGAAGTTG
>CAYVQL010000020.1:15378-51241 GCA_964454135.1 uncultured Enterobacterales bacterium | reverse complement strand
CCCGCGGCCCCCCCGGGGGGGGGGGCGTCCCCGGGGGGGGGGGGGCCGGGGGTGGGGGACGCGCGGGGGGGGGGGGGGGGGGGGGGGCGGGTAGGAGGACCAGCGGCCAGGGAAGTTGACCACCTCGCCCAGCACCAGGCGGGCCTGGGGCCGGTTGCGGATGTCGAAGATCGTGCGCACGATGCGGTGGGCCGCGTCGTCCCAACGGCCCTGATCGCGCTGCTCGCAGTCCAGCATGTTGCGGGCGTCGAAGAGCCGCGGCTCGAAGCGCGCCTCGTTCTCCACGCCGAAGTAGGCCAGCTCCGTGTCGCGCTCGGCCTGCAGGCTCAGGGCGAAGCCCATGGGGTAGTGCAGCGCCGCAGGCTGCTCGTCGAAGAGCGAGCGGCGCTCGGCCCGCCGGCTGCCGCCGGGGAGCTGGAAGCGCAGCGCGCCGTCCAGCAGCAGCAGGGCGCCCTCGCGCACCGCTTCGGCGGCCAGCGCCTGGCCCGCCCGCAGCCGCAGGATGCCGAACTCGATGCCCGTGTCAGCCCGGGCCTCGCCGATCCGGGTGATGGCGCTGTAGCCATCGGCGGCGAAGTCGCCTTGCTGGCGGATCAGCTCCGGCGGCATGGTCCTAGCTCCTGGTGTCGGGGTTGGGCAGCATGAAGTCGCGCATCACGGCCTGCAGCTCGTGGCAGGACTGGATGAAGCCGCGCAGGGTGCGCACCGTGGCGCCGTAGCTGTCGAACTCGTCCACGCTGAGCCCGTCTTCGGCGTAGGCGCGACGGAAGTCGGGGAAGACCTTCGACAGCCGATCGATGATGGCGGGATCCACCGGGTCGTGGAAGCGCTCGCGCACCCGGATGTCCGAGGCGTTGAAGCGCCGCTGCCAGGCGGAGGGGATGGTCAGGATGATGTCGCCGCCCACCAGCTCGGACCAGTGCATGTGGTGGCGGTAGGCGGCTGCCAGCAGGCGCGTGCTGTAGCCGCGCTGCCGGTAGAGCCGGTAGGCCTTCTTGATGACCGCGATGCCGGCCCAGTCCAGGTGGCCGGGGCGGATGCTGAGACCGTCGCGCTGGCGCAGCAGCTTCAGCCAGTCGTCCATGCGCCCCACCATGATGGTGCAGACCGGTGACATGTCCGCGCTGTCGAGCCCGGCCTCGGCGCGGCGCTGCAGGCCGCGCTCCACGGCCTGGGCCACGGCCAGGGCCTGGGGCACGGTGAAGCAGACGGTGGCGTTGATGTTCACGCCCTGGAAGCTGGCCTGCTCGATGGCCTGCAGGCCGGCACGGGTGACCGGGATCTTGACCTGCATATTGGGGGCCAGGCCGGCCAGGTGCTGGGCGTGGGCCGTGATGCCCGCGGTGTCGCGGTACAGCAGCGGGTTGGTCTGGGCCGAGAGCCGACCCTTGAGGCCGCCCTCGCGCTGGAAGACGGGCAGCAGCTGCTGGGCGCCGCGCTGGGCCATGCGCTCCATCAGCAGCCAGCCCAGCTGTTCCTCGCTCCAGGCGGGGTGCTCCTCGATCATGGCCTGGATGGGCTCGCGCCACTGGTCCAGCTCCTGCCGTAGCACCTCCAGCACGATGGTGGGGTTGGTGGTGGCGCCCACCGCGCCGTGCTCCATGGCGTAGGCCAGCTCCCGCTGGGCGCAGGAGTCGTTCCAGAAGTCGGTGGGGGAGGTGCGCACCGTCTGGTGCAGGGGGCTCTTGAAGGCGGGCATAGGCGAGTCCTCGCGGTGCCCGGGACAGACCGGGACAGCGGATGCGCTGGATGTCGGCTGGCAAGTCGGAGATCCGAGCGGTCCGCTTATAACCCCTCGCAGGCGGGAAATGCGGCGTGGCTAGATGATGCAGGTCAGTTCGCGAGCTGCGGAGGGCGTGGCGCCCTACTCGAGCCAGGACTTGGCCGCGAAGGGCATGATGTGGCCGCAGGACTGGCAGACGACGACGTTCCTGTGGCTCCAAGCCCGGGACGGGGTCCGTCGTCTTGCAGGATCGCCGCGATAGCAGCATGGAAGACCGCGTAGTAGGCCCGGCTCGCACATACGTTCGGCGCTCTTGGCTCTGCTATCTCTATGGCCCATTGCGCCGCGCGCAGATTCTCCTTCGCGCGCTCCAATTGGTCCAGAATCGACATAGGAGCAGCATAGCACGCGCGTAGCCCCCCAGCCTTGCGTGGATTACTGCGAAGAATACGGCCTTCTTCGCGCCTACTCGACTATCAGAGGCGAACTTGTCATGCGTTCTCCCTTCCCGCTCACCCTCTCGTTGGCCCTGCTCACCGCCTGCCGCTCCCAGAACGAATCCTGGGCCCGCGCCTACGTCATCGAAGACCTCTCCCAGGCCATCGGGGGCGTCAAGGCCACGGCCCAACCCGGCGATTTCCTGCTGGAGAACGACCGCATCCGCGTGGCCGTGCTCGGCCCGCGCAACTCCTACGGGCCCGGCCTCTACGGCGGCTCCATCGTAGACGCCGACCTGCAGCGCGACGATCCGCGCTACGCCCATGGCCAGGGCAACGACCTCTTTGCCGAGCTCATTCCCACGGTGAACATGAACATCCCGCGGGCGGTGGAAGAGGGCGACGTGGAGATCGTGGCCGATGGCAGCGACGGCGGCGCGGCCGTGCTGCGCGTGACCGCGCCCGAGGCGCCGTACTTCTCGTTGATGGAGCTCTTGTGGGCCTTTTTGGGCATCCCGGACCAGGTCTACGTCACCGACTACATCCTGGAGCCGGGCGCGCCCTACCTGCTGCTGCGCACCACGGTCAGCTGGGGAGGCGAGCAGGTGGCGACCGATGGCCAGCAGCTGCCCGTGGCCAGCGAGGCCATGCCCCTGCTGAACTACGCGCTGGAGACGGGCGTGGTCATGGGCGATTTCTTCCTGCCCGGCGGCTCGGTGGACGTCTTCGCCCCGGGTGTCGGCTTCGACGAGGGGCTGGCCGTGCTCGAGGCTCACGAGGCGGGTCGCAACATGTTCCTGGATCCCTTGAGCGCCGAGTTCTTGGCCGCTACGGGTGATGGCACCTCCTACGCCTACGGGCCGCTGGACGGGGAGGGGATCATCCAGATCCCGCTCTTCACCTCGAACCTGACGTTTTCGGCCACACATGGCCTGCGAGGCGACGGCAGCGACGATCGCTTCGCCGAGGGCAGCGCTTTTACGGCCGAGCGCGTCTTCGCGCTGGGGCAGGGGGACGTGGGCTCGGCCGTGGACGCCTTGCTGGAGGCGCGCAGCGCGCCTGTGGGCCGCGTGGAGGGCTTCGTTCTCGAGCAGGGCACCGGGGAGCCCATCTCCGACGCCCACGTCTTCGCCTACCAGGGGATCGGCGAGGCGCGGGCTTCGCGCCCCTGGAACGAGTGGCGCAGCGACGTGGGCCAGGACACACGGCCCGACGGCTCTTTCGCGGGCACGCTCCCGCCCGGCGACTGGACCCTGCTGCCGCACCAGAAAGGCCGCGCTGCGGGCCAGGCCGTGGAGATCCGCGTGGTGGAGGGGCAAGCGCAGAGCGTGGCCCTGGGCTTGCCGATGGCCGGCAGCGTACAGGTGGAGGTGGTCGACGACGAGGGCCGGCCCGTGCCCGCCAAGGTCAGCTTCTTCTCCGCCTCGGGCCTGAGCACGCGCGATACCATCCTGGGCGACGGCTATATGGCCGGCGAGGTCTGCGATGTGGTGCACAGCCTGGGCGAGGCGCTGTCGGTGC
Organism: uncultured Enterobacterales bacterium; assembly: GCA_964454135.1. Taxonomy (GTDB): domain Bacteria; phylum Myxococcota_A; class UBA796; order UBA796; family JAFGLY01; genus CAYVQL01. The sequence goes on along the minus strand of CAYVQL010000020.1, from coordinate 47,560 downwards.
AGCTGCCCACCGGCGAGTACTACGCCGTGGCCAGCCGCGGCCCCGAGTACGAGGTGCACCAGAGCGAGCCCTTCCTGGTCAGCGACCACGAGCGGATCCGACTGCAGCTGCAGGTCACGCGAGTGGTGGACAGCAGCGGCTTCGTGGCCGCCGATTTCCACGTCCACAGCGCCACCAGCTTCGACTCGGGCACCTCCCAGGAGTACAGGCTGCGCTCCATGGCGGCCGAGGCGGTGGAGTTCTTCCCCTCCACCGACCACGACTACCTGACCGACCATGCGCCCGTGGTGGAGGCCCTGGGCCTGGAGCCCTGGCTGCGCGTGGTCACGGGCGTGGAGGTCAGCCCCATCGAGATGGGCCACTTCCTGGGCTTCCCCCTGGCCCAGGACCACCTGGCCGAGGCCGGCGGCGCCTTCGAGTGGACCGACATGGAGCCCGACCAGGTGGCGGACGGCCTGCGGGACCTGTCCGACCCAGCGGTGGAGGGCGGAGCCTTGGTGGCCGTGGCCCATCCCCGCGACGGCATCCTGGGGCTCTTCGACCAGTACGGCTTCAATCCCTACGTGGCCGACGGGGACGACGTGGAGGTGGACACGCCAGCCCAGAACCGCGCCAACGAGCTGCTGCTGGAGGAGAACTTCACCCTGGACTTCGAGCTGCTGGAGGTGCTGAACGCCAAGCGCTTCGAGCTGATCCGCTCCCCCACCCAGAGCGAGAGCGATCGCTACGAGGCCGGCGAAGCCCTGAGCGCCTACCAGGTCATCAGCCGCACCATGGAGGAGCAGCAGGCCCTGATCGACGGCGACGAGCAGCTGGCCTGGGGCATCAAGGGCCAGGTGGACGACTGGTTCACCTTGCTCAACCTTGGCTATCGCCACACCATCATCGGCAACTCGGACACGCACACGCCAACCAAGACCGAGTCGGGCTGTCCGCGGAACTACGTGCTCTCCTCCACCGACGATCCGGCCTACATCGATCCTTCCGAGCTGATGCAGGCCCTGCGGGAGCACCGCGTGGTGGCCAGCTACGGGCCCTTCGTGCGCTTCGAGGCCGCCGGTCAGCCCGTGGGTTCGGAGGTGGCCGTCGACAGCGAGCTGGAGCTCTCCATCCAGGTGCAGTCGCCCTCCTGGTTCGACGTGGACCGGGTGGAGCTCTACGAGAACGGCACGCTGATCCACGAGTGGTCCATAGAGGGCGGTCAGGGCGCCGTGGACCTGGACGAGCGCTACCCGGTCTCACCGGAGAGGGACAGCTGGTACGTGGTGGTCGCCATGGGCGACAGCCAGATGCACCCGGTCTTCGTGGGGCAGGAGCGCCCCTACATCGTCCTGCAGGACCAGATCATGGAGGCCGTGGCCCAGATCGAGCTGGTGGCCGACCTGATGCCTGCGGTGCGGCACAAGATCGACCGCTTTCCCATCGTGCCCTACGCCATCACCAACCCCATCTGGGCCGATGCAGGGGGCGACGGCTGGGCTCCGCCCGGTCTGCCCAGCTGGCTGAGCGAGCCCGTGGAGCCCGGCACCTGAGGTGGGTGGGGGAGGATGGCGGGAATAGATGACAACGGCCGGATGCGGCGCGCACCGGCGACGGTTCACCGCAGAGGACGCAGAGACCGAAGAGGGGCCGTCGCTTCGTTCGGTGTTTCTGTCTTCTACTTTGCAGGTTGTGTATTCGCTGCAAAGAAGGGTGTTGTCCCGCGGAGAGGATCTCTGCGCTCTCCGCGCCCTCTGCGGTAAGATTGTCAGGCGGTTCGTTCGGTGCCGAGAAAACGGGAATGATCAGAGGCGCCGGCGGCGCCTGACGGCCAGGGCCGGCAGCAGCGCCAGCAGGCCCGCACCGCCCAGGCCGCCCGCGGCGCAGCCGCAGCTCTGAGGCCTGGTCGTGCCGGTCTCGCCGTCTTCGCCCTCACCATCCTCCGGACGGGCGGGCAGGTCGAAGCCCGTGTCGTCGTCCGGGTTCGTCGGCCCGGTGTCTTCCACGGGCGCACCCAGCGTGGCGGACCAGCTGTACTCCCAGCTGTCGTTCCAGTCGTAGTGGTAGCCCCAGGCGTCGTCGTCCTTGGGGGAGACCACCAGGTAGACCTCCTGCCCCTGGAACGCGATGGAGCCGGAGCCTTCGCCGCCGCTGTCCAGGTCGAGGCGTACCACCTCGGCGACCGAGTTGGCGTCGATGGCCACCAGCACGGCGTACCAGTCCGGTCCGTCTTCGCCGTCGAAGACGACGTGCAGCTCCTCGCCCTCCTCGCCCAGATCCTTGTCGAACAGGATGGTGTTGACACCCAGGGACTCGGGCTCGTAGCGGCTGCTGGAGCTGCCCTCGGCTGGCAGGCTGTCGATCTCGTCCTGGATCGCCAGGTCGGGGTAGCGGTTCTGCTCGTCGTAGTCCATCACTGTGTTGGAAGCTATGAAATCGACGAAGACATCGTCGAATTCCAGGTCGATGCCCTCCACGTTGTCCACCACCCAAAGCCCGTAGTAGTTGTAGTAGTAGCGCTTGGCGTAGTCCCACATCTGGCGCACCATGTCGGGGCCGCCGAAGTGGTTGTCCAGGGCGAAGTTGAAGATGGAGGCGCCGTACATGTGGTAGAAGCGCGTCCCGTAGCCGTTGCGGTCGAAGGTGTTCAGGCCCAGGTAGGGGTACTCGGTGTAGTACTCCATGTCGTAGCGCCAGTAGTCGTAGTCCGGGTAGACCTGTTCCTCGGCCCAGACGGCGGTGGCCTCCCAGTACCAGACCTCGGGGCCGAAGCTGGTGCTGAACTGCAGCACGTGGTTGAACTCGTGGGCCGCCACGGTCTTGGCCCAGCTCTGGGAAGCCCAGCAGCCCGAGTAGATCACCATATAGGGCACGTAGGTGTTGGCGCCGCCGCACCATTCCACTGAGGTGTATGCACCGGCGTAGCCGTCGTTGGGGTAGATGTACACCAAAATAGGGTACTGGTCGTTGCCCGCGGGCTCGGTCCAGCCCAGCTCCTCCACTTCCACCTCGTAGGAGTACTCGATCCACTCGGCGAAGTCCTCGGCCATGTCCTGGGTGACGCTGCCGGACCATTCGACGGTGAAGTGCTCGGTGAGCAGGTACTCGCTGCCTTGCCGTCCGAAGCAGGACTCCTCTTCCAGGGGTGCTGGCGGCGGCGGCGCCTGCCCGGGCTCGGCGCCCCCTGGCGAGCGGACCACTTCCTGCTCCACCAGGTCGGTTTTCCAGGGTGCCAACGCGGCGGTCATGCGGGCCCTGTCCTGGGCGTCGAAGAGGCGCCAGTTGGTCTTCAGTTCGTGCACCAGGGGCGTCAGGCAGGCCGGCCGGCCGCCGAGACCGCGCCCGTCGCCCTCGAAGGCCTGCTGGAAGGCCAACAGCAGGTCGTCGCGCTGCGCCAGCTCCAGGCCCGTCAGCGCCGCAGCTTCTTCCGCCCCCACGGTCAGGGTCGAGAGGAGCGCGAGGAGAGGCAGGGTGCTCATGGGATCTCCGGGAATGACGGGATGGGCGGCGCCAGTGTAGCCGCGTGGATCCGGGTTCGCGCGGGCCGAAGAGCCCTCGGCGGAGAGAGCGGATACAGGCAGAGAGGACCGTCACGCGCCTCGGGCGCCTATTCGACGGCTCAAGGAGGTACGAGATGCAGAAAAGCGAGGTCGGAAGGTTTCGCTATCTCTTGACGTTCACTGGCCTGTTCATGCTCGTCCTGGCCTTGGCCTGCGGCGGAAAGCTGATCGCGTCGCAGCCCTTCGTGAACGGCGAGCTGACCTGGACAACCACGGCTCCCGCCGAAGGAGAGGTCACCCTGTGGCTGAGCTACAGCGTGGACGCACCTGCCGAGACCTCTCAGCTCGGCACGGAGGAGGAGCAGGAGAACGCCCTGGCGAGCATTTCCCTGATCCCGGCAGCCCACGCCAAGAAGAGCAGCTCCAAGAAGAGCAGCTCCAAGAGCAGCAGCTCCAAGAAGAGCAGCTCCAAGAAGAAAAAGAAGAAGAAGAAGAGCTCCAAGACCACCGGCGCCGACTACGAGTTCGAGGGCACCCTGCTGGTCAAGGTGGATGGCAAGGTCCTCTACGACGGCGAGCTGGAGCTCGACGAGGACGATCCCCCCCTGGAGAACAGCTCTACCAACATCCGCACCGGCAAGAGCAGCAGCTGCACCTCGACGCGCTGCAAGGAGTCGGGCACGCTCAAGCTGCTGGAGCTGGATGGCGCCAAGCCCGGGGCCAAGATCGAGGTCAAGGCGAAGCTGCCCCTGGAAGAGGATGACGCCAAGATCACCTCGCTGGAGATGCAGCTGCGCGGCTGATGCCTTGTTGTTCGGCCGCGATCCCGGGGCCCTTCCGGAGCCCCGGGGTCAGTGCGTGCGCAGCAGATCCGCGCTGCAGCAGAGCCCGTAGCGCAGGGCCCTGGGGAAGCTGATGGACAGCACCTCGGGGCCGTAGTGCATGCCCACGGGGCGCTCCACCAGCCTGGCGCCGCCCGCCAGGAGCGCGCAGATGCACTGGTGGTCGAAGCGGTAGTCATCGGAGAAGCGCTGCCAGGGCATGGTCCGCAGGATCTCGGCGCGCCAGGCCCGCGCGCCATTGTGCAGATCGCTGTAGGCCGTGCCGAAGCGCAGGTTGGCCATGGCCGCCAGGGTCTTGATCCCGACCCGTCGCCAGGCAGGCACCTGCTGCTGCGCGGGATCCAGGAAGCGCGAGCCCATGGCGGCGTCGGCCTGGTCCAGGGCCGCTGCCAGGGCCAGCACATCGGCCGTGCGGTACTGCCCATCGCCGTGCAGCAGCAGCACGCGCTGTGCGCGAGCGTCCAGCGCGGCGCTGTAGCCCGTCTTCTGGGCCGCGCCGTAGCCGCGGTTGCGCGGGTGGCGCAGCAGCTGACCGCGCCAGGCACGCAGCGCTGGCTGGCTGCCGTCGTCCACGACGAAGATCTCCACGTCGTCGGGGAGCTCGGTCAGCAGGCGGTCCAGGCTGGCTTGTCTGCCCAGGCAGGGGATCACGACGGCGGTGGAGTGGGACATCGGGGCAACATGACATCTCGCAGCGCCTGACACCAGCACGCTTGGCGTGGGTCGCCTCGGGTCGGCCCAGGCCGTGATAGCCTTCGTCCATGAGGTGGCTCGTCACAGGTGGCTCGGGATTCATCGGCAGTGCCTTCGTGAGGCGCCTGCTCGGGGGCCGCGGCACAACGGCCGCGCCCGGCGTGGAGTCCGTGACGAACCTCGACCTGCTGACCTACGCCGGCAACCCCGCCAACCTGTCCGAGGTCGAGGGTGATCCGCGCTATCTCTTCGTGCAGGGCGATATCGCCGACGCAGGCCTGGTGGAATCTCTGCTGCGGGACCAGCGGCCCGACCTGTTGATCAACTTCGCCGCCGAGTCCCACGTGGACCGCAGCATCGAAGGCGCCTGGCCCTTCCTGCGCACCAACGTGCTGGGCACGCAGACCCTGCTTGAGTGCTGGCGGACCTATGGCGGCGGTCGCTTCCTGCAGGTCTCCAGCGACGAAGTCTACGGAACTCTGGGTGACGAGGGTCGCTTCGACGAGCGCAGCCCCATCGCTCCCAGCAGTCCCTACGCGGCCAGCAAGGCAGCCAGCGATCTGCTGGTGCTCAGTGCCGTGCGCACCTGGGGGCTGGATGCCGTGGTCACCCGCTCCTGCAACAACCTGGGCCCATACCAACACCCCGAGAAGCTCATTCCCAAGATGATCATCAGGGCTGTGCGCGCTGAGTGCCTGCCCGTCTACGGAGACGGCCGCAACGTGCGCGATTGGCTGTGGGTCGATGACCACTGCCAGGCGCTGGAGCTGGTGGCCCTGGGGGGCCACGCGGGGCGGGTCTACAATATCGGCGCCAGCGCCGAGCGCAGCAACCTGGAGGTGGTGCGCCGCATCCTGCGGCTGCTGGGCGCCTCCAGCGAGCTGGTGCGGCTGGTGCCGGACCGGCCGGGCCACGACTGGCGCTACGCCCTGGACGCGGGGCGCATCAGGGATGAGCTGGGCTGGGCGCCGCAGCTGGGCTTCGACGAGGCCTTGCAGCGCACGGTGGCCTGGTACGTGGACCATCCCCGGTGGTGGCAGCCCTTGTTGGAAGAGAGGTGAGCATGCAGCAGGAGCAGCTGATCGAGGGCGTGCGCGTCAAGCGCTTGCAGCCCATCCCGGACGAGCGCGGCCGCCTGATGGAGATCTACCGTCGGGAAGACGAGCTCTTCGTGGGCTTCAGTCACTGCTACGTCACCACCGCCTACCCCGGCGTGGTCAAGGCCTGGCACCTGCATCGCCTGCAGATCGACAACATGGCCGCGCTACAGGGCATGGTGAAGCTGGTCCTCTGCGATCTGCGGGAAGGCTCCCCCACCCACGGGCGGACGGATGAGTTCTTCATGGGGATCCACCGGCCGCTGCTGGTGCAGATCCCGGCCGGCGTGTACCACGGGCTGAAGTGCATCGGGCAGCGAGAGGCCTTGGTCATCAACTTCCCCTCGCAGCCCTACCGGCGAGAGGATCCGGACGAGCAGCGCCTTCCGCCGGACCATCCCTCCATCCCCTACGACTGGGCCCGCCAGGACCGCTGATGTCTCTGGCGCTTGCCCTCGGGACGAGGACGGGCGATGATTGAAGGGCACGCGCTGCGGACAGCGCCCAGCCGCCCGGTGACAGCATGAGCGACGCCCAGAACGGAACCCCCGCCCCCCTGCCCGACATCCCGGTGCGCCGGCGTGGTCTCGTGGGAGAATTCTGGGACTTCATCCTGCACAACAAGGCGTGGTGGATGACGCCCATCGTGCTGGTCATCCTGCTGATGGTGGCCTTCATCCTCTTCGCCGAGAGCTCCCCCGTGCTGCCCTTCATCTACACGGTGATGTAGGCGTATCGGCAGGGGGCCCCGCCACGGAAAGAGCTCGCTGCGATAGGGCCCGTTCCAGAAGGGGCCCGTTTCAGAAGGGGCGCTGCGCGATCTCCAGGTCCCGCTGCTGCTCGGGGAGCGGCTTCCAGTGCGTCTCGGGCTGCTCGCCTTCTTTCAGAGGGGCGCGATCCAGCAGCTTGCGACCCGTGATACGGGCGATCAGAGCCGAGGGGGTCATCCCGAATACGAACACCACAATCAGCAACGCGCTGTTTTGTGCGGAGATGATGCCGTGGGCCAAGCCCTTCCAAGCTTTCCAGATTGACTTCATCGCATGCAGCATGAGGGGAACCTGCCCTGTTCGGGGGGCGTCGTCAACGTCTTGACCCCCATTGGGGCGCGGCATAGGTGGGCGCCCTGTTTTTCTCCGATCCGTTGGAGTTGCCCTTGTCTATCAGCCTCGCCCTCTCGATGCTGCTGATCTCTCCGGAGGCGGAGGCGGCCCAACTGGAATGGGCCGGCCACTATCGAGCTCGGGGCTTGATCTTCGACTCGCTCTCCCTCTCGGACACCCACGACCAGGCAGAGGGCACCAGCAACCTCTTCGACCACCGCATCCGCCTGCAGCCGCGCTGGATCATCAGCGAGCGTGTGGCCCTGCACGCGCAGATCGATGCCCTCGACCTGGTGCCCTGGGGCAGTGAGCCCGAGGCCTGGGAAGACCCCGTCACCGGCGACGAGACCTATACGGCCTACGACCAGACCATGGTGGCCCCGACCACCGAAGACGGCGGCGCCACGCCCGCCGGCATCGCGCTCAGCCGCGCCTGGGGCGAAGTCTACACCGGGATCGGGCGCCTGCGCTTCGGCCGCGTCCCCCTGCACTGGGGTACGGGCATCTGGCTGAACGACGGGCTGTCCCCCGAGGCCGAGTTCGGCGACACCGCTGACCGCCTGCAGTTCACCGGTCGCGTGGGTCTGCTCTACCTGATGGGCGCGCTGGACATGAACTACGAGGGCTACCTGAACGCCCCCGACGACATGAAGAGCCTGAACCTGGCCCTGGCCTACCGCAGCGAGACCATCGGCGTGGGCTTCTACAACCAGTACCGCTACCAGGCCAGCGAGTCCTTCGGCGCCTACACCGGCGACATCTGGCTGCATGCGGCCCTGGGGCCCGTCACCCTGGACAGCGAGGTGGTGGGCGTCTTCGGTGGTGGCAACCTGGGCAATGGCGTCAACGACATCCGCATCGGAGCCCTGGGCGCCATGCTGCGGGGCGATGTTGAGATGGAAAAGCTGCTCTTCGGGCTCGAAGGCGGCCTGGCCACGGGCGACGCGGACCCCGACGACGAGGTGATCAAGACCTTCTCCTTCGACAGGGACCACAACCTCGGCCTGATGCTCTTCGAAGAGGCCATGCCCACTCTGGCGGCCACCACGGCCAACGAGGACAACCAGGGCCGCGACTTCGACGCCGTGCTGACAGGCGAGGGCGTGCGCAACGCCCTGTACGTGCGGCCCCGCGTGGGCTACCGCTTCATCCCCGAGCTCAAGGCCGAGCTGGCCGCCTTCGGCGCGCAGGCTGCCAAGCTGCCCGAAGACCAGAGCGACCAGAAGGGCTATGGCTGGGAGATCGATCTCTCCATGACCTACGAGCCCTACGAGCACTTCTCGGTGATGGGCGCCGTCGGGGTCTTCTTGCCAGGCAAGTACTACACGAGCTTCGACGACGAGGAGCTGGGCACGGGCTTCGACAGGCGCTGCCTGGGCGGCATGTTGGTGGGCACCGTAGCTTTTTGAGGCACCGACCAGATGGGGCCTCCGCCGGCGACAGTTCACCACAGAGGACGCAGAGTCCGGAAGGATGGGCCATTGCTTCACTCGCTATTCCCATTATCCTCTTTGCAGGATGTGTTTGCGTCGCAAAGAACGGCAGGGTCAACTGGAGAGGATCTCTGCGCTCTCCGCGCCCTCTGCGGTAAGATTGTCAGGCGGTTTGATCGGTGCCCTTTTTGATGAACCGGCCTCCTGGCGACCCGCTGCAGGGGGCCCTTCGATAGCAACGGGAGGCGCAGATGCGTTGGTACGGTGTGCACACCGCGCTGATCACCCCATTCCGCAGTGGCGAGGTCGATCTCGCCTGCTTCGAGGCGCTCTGCCGGCGGCAGCTGGCAGCTGGCGTCCAGGGCCTGGTCCCCTGCGGCACCACGGGCGAGACGCCCACCTTGCGCGAAGAGGAGTGGCTGGCGCTGGTGCGTTGCGCTGTCCAGTGCGCGGCAGGGGCCGTGCCGGTCACGGCGGGCTGCGGTAGCAACGACACGCGCTCTACCTGCCGCCGCATCCGCCTGGCCCGCCAGGCCGGCGCGGACGCGGCCCTGGTGGTGCTGCCCTACTACAACAAGCCGCCTCCGGCTGGCCTGCGGGCCCATGTACGCGCCTGCGCCGCCGAGGGCCTGCCCCTGGTGCTCTACCACGTGCCCGGCCGCACCGCTCAGCGCGTGGCGCCGGAGCTGCTGGCGGAGCTGGCGGCCATCGACGGCGTGGTGGCCATCAAGGAGGCCACGGGCGAGCTGGGCTACGCCAACCTGCTGCTGCAGGCTACGCCCATTCCCGTGCTCTCAGGCGATGACGGCACCTTCTTCCCGCTGGTGGCGCTGGGGGGCAGCGGCGTCATCTCGGTGATCTCGAACCTGGCGCCTGCAGCCTCCGTGGCGCTCTACGAGGCGGCCTGCGCCGGCGATCTGCCCCAGGCCCGTCAGCTGCACTTCGGCCTGCTGCCCGTGGTGGAGTGGCTCTTCCACGTCACCAGCCCCATCCCCTGCAAGGCGGCCATGGCCGCCGCCGGTCTCTGCGCGGACGAGCTGCGTCTGCCCCTGACCGCCTTCGAAGACGAGGTGCCGGCCATGGTCCTCGACGTGCTGGAGTCATGATGAGCCTGCGCATCGGTCTGAATGGTGCTGGGGGCCGCATGGGGCGCCTGCTGGCCCAGGCCATCCTGCGAGCCGACGATCTCACCCTGTCCCTGAGCACGGACGTGGAGGATCATCCCAAGGCCGGCCTGGACATCGGCCTGCTGGCCCGGCAGGAAGCCTGCGGCATCCCGCTGGAGGGCCTGGCCCTTGGCCAGGACGAGTCGACGGACGCCTACCTGGATTTCTCCTTGCCCCAGGGCACAGCCCAGCTGTTGGAGGTGGTGGGGAGCCAGCCCCTGGTGATCGGCACCACCGGGCTGTCGGCCGACACGCTGGCACGGCTCGAGGAACACGCCCTGCGGGCGCCAGTGGTGCTGGCGCCCAACTTCTCCACGGGCGTGGCGCTGCTCACCGAGCTGGTCAAGACCGCCTCGCGCGTGCTGGCCAGCTACGATCTCGAGATCGTCGAGACCCACCACCGCGCCAAGCAGGACGCTCCCTCGGGCACGGCGCTGTCCCTGGCGCAGGCAGCGGCCCAGGCGCGGGAGGACTCCCTGGAGCGGCAGGGGATCTACGGGCGTCAGGGCCATACCGGGCCGCGGCCTCGCGGACAGATCGGGCTGCACGCGGTGCGGGGCGGAGACCTGATCGGGGAGCACGAAGTGCTGCTGGCCGGACCGGGGGAGCGGCTGAAGCTCTCTCACATGGCGACCAGCCGTCAGGCCTTTGTGGGCGGAGCGCTGCGGGCGCTGCGCTGGGTGGTGGATCAGCCGCCGGGGCTGTACGACATGGCGCGGGTGTTGGGGTTGTAGATCCCCGGTCTCAGCCTCCCAACTCCTCCTCGGTGGCCTGCCTGTAGTTGGGCGAGAACATCTGGTGGCAGTCCCGGCAGGGGCCCAGGCCGGGGACGCCCTTGGCGCGCACCTCGTCGCGCAGGGCGCCCAGCCTGGCGGACGACCAGATCTCGCCCAGGGACTGGTGCGTGACCTCACCCAGGCGATTGTCCAGAGCCTGGTCCCAGGGACAGAGCGTGATCTTCCCGTCCCAGCTGATGACGGGCGTGGAGAAGGGGCCCGGGCAGCGGCGTGCGGCGCGGGCCTGGGGCAGGTCCTGGCTGGCGCCCAGCGCCTCGGCGGCCTGGCACAGCGAGCTCGTGGCGGCCTGGTCGCCCAGGAAACTTCGGGGATCGGCGCGCCGCAGCCAGATGGCGTCCGAGGAGCCGGCGGGCAGCGTACCGGCCACCAGCAGCGGGTGGCGCAGCAGGGCGCGCCAGGGGGCCAGGCGTCGTTTCAGCTCCTGCTCCTCCATGCCCTGTTCCGGCACGGTCAGGGCTGCCACCAGGCGCAGGTTCGGGCCGCGCAGCCGCAGCAAGGGTTCCAGGTGGCGGCGGACCAGCTGCTCGTGCTCGCCCGCCCGGTCCAGGTCGATGCACCACTCCTGGGGAGCCGGCCGCTCCAGGGCCGCTGCCACCTGGTCCTCGGCCAGCAGCAGACCGTGGGTCTCGATGCGCAGGCGCCCGTAGAGCAGGTCAGGGCCCGTGCGCTCCAGGAGGTAGCGCAGCACGGGCAAGAACTCGGGATGCAGCAGGGGCTCGCCGCGCCAGCGTAGGGCCAGCGTGCCGAAGCGGAAGCCGTGCTGGCGCAGGTCTTCGCTGATCCGCCGCACCAGCTCGAAGCCCATGAAGCCGCGCCCGAAGTCCACGTAGTGGCGGTCGCGCCAGCGATACCAGCGCTCCGGCTCGCGGTAGCAGGCCTCCAGGGGCTCGGGCGCATCAGCCAGCAAGCTGTCCAGTCGCTCGCGGGGCGTGGCGCAGCCAGCCCAGGCGCAGTCGCAGATATCCGCCAGCTCCAGCGTCAGCCGGCCTGCGGGCAGGTGCCTTGCGCGACCTGCAGCGCTGGGCAGTCGCGGGCGCAGCTTGTCCTGGGCCAGCCCCAGCCCGCGCCGCAACAGGGGTGCCAGCTGGTCCGAGTCGCGGCGCAGGTAGCAGTTCTGGATGCAGGGCGTGCGGCAGCGCTTGACCACGGCCCGGCGACGGCGCAGCTCGGGACTGCGCCAGAGCTGCCACAGGGTGCTGCGGCGCGCGTCGCCGAAGCGGCCGGCCAGGAAATCCAGCTGGCCGTCGCACATGATGGCGCCGCCATCGGCGTTGATGTAGAGCTCTTTCCAGCCCGCCCAGCAGGGGGCCTCCAGGGGCTGCAGCCGGTCCTGGTAGTAGGAGGGCAGCAGCTGCAGGTCGCGCAGCGGGTTCTGAATGCGGAAGCTGGAATGGGGCGGATTGCGCACCTGCGCGATGAGCGCCTCCACCAGGCGCTCCAGCTCGGGGATGCGCTCCGGCGGTATCCACAGGGCGTCGGCCTGCCGCGCGCGCTCGGGATCCAGCTCGGCGCGCTGTTGCGCGTCGCTGCGGCGGAACAGGTTCAGCAGCTGCACGCCGTCGAAATCCAGCGTGGCCAGCTCGTCCAGGAAGGTCGGCAGCAGGGCCAGGTTGTGGGCGTGGATCAGCGTGTTCGCCAGGATCTTGCGGTGGGGATTGCGCGCCTGCCGGTCGGCCTGGCGCAGCTGGCGGTAGCCCTCCAGCGCGCGCTGGAAGGTCCCGGGACCGCGGATGGCGTCGTGCACCGGCTCGGGGCCGTCCAGTGAGAAGCTCATGTGAAGCTTCTCGGGGGGGATGGCGGCCAGCAGGTTGGCCCGGCGCCGGTCGATCAGCGTGCCGTTGGTGGTCAGCGTGACGTGGAAGTCCTTGCACGCGGCGTGGGCCAGGATGGTCTCCAGGTCGGGCCGCACGAAGGGCTCCCCGCCCAGGGGGTTGAAGACGCGCACCCCCCACAGGGCCGCCTGGTCGATGATGCCCAGGATCTCGCCGGTCTCCAGCTCCCGTGGCACCTCGTAGCAGGTGGTGCACATGGCGCAGCGCAGGTTGCAGCGCAGCGTGACGTTGATGGACAGCCAGTCAGGGGGCGCCAGCGAGCGCAGCAGGGCCCGTGACAAGTACATGCGCAGATCCTGGCGGAGATGTCTTGCGGTGGGCATGCTGTGGCTGCGCCTTCTTGGTTCTCCGGCCTGTAGCCTGTAGCCTGTAGCCCGCGGCCACGGCAGGTCGCGTCACCCTCGCTCGAGCCGCTCCATGCGTATCCTGATTGTCTTCCACGGCTGGTTCCCCGCTCCCGGACGCCCGGTGGCGGGCGGCGCTCTGCGCGCCTGGCACCACGCAGAGGCCCTGCGCGCGGCCGGCCACGAGGTGCACCTGGTCACCCGCAGCCAGGACTGCTCGCCTGCAGGCCCCCCGGGCTTCTCCAGCGGCCCGGCCCTGCAGCGCCACGCGGAGCGCATCCAGCCCCAGGCCATCCTCTGCGTGCAGCCCGAAGAGGCGCCCTGGCTGGCGGGGCTCGATGTGCCCCTGGTGGTGGATCTCTACGCGCCGCGCTTGCTGGAGGCCCAGTTCCAGGACAGCGCGGGTCAGGAGGCCGTGCGCAGCCTGCGCGCCGTGCAGGCCGGCGATTTCTTCCTGTTCAGCAACCCGCGCCAGCGGGACTTCTACCTGGGTCTGCTGGCCCTGGCCGGCGTGGATCTGCGGCAGCAGGACTTCGGCGCCGTGGTGCCCCTGGCGGCGCCGCATGGCCCGCCCCGGCGCGCGAGGCGACCCCCGCGCTTCGTCATGGGAGGCGTGGCCTGGCCCTGGCTCGATCCGTTGGACAGCCTGCGGCGCGCCGTGACCCACCTCGAGCGCCGGGGAGAAGGGCAGGTGCTGGTCTACGGCAACCAACCCATCGTCGGCGACACGCCCGTGGCGGATCTGCAGGACCAGCTGCCTGCGGGCCCGCGCCTGGTCTACGGCGGTGTGCTGCCCTACGACGAGCTGCTGGCCAGCTACGCCCAGTGCGCCGCGGCGTTGGACATGATGGCGCCCAGCCCCGAGCGCTCCCTGGCCGTGGCCTTCCGCCAGATGGACTACCTGGGCTGCGGCCTGCCCATGATCGTGGGCGAGGACCACGCCCTGGCCGAGCTGCTGCGCAAGGCGGGCGCCGGCATCGTGGGCCTAGAGGTGGAGCAGGCCATCGACCTGGTGCTGGACGACCCCCGCGCCCAGGGCCGCCGGGCCCGCGCCGCCCGCAACCTGGCCCGCGAGCGCTTCGATAGGGAACGCTGCGAGGCCCCCCTGCTGCGGTGGCTGCAGGAGCCGCGGCGCCGGCGGCGAAGTGAGACCCTGCTGGGATCGCTGGCCGAGCTGTCGGCCCGCGAGAGCGCGGCCCAGCAAGCGCGGCAGGCAGCCGACGCGCAGCGCGAGCGCATGGTCGCCGAGGTGGCCGCCAAGCGCCAGGAGGTGGCGGCCCTGAACGAGCGCCTGGGCAGCCTGACCCGCACGGCCGAGCGCCTCTCCGGCGCCGTGGCCGAGGTGGCGGGCTTCAAGCGCGAAGCCATCGCCGTGCTGGGTGCGGCCGAGGAGCAGGGGCGCGAGGAGCTGCGCGTGCTGGGACGCGAGCTGAGCGAGGCGCAGGCCCACGGTGAGAAGAAGAGCGCCGAGATCGAAGCGCTGGGGCGCGAGAAGGAGGCCCTGCGTGTGCAGCTGGCCGAGGTGGAGCGCCGGCTGGAGGCGGGGGTGGCCGAGACGGACCGGCTGAACGTCAAGTGCGAGGAGCTGGCCCGCGACCTGGCCGCGCTCCAGGCCGACGGCGCCAAGAAGAGCGCCGAGCTGAAGGCCCTGGCCGTGGAAGAGGGGCGGGCGCGGCAGGAGTCCCGCGATCTGGCCCAGCAGCTCTCCGTGGCGCAGGCCGACATCGCCAAGAAGAGCGCCGAGCTGGAGGGCGCCATCCTGGCCGCCGAGGAGGCCCGCAGCGAGCTGCGCAGCCAGAGCCAGGCGCTGTCAGACGCCCGGGCCGACATCGCCAAGAAGAGCGCCGAGCTGCAGGCCATGGAGGACGAGCAGCGGCGGCTCGAGAACGACCTGCTGCACGCGCGGCGCGAGCTGGAGCGGCTGAAGAAGAGGCGGTTTCTGGGGTAGGGGAGGGGGAGGCTGGCCCCTGCGCTAGCGATGAACAGCAGAGGTCGTCCGGACTCCGGGGCGCTGAAAAGTCAACGCAAAGGCGCAAAGAAACAAAGACGCAGAGGCCTTGACCTCAGCGGCTGCTGGGCTGCGCCGTGGAGGGGCGAGAGGGAGAGAGGGCTGCCGCTCCGAAGCCTGCAGGGATGGAGGCGGGGTGCAGGTGGGCGGTCTCTTGCCTCCGGGAGTCGCACCGAGGCGACGTGGATGACCGTCAGCGCGCGTTCCCCTCCATCCTCTTCCGATACGCCTCCCACAGCTCCTCCCTCCCCACGCT
Organism: uncultured Enterobacterales bacterium; assembly: GCA_964454135.1. GTDB lineage: Bacteria > Myxococcota_A > UBA796 > UBA796 > JAFGLY01 > CAYVQL01. The sequence continues at coordinate 32,510 of CAYVQL010000020.1, read as the reverse complement.
CTGAAGCCACTCCCGCACCGTCTGCGCCGGGAACCCGTACCAGTTGATCCCCCCGCAGCCCTGGCAGAGCGGAAACTGTCCCAGCTCCCCCCGCACATGGGCCAGCCGTAGCTCCAGCGCCCGCTCACCCTCCCACAGTTGCCGGAATCCACGCTCGCCCACGTTCCCCAGCGCCAGCTGTCCGCGCAGATCCACGCAGCAGGCCGTCAGCTGCCCGTCGAAGCGCAGCACAGGCGTCATCCAGGGCCCCGGGCAGGGCCCCCGCGGTCCCTCCCAGGTCTCGTCGTCGCGCTCCCAGGGCCGCCGCTCCCAGGTCACCACGCTGACCGGCGGCCCCTGCTGGGCGCGCACGCCCTGCTCCCGCAGGCTGCGCTCGTAGAGTCGATTCGCCGCCGCTTGCCCCGCGCCCCCCGCAGCCACGCTCAGGCGCTTCAGCAGGATCTCGTCGTGGTAGTCCCCGCCGCGGCAGGCCAGGAAGGCTTGCCAATAGCGCACGAAGCGTCCCACTTCGTGGGCGTTGCCCTCTTGCACCACGAGCTGCAGCTGGATGTTCGGACCGCTCAGGCCCAGCCGCTTGCGCCCATCGGCCAGGGCCCTGATGTTGCGCAGCGCCCGTTGCAGCCCGTCGGCGCCCTTGACCTGGGCATAGGTGTCGCGGCTGATGGCGTCCAGGCTGTAGACCACCAGCAGGGGCAGCGCGCTGTGGGGCTGCCAGGCCTGCAGCAGGGCCTGCGCGCGTCGCGGTCCCAGGGCCAAGCCGTTGGTGTCCAGTCGCAGGTAGCCAGCGCGCCCCTTCAAGCGCGCCGCGGCCATGCCCACCATCCGGGGCAGCTGCGGGTGCAGGGCCGGATCCCCCATCCACTGCAAGATGACGTGATCGAAGCGGCAGTCGTCGCGCAGCAGCCCGTCCAGCAGCTGGCGAAACCCGTCCAGCGACATCATGCCGCCGGGCACGCCGTGCACTTGTCCCGGATTTTCCCGCTGCGGGGAGCACATGGCGCAGGAGAGGTTGCAGATGTCGGTGGGCTCCACCTGCAGCACGCCGAAGCTGTCGAGGCTCACATCCACGTCGACTCCATGATCGGCGGCACGGTATCACGCTCCGGAGTTGACCGGTGGTCCATGCCGTGCCACGATGCTGCGGCCCGCAACATGAGGCGAAGTCGACCATGCGGATCCGCGCCCTGCACGTCTCCCTGCTGACGCTCACCGTTCTCTCCGTCGCTGGCTGCCAGAACGCCTGCCAGGCCCTGTGCACCGAGATGTACGACTACGCCCTGGAATGCGGGATCAAGGTCAAGGAAGCGGAGCTCGAGGCCTGCATCGAGGAAAATTCGAACGAGGTCACGCCGCGCAGCTCGCGGGATTCCTGCAAGGAGCACTACGAAAACGTGCGCGACGAGTGGGACTGCGACGACCTCGCCCGCTATTGGGACGAGGAGGAGGGCGAGACAGAGCCCCAAGACACGGGCACGGCGGATTGAAGCGCCCGTCCAGCATCCTCAGCGGGGAACCCTTGCGCGGAGTTACGGGTCGATTGACCAGGGTCCCCAGCGGAAGTTAGACTGCTGGGCGGCGAATACCGTCCCTGCTCCTGCTGCGTCCAGCGACGCAAGGCCACGAAGCCAAGGCTGAACCACTCTTGAACAGCTTCTCTCCCGAGACCTTCGGCAAGTATTTCCTCGTCGACAAGATCGCGGTCGGTGGCATGGCCGAGATCTTCAAGGCCAAGACCTTCAGCCACGGCGGCTTCGAGAAGCTGCTGGTCATCAAGCGCATCCTGGCCCACCTCTCCGAGAACGAAGAGTTCGTGGAGATGTTCGTGGACGAGGCCAAGGTCACGGTGGCGCTGCAGCACGCGAATATCGTTCAGACCTACGATTTCGGGAAGCTGCACACCAACTACTTCATCGCCATGGAGTGCGTCGAGGGCAAGGACGTCAAGGTCCTGCTGCGCAAGCTGGCCCAGCGGCGCAAGCTGCTGCCCATCGAGTTCGCCGTCTACGTCGCCCACGAGGTCTGCAAGGGGCTGGACTACGCCCACCGGCGCACCGACATGCACGGCAAGAAGATGGGGATCGTGCATCGCGACATGTCCCCCTCCAACGTGCTGATCAGCTACGAAGGCGAGATCAAGATCGCCGACTTCGGCATCGCCAAGGCCGCCACCAACGCCTACAACACCAAAGACGGCGTGCTCAAGGGCAAGTTCGAGTACATGAGCCCCGAGCAGGCCATGGGTCAGGACATCGACCGGCGCTCCGATCTGTTCTCGTGCGGCATCATCCTCTACGAGTGCCTCACCGGCCGGCGCCTGTTCAAGGGCTCCTCGGAGATCAAGACCCTCGAGGCCATCAAGGCCTGCGACATCGATCCGCCCAGCGTGTTGAATCCCGCCATCCCGGCCCGCTTGGACGAGATCGTCATGCAGGCCATGGCCCGCGATCGCAGCGAGCGCTACCAGGAAGCGCGGGAGCTGCAGAACGACCTGTTGGAGTTTCTGTACCCCGCCACGCCGGACCTCACGCGGCAGAGCTTCTCCCACTTCCTCAAGGAGCTCTTCTCCGAAGAGATCGCGCAGGAGCGGCATCGCCTCGAAGAGGGAACGCGCCTGGCCGTGGAGCTGCGCAGCGCCGAGCCCGACCTGGACCTGGAGCCGGAGTGGGAGGAAGGGGGCCCGGGCACCAGCACCACGGTCCGCACCGAGCCCTCACGGGGGCCCGTCTACGCGCTGATGGGCATGGTGGCACTGCTGATGCTGGGCGTGGTGGGTATCTTCTTGATCAGCCCATTGCTGAGGTCCGATCCGGTGGAGCAGCAAGCCGTCACCACGGGTAGGATGATGGTGCTCGTCAACGTGGCCGCGGCCGTGTACGTGGACGACGTCCTGGTGGGCGAGGGGACCAACCGCGTCGAGGTGGAGGAGCTCTCCGCTGGCGATCACCAGGTGCGTGTGGAGCAGGTGGGCTACCAGGCCTACGAAGACATCGTCACCGTGGGGGCCGGCGAGAAGCTGCGCATACCCGTGCGCCTGGCGGAGCTGGCGCCCCAAGAGCCCTTGTCAGGGAAAGATGGAGCGCCGGAAGGCGGGGCGCAAGGGCCCAGCGAGAAGCATCAGCCTCGCGCCGCTTCCGAAAAGGACCCCAAGGCCAGCGACCCCGGCCCGGGCAGCGGTTCCGGCACGACGCCCGGCCCCGACCAGGCCGAAGAGGCGCTGGTCAGCTTCCGCTCCACGCCACCAGGGGCCTCGGTCTTCGTCAACGGCCGCCTGGAGGGTCGCACGCCCTTCATCTACAAGGAAGGCACGGCCGGGGAGAGCGTCAGCGTCGAGTACCGGCGCGAGGGCTACCGCACCGTGCGTTTCACCACCACCGTGCCCGAGGCGGGCGGCGCCAGCTCCGAGACCCGCTCGCTGCAACAAGCGGCGGTGGATCCCGGCTTCGTGTCCGTCAACCTGGACCGCAGCTGGGCCTACGTCTACATCGATGGCCAGAAGCTGGCGGACACCACGCCGGTCATCAAGCACAAGGTGAAGCCCGGCGCCCACAGCGTTCGCCTGGTGAACGAGGCCCTGGGCATCGACGAGACGCGTTCCATCGAGGTCGTGGCCGGCGAGGTGGAGGTCGTCTTCGTCAAGGTGAAGTAGGCCGGCGCAGCCCGGCATCCTCTCCGCTGCGAGCCCCCCTCAGGGGATCGAGACCAGGATCGTGCCCTGGTCCATGTCTTCCGGCTCCCCGTTGCCCTCCCGCGTCAGCGCCACCGTGAGCCCCACCGCGCCTCCTGCCACCAGCGCGCCGGCCCCCGCCCAGACGTACCAGCGGACCGGCGCGCGGGGCTCGCTCACCTCCCACTTGGGGTCGGGGTTCAGCAGCAGCTCGGCCAGCAGCGCGTTGGCCCCGATGTCCAGGGGCAGCACCTGGTGGCTGACGCGGCTGGCCTTCAGGTCCCCAGCGCTGTTGAGGTAGGTGGCCAGCACCGGCAGCAGGTCGGTGGCGGACAGGTAGGGATCGTCGCCAGGCTCGGTGGAGAGCGCCTTGGAGAAGGCGCCCGTGTGCGTGGCGTAGAGCTGCAGCCCCAGCTCACCCTCGGGAGTGATCCCCCCCAGCAGGATGGCATCGGTCTGGGCGTGGGTGCCCAGGCTCTGGTAGAGCTGCTGCACCTGGACGGATTGGTCGCTGGCAATCTCGGCCGCGCCGGAGAAGCCCCGATCCTCGAGCTTCGCCGTGACCTGGGCCAGCTTGCCCGCCTTGATGGTCAAGGAGCCGGCGGTGCGCCCGCCGTCCGGCCCCACGATCAGCAGGTAGTGCTTGCCCGCCACCAGGCTCTCGAGCGCCTTGGGGGTGGTGCCGGCGTGGCGTCCGTCGAGGTAGATGGTCGCCCCGGGCGCCACGGCGTCCACTTGCACCGCACCCAGTCCCGCTGCCAGCACTTCCTCGCGCACCTGGGAGTGGAAATTGACGATGCGGGGCGCGTAGTTCACCAGGTCCAGCTCGCGCGCCGGGTCCAGCAACACGGTGTGCGCGAAGGCCTCCCGGGCAGCCTCTTCGTCGCCCGTGACGATATGGGCGAAGGCGAGAAACAGCAGCGCCTCGAAGAGCTCCCGGTTGTCGGTGGTGAAAGCCATGGCGCCCTGAAAAGCGCGCACGGCTTCTTCCAGGATGGGGATGGCCTCTGCGGGTTCGGCGCGCTCGTAGAGCACGCGCCCTTCCTCCATCAAGGCGCGGGCCTGGCCCAGGAAGGCGTCGCCCAGGATCAAGGTCTCGCGACCATCGATACGCCGCGCCAGCTCGTCGGGCGCCACGGCGGTCACCATGCCGGTCTCTTCGAGCGAGGAGAGCAGCACCGTCGTGGCCTCCTCCGTGCGGGCTTCGTCCGCTCCGCCGACGTGCAGACCCACCAGGGCGACTTCGGGCAGCTCGGCCAGGGCCGTGCCGGACAGGGCCAGCAGCAGGGGCAGCATGGACAGCTCCAAGGCGGGGTCAGGTGACAGCCTATCGCGTACGGGTTCGCACCAGCCAGTGCCTTGCAGGCCCGAGGCTGGAGCGGGTCCGGGCGCCCCTGTCGGGCCCGTGATAGAAGCATGGCAGGAAAATGAGTGTTCGGCGGCGTTTCCGGGCTATGAGCCCCAGCGCGGCTAGAAGGCGAACCTCAGCCCTGGAGGCGAGATGGCAGGCCACAGCAAGTGGGCGAATATCAAGCGACGCAAGGGCGCTCAGGATGCAGCCCGCGGCAAGCTGTTCACCAAGCTGATCCGCGAGATAACGGTGGCGTCGCGCATGGGCGGGGGCGACATCGACGCCAATCCGCGCCTGCGGGCCGCGGTGGACAAGGCGCGCAGCAACTCCATGCCCCGCGACAACATCAAGCGCGCCATCTCCAAGGGCATCGGCGCGCTGGATGCGGACAACTACGAGGAGGTGCAGTTCGAGGGCTACGGCCCAGGTGGCGTGGCCATCCTGGTGTGCAGCCTGACCGACAACCGCAACCGCACCACGGCCGAGGTGCGCCACGCCTTCTCCAAGAACGGCGGCAACCTGGGGACCACTGGCTGCGTCGGCTACCTCTTCAAGCGCATGGGAGTGATCCAGGTGGTGGCGGAAGGCGTCGACGAGGACGAGCTGATGATGGCGGCCCTGGAGGCCGGTGCCGAGGATGTGGCCCTGGAGGAGGATCGCTACGAGGTGCTCTGCGAGCCGGGGGACTTCGCCCAATGCCAGGCCGGCCTGCGCGAGACCGGCTTTGCGCCCGCCGAGGCCGAGCTCTCCTACCTGCCCGACAACGAGGTGGCGGTGGAGGGCAAGCAGGCCAAGCAGGTGCTGCGCCTGCTGGAGATGCTGGAGGACAGCGACGACGTGCAGAATGTCTATTCCAACGTCGATATCTCCGACGAAGAATTGCTCTCTTGATCCGGCCGGCTCTCTTGATCCGGCTGGCGCTTCTTGTCCGCCCGGCTCACTTGACCTGCATGGCGCTCGCGAGGCGCAGTTGTTGACCCTGGGCATCGATCCTGGCAGTCGCGCCACGGGGTGGGGGCTCGTGACGCGTCAGCGCGGGCGCTACCAGCACCTGGCTTCCGGCGTGCTGAGCGGCCATCGCAGCTCGACCTTGCAGGAGCGGCTCCTGCTGATCCACCGTGGCCTGCGGGAGGTGATCGAGCGCTACCAGCCCGAGGTCGTGGCCATCGAGTCCATCTTTCGCCATCGCTCCTCCGAGAGCGCGCTGCGCCTGGGGCACGCCAGGGGCGTGGCCCTGCTGGCGGCCGTCGAGGCCGACCTGCCCATCCACGAGTACTCGCCCACCCACATCAAGAAGGCCGCCGCCGGCTACGGGCGGGCCGACAAGCAGCAGGTCGCCAGCGTGGTCTGCATGCTGCTGGGCGAGCGCATCGAGGGCCCGTCGGACGTCACCGATGCGCTGGCCGTGGCCATCACCCACCTGGCCCAGGTCAGATCCCCCCAGAACCGAGGCAGGGACCTCCGGAAGCGAGCGGAGCAGTCATGATCGCCCATCTTCGAGGCCGCGTGGTGCACCTGGAGCCCGGCTTTGCCGTCGTGGATGCCGGCGGTGTCGGCTACCAGGTCTTCGTCACCACGGGCATGCGGGAGAGCCTCTGCCTGGAAGAAGAAGCCAGCCTCTACGTCTACACCCAGGTGCGTGACGACGCCATCCAGCTCTACGGCTTCGCTTCCTGGGCCGAGCGCGAGGCCTTCGAGACCCTGCTGGGCGTCACCAAGCTGGGCGTGCGGACGGCCCTGGCCACCCTCTCCACCATGAGCGTGGCGCAGTTGGCCGATGCCGTGGTGCGCGAGGATCTCAGGGCGCTGCGACGTATCCCCGGCGTGGGCCCGCAGCTGGCCAAGCGCATGCTGCTGGAGCTGGGGGGAAAGCTGCCCTTGCGGGTGGAGCCCATCTCGCTGGGCTCCAACGTCGTCGCGCTGCCGCCGCCCGATCCGCTGCCCCTGGCCCTGGCGCAGCTGGGCTTCCGGCGCAGCGAGATCGATCGCGCCGTGGTCGCCCTGGCTGCCCAGGGCAAGGCCGAGGCCTCACCCGAGGAGCGCCTGCGCCTGGCCCTGCAGGTGCTGGGAGAGCGCGGCTGAAGACAGGCATTAGAACCCGTCGGATCCGCCCAACACGTTCACGCCCTGGTTGCTGGTGGCGCGCTGCTGGAAGGCGACCTGCCTGGGGCCGCACGGCTCCTCGATGGCCTGGAAGGGATTGCGGCCGAGGAAGTAGCGGAGGCCTGCCAGGGCGTCCTGGAGCTCGATGGGCGAGCCCGACAGGGCCAGGCGCAACGAGAGGAAGTCCGGGCCGTCGGCGTCGAAGCGTTGGGGATCGCAACCGTAGACCGCCCAGAGCAGCTCGCGACCGGTGGCCAGCAGGCTATGGGCGCGGATGCGGGCCAGGGCATCGGTAGGAAGGGACATGGCTCAACTCCGGCTTTCTTCGCTCGGGCGGACGAGAACCTCGAGCGTTCATGCAGGCAACGCAGATGGCTCCGCGACTGTTCGTCGGCTTTGCAGATACTTTACAAACAGGGTGAGATCGCCCTTCCACTCGCCAGCCCCGGTGGCAGGCGGATAGCAGGTCCTGCAGCCTGCATTCCCGGGAGGTTCGGTGACCCGCGTCCTAGATCCCAACAACGACGAGCATCCGGATCCCGCGCTGCGGCCGCGCAATCTCGACGAGTACGTCGGCCAGGTGCGAATCAAGGAAAACCTGCGCATCTATATGCGCGCGGCGGTGCAGCGGGCCGAGGCCATGGACCATGTGCTGCTGGCAGGCCCCCCCGGGCTCGGCAAGACCAGCCTGGCCTACATCATCGCCGAGGAGCTGGGCTGCGAAATCCGCACCGCCAGCGGGCCCACCATCGAGCGTGGGGGCGACCTGGCTGCCATCCTCACCAACCTGCAGCCCCGCGACGTGCTCTTCATCGACGAGATCCATCGGCTCAACAGGGCCGTGGAGGAGATCCTGTACCCGGCGCTGGAGGATTTCACGCTGGACATCGTGCTGGGGCAGGGGCCTTCGGCCCAGTCCATCAAGGTGGGCATCGCGCCCTTCACCCTGGTGGGGGCCACCACGCGCTCCGGTCTGCTCACGTCGCCCCTGCGGACCCGCTTCGGCATCCACTGCACCATGGATTTCTACTCGCCGGCCGAGCTGAAAGAGATCCTGCTGCGCTCGGCCGAGCGCCTGGGCGTGGCCATCTCCGATGAGGGCGCCAGCGAGCTGGCCGCCCGCTCCCGCGGCACGCCGCGCATCGCCAACCGCCTGCTGCGCCGCGTGCGGGACTACGCCCAGGTGCTGGGCGAGGGCGTGGTCGACCTGGACATCACCCGCCTGGCCCTGGGGCGCCTGGAGGTGGACCAGGCTGGGCTGGACAAGATGGACCGGCGCGTGCTCAGCGCCATCGCCGAGAAGTTCAACGGCGGCCCTGTGGGCGTCGAGAACCTGGCGGCGGCCATCGGCGAGGAGCGTGACACCATCGAGGATGTGTACGAGCCCTACCTGATCCGCGAGGGCTACCTGCAGCGCACGCCGCGCGGCCGGGTGATCACGGCCCGCGGCCGCGCCCACCTGAACGCGGCGCAGCCCGTGCAGGGCGAGCTCTTCTGATGCTGCCAGCTTGCCTCGCCCTGCTGCTGGCCGGCTGCCTCCACGGGGAGCGCCTGCCCCTGCGCTCCATCACGGTGGGGCAGCAGCGAGTCAAGGTGGAGGTGGCCGACGATCCTGAAGAGCGCGCCCAGGGCCTGATGTTTCGCGAGAGCCTGGCCGCGGATCGTGGCATGCTCTTCGTCTACCCGGAGGCGGCGCTGCGCAGCTTCTGGATGGAGAACACCACCATCCCGCTGTCCATCGCCTTCCTCGACGCGCACGGCGTGGTGGTGCGGATTCGCGACATGAAGCCCATGGACCGCAGCCATGTGCTCTCCGGGCAGCCGGCGCTGTACGCCCTGGAGATGAACAAGGGTTGGTTCCAGCTCCACGACGTGGAGCCCGGCTTGAAGATTGGGGATCTGCCCGGTCCTGCCGAGCACTGATGGCCATGACGAAGAACCCTCCCCGGCAGGCCACCATCGAGCGCTCCTTCGCGCTTCAGGGCGTGGGCATCCACTCGGGCTGCGCTGTCCAGGTGCAAGTGGAGCCCGCGCCCGCCGACCACGGGCTGCGCTTCATGCGCGTCGACTTGTCCGCGGCCATCCCCATCCCGGCCCGGGCCGAGCACGTGGCGGACAGCAGCTACGCCACCAGCCTGGAGCGCGCGGGTCAGCGCATCGGCACGGTGGAGCACTTGCTGGCGGCCTTCTACGGGCTGCAGATAGACAACGCCCTGGTGCGCGTGGCCGGACCCGAGCTGCCCGCCCTGGACGGCTCGGCCCTGCCCTGGGCCCAGGCCCTGCAGCGGGCTGGCCGGCGGCGGCAGGCCGCGCTCTGCCGCCAGTTGGCAGTGCGAGAGGGCTTCCGCCTCGAAGAACCACCCAGGCTGGCCTGCGCCTGGCCCGCGGACGGCCTGCAGCTGGCGGTGCGCATCGACTTCCCCCACCCCATGCTGCGCCAGGGTCGCTTCGAGCTGGCATGCACGCCGCGGCGTTTCCTGGAAGAGCTGGCCTGGGCGCGCACCTTCACGCTGGAAGACCAGGTCGAGCGCCTGCGGCAGGCCGGGCTGGCCCGCGGTGGCTCCCTGGACAACGCCGTGGTCTTCGGTGCCCAGGGCGTGCGCAACCCGGAGGGGCTGCGCGCCCCGGACGAGCCGGCGCGCCACAAGATGCTGGACCTGCTGGGGGATCTGGCCCTGGTGGGCGCCAGGCTCGCAGGTAGGCTGGAGTTGACGCGGCCCGGGCATGCCTTCAACCTGCGGCTGGCCCAGCGCCTGCTGGCGGAGCACCTGGCAGCCAGGCCCGACGTGGCCTGAACCCTCCTGCGCGATAGAGCGGTTGCCATCGCCGCCCCTGCCCGTACTGGGAGCCCCCCTTGTCCCTGGCCCAAGCTCGCGCACTGGACGACCAGCCCCTGCCGCCCCTGCAGGGGCGGCCGCCCTACTCGTGCCGTGCGCTGGCGCCCTGGAGGGGGCGCGCCTTCACCATGCCCTCGGAAGATCCCCGGTTGGAGCCGCTCTTCTACGGGGGCGAGCCCCCTTCCGACGCCCTGCACAACCTGGTTGGCGCGGCCACGCTCTGGAGCTCGGACCCGGACTGGATGGACTTGCTGGATCCGGGCAGCCCGGCCCACGACAGCAAGCTGCTGGAGCGCGACCTCTACCTGCACCACTGGCGCCGCCACTTGCAGGGCCGACAGCGCGTGCTCGACCTGGGGGGCGGAGCCGGGCGCTTCACCCAGTGGCTGCTGGCCCGGGGCTGCGAGGTGGAGCTGGCGGATCCGGACCTGCGCAGCCTGTGGCGCACCCTGGGTCACGTGGCGGGCGGGCCGGGGCGCCTGGACCTGCACTGGACCACCGGCGAGCACCTGCCGGCGCTGCGGCCCGTGGACCTGGTGCTGGCCGTGGAGGTGCTCTGCTACGCCGAGGATCCGGCGGCCATCGTACAGCGCGTGCGGCGGCTGCTGCAGCCGGGGGGCCTGTTCCTGCTGAGCGTGGAGGCCCGCTACGGCTGGGCCATGGCGCTGGACGCCCCGGCTGGCTGCCTCGAGGCCCTCTTCACCGACGGGCTGGTCTTTCTGCCCGGCGATCGCTGGGTGCGCACCTTCCAAGAGCAGGACCTGCGCCAGCTGCTGAGCGGCTTCGAGATCTTGCTGCTGGAGCCCACCCACTACGCCACCAGCGGTCCCTTCGAGGCGGCGGCCGACGTGCAGGATCTGCAGGATCTGCTGCGCTGGGAGGAGCGCTGCCGCGACCATCCGCTGACCGCCCCCTGGAACCGCGCCTGGACCGCGGTGGCCAGAAAGCCCCAGAGCTAGGCCATGCGCGTCCTGCTGGTCCAGCCCCCGCGCCGCTACTGGCCCTATATGAACGAGGGCGACAACTACCTGCTGCCCCAGGCCCTGCCCGCCCTGGCCGCGGTGCTGCGCCAGGCTGGGCACGAGGTGCGCGTCGTGGACTGCCTGCCGGCCCACATCGGCTGGCGCAGCCTGGGTGAGCTGCTGCTGCGCTACGATCCCCAGGTGGTGGGCTGCGGCGAGAACCACGCCCTGTACGCCTCCGAGGCCCTGCGCTTCTTCCGGCTCTGCAAGGACATGGTTCCCCAGGCCGTCACCGTGGCCGGCGGGGCCCACTTCACCAACCTCTGGCATCGCTATATGGGCCTGCCCGAAGGCATGGACCATCCCCACGGGCTGCAGCCCGATCCGGCGGCGCCGGCCCCCCCGCAGCACATCGACGTCACCGTGGTGGGGGAGGGGGAGATCAGCTTCCTGGAGCTCTGCGACGAGCTGGAGCGGGTCGACCCCGACCTGTCGAAGGTGGACGGCATCGTCTACCGGCGCGGGGGAGAGACCCTGCGCACGGCGCCGCGGCGCCTGGTGGCCGACCTCGATTCACTGCCCATGCCGGCCTACGACATGGTGCCCATGGCGCGCTACGGGGCCAGCCGCTTCCTCTTCAGCCCCGGGGGCACCACCATCCACCACAGCCGCGGCTGCAGCTCCCAGTGCAGCTTCTGCGCCTGGTGGACCACCATGGCCGAGCGCAGCTACGACGAGCGCGGCCGCGCCGTGCTGCGCGCCCGCTGGCGCAGCAAGAGCCCCCAGCGCACCGTGGCCGAGATGGAGGAGCTCTACCACCGTTATCAGAAGCGCGCCTTCGTCTTCGTGGACGAGAGCTGGAACATCGACGCCGGCTTCAACGACGCCTTCGCCGACGAGCTGCTGCGCTCGGGCATGAGATCGCGCTGGTTCGCCTTCTTCCGGGCCGACGGCGTGCTGCGCGACGAGCGGCGCGGCATCCTGGAGAAGCTGGTGCGCGCCGGGCTGGCGCATGTCTGCATCGGGGTGGAGCGGGCCGAGGACGAGACCCTGGAGTCCATGAACAAGCGCTTCTACCAGGGGGGCGTGGCGGCCGAGGCCTTGCGCATCTTCAAGCGCCGTTATCCGCAGGTCTTTCTACAGGGCACCTTCATCGTGGGCGTGCGGGACGAGACGCCGCAGTCCATGGAGCGCCAGGGGGAGCTGGCCCGCTCCCTGGGCATCGACTACCCGGCCTTCCACCCCATCACGCCCGTGCCCGGCACGCCCATCTACGACGAGGCGCTGCGCAGGGGCTGGATCACCGAGGAGCAGTTCGACGAGTTCGACTGGCTGACGCCCGTGCTCGACAGCCGCTACATGAGCCGCGACGAAATCGCCGAGGCCATGCACCAGCTGAACCAGAGCTTCGTCAACCCGCGCTGGCTGCTGAAGGGCCTGGCCAGCCGCGAGCCCTACAAGCGCGACATGTACATCTGGTTCGCCATGGTCTCGGCGCGCATGGCCTGGGATGTGGCGCGCCAGCGGCTCAATCCCTTCCGGCCCGAGCACTACCAGCGGCTGTTGACGCCGGATTGGTACGAGAGCTGAGGGGTGGGCGGAACAGGAGCGGCTTTCAGAGCCGCAGCGAGTCCGGATCGCGGCGCGTGTCCCAGTAGCGGAGGACGACCACCGCCCTGCCCGCGGGATGCGATCGCAGCACGTAGTAGACTACATGGCTGCCGCAGACCAGGCGCCGGGCCCGGACCTCGCCCACGCGTACGCGACGGCCGAGCTCGGGAAGGTCGAGCAGCTGTCGGCTGCAGGCCACCAAGGCCTTGATCCTGCGCCGCGCGGCGCGGATCCCCGCTCGGTGTTCGAGCCAGCGCGCCAGGCTCTCCAGGTCCGTGGCCGCCGCAGGGGTGATCTCCAGGACGATCCTATGCTTCATCGTCGAGATAGCGGGCGAGGCGCCGCTCGACCTCCTCGAAGGGCCGCTGCGCTCCGGCTTCCACCTCGGTCAGCGCCGCGCGTAGACCCCGTTCCAGCTCTGCGACGCGCCTGTGCTCCTCCAGCTCCTCCAGCTCCTCCACGCTGACGATGGCGGCCACGCCGCGCCCGTGACGCGTGATGATCACCGACCGGCGGGTCTCCGCCGCCTGTCGGCAGATGTCGCCTAGGCGGCGCTTGGCCTCCGAGATGGGGATGATGTCTCTTGAGGTGTTGATGATGCTCATAATGGTACTATATTTGACGCCGAAAGAGATGCCAAACGACCGGTCGTTCTCTCTCGGCCGGGAAGCTCATGGACTGGCGGGAAGCTCCAGGATCACCTCCAGCCCCCCCTCTTCCCGGCTACGCGCGCTGACCCGCCCGCCGTGGGCCTCCACGATCTGCCTCACCAGCATCAAGCCCAGGCCCAGGCCGCCCGTGCGGCGGCTGCGGCTCTCTTCCGTACGGTAGAAGGGGTCGAAGAGATGGGGCAGATCCTCGGGCGGCACGCCCGGGCCGCGGTCGGCCACGGTGATGCGCAGCAGCTCCCCGTGGCGGGAGGCGAGGATGCGCAGCGCGGCGTCGGCCGGTGTGTAGCGCCGAGCGTTGGAGAGCAGGTTGTCCAGCACGCGCCGCAGCCGCACGCGGTCGGCCTGCACCTGCAGCGCCTCGTCGGCTTGCAGCTGCACGGGGCGCTCACCCAGCTCTGCGGCCTCCACGGCCTCGTGCAGCAGCGGTGCCAGGGCGATGGGCTCGCGCTGCAGCACCAGCACGCCCTCCTCCAGGCGCGCCGACTCCAGCAGCTCGCCTATCAGGTCATCCATGGAGCCCACATTGCGGTCCAGGGTGTCCAGGCGCTTGGCCGAGGCGCCCTCGTCCCGCAGCAGCTCGCTCACCAGGCGCATGCGGGCCAGGGGCGTACGCAGCTCGTGGGAGATGCCGGCCATCAGGCGGCGCTGGCCGTTGACCAGGGCAGAGACCCGCTCGGCCATGCGGTTGAAGCTGGCGGCCATGCGCCCGGCCGCGTCGCGGCCCTCGGGCACGCGCACGTCCAGGTCGCCGGCGGCGACGCGATCCATGGCGCCCGAGGTGGCGCGCAGGGGGGCCAGGGCCCAGCGCGTGGCGAAGAGCATGCCCAGCAGCACGGTGAAGGCGATGATGCCGAAGCCCCAGGCCACGCGCAGCCAGGGGCGGCGGATGTCCACGGGCCAGCGGATGGACATGCCCCAGACCCCGGGCACGCCCTGCAGGGGCACGTAGGCTGGCGCGCGGGGCCGCCGCCCCAGCCAGAGCTCGCGCTCCGCCTGCGCGATGCGCTCGTAGCGGCCGCCCGGATCGGGTGCCCGGCGCACGGGCTGCAGCTCCAGGTTCAGCTCGCGGGCCAGCTCCCAGGCGCGGGCCGCGGGATCGGGGGCGTTCTCCACCTCGCGGGCCACGTACAGGGCCGTGCCGACGCGCTCCTGGGACAGGGCGTCCAGCAGGGGGCGCAGCACCAGCCGCGAAGCCAGCAGCCAGGTGGCCAGCACGGTGAGCGCCAGCAGGCCCCCGATGGAGGACAAGACCCGCAGGCTGTGGGTCAAGAGCGGCTGCCCCCCTGGGGCACCATATAGCCCACGCCGCGCACGGTCTTGATGCGTGCCGGACGCCGCGGATCGTCGCCCAGCTTGCGCCGCAGGTGGCTGATGTGCACGTCGGCCGAGCGGTCGAAGGCGGCCCAGTCGGGGCCGCGGGCCAGCTCCATCAGCCGCTCCCGGGGCACCACGCGCCCGGCCGCGGCCATCAGGGTGCGCAGGATCTCGAACTCGGTGGTGGTCAGCTCCAGGTCGCGCCCGTCCGCCTGCGCTTCGCGGCGGGCCGGGTCCAGGCGCATGCCCGCCGCGGACAGCACCTGTTCTTCCGGCTGCTCGCGGGGCAGGCGCCGCAGCACGGCCCGGATGCGGGCCAGCAGCTCGCGCGGGTTGAAGGGCTTGGGCATGTAGTCGTCGGCCCCCAGCTCCAGCCCCACGATGCGGTCCAGCTCGTCGCCGCGAGCCGTCAGCATGATGATGGGTACCGCCGAGCTGGCCCGGATCTCGCGGCAGATATCGAAGCCGTCCTTGCCCGGCAGCATGACGTCCAGGATCACCAGGTCGATGCCGCCCCCCCGCAGCAGGGCCAGGCCGGTCTCCCCCTCGCCGGCGCAGCGCACCTGCAGCCCGCGGCTGGCCAGGTACTCTTCCAGCAGCTCGGTCAGATCCGGATCGTCGTCGATGATCAGCACGTGGTGCATGGGATCTTCTAGCCTCCTTCCCTCACTGGCCCCAGGCCTGCATCCACTGTTGGCGCCGCTGCTGGGTCTGCTCGATGTGGCCGGAGATGGTGGCGCGTTGTGCCGCGCTCAGGGTCTGGCTGAAGCCCAAGGTATGGTCCAGCACGCAGTGGGCGCGTTCGCGCTGCGCCTCGATGCGCTCGTCAAGCTGGGCGTGCAGGGTGGCGGCCTGAGGCGGCTCTTCTGCCACGACCGCGGCCAGCAGCTCGAAGGTGCTGCCGCGCAGCGCTGTGCCGGTGGGGCCGCAGTCGTCGCGGATGCCCGTCAGCATGGCGCGATAGGCGGCCTTCTGCTCGTCGTTCAGGCCGAGCTCCGCCAGCAGCTGGTGCACATCCGAGCCCTGGCGCGCGCTGGCGCCCTGGCCCCAGCCCTGCCCCTGCTGGGCGTAGGCGGTACCGGTCAGGCCCTGGCCGGCCACGGTGGCTGCGCTGCCCAGCAGGGCGCAGGCCGCGGCGAACAAAGCTGTGCGGAGAGAGGAACGCATGCTGACCTCCAGGATCCGTATGTTAGCCCTTTGACGGCCGGGCGTGCTCGGAGCTTCGCGAAGGATTGTTGGGAATTGTGAAGAGGGGTGATAGTTCCCCACCGGCCAGCCTGGTCGTCCCTGGATTATGAAGCCAGGGGCGGCCTGGCGCCTCTACGGTGGGGAACATCGCGGGGGAGGGGGAGCGCGGAGCGCGGTTTGGGGGAGGGGGTGTCCCGCTCCCCCAACTAAATTCGGTTACGAGCGGCTCCCTCGCCCCCCCCCGACGCCGCCCCCACGCCTATGCCCATCGCCTTCTTCGACCTGGACCGCACCGCCGTGGAGGTCAACTCCGCCACCCTCTGGGTGCGGCGGCAACACCGCGAGGGGCGCATCGGCCTGCGCCTGCTGGCCGAGGCCGGCCTGTGGCTGGGGCTGTACCGCCTAGGCCTGATGCGCGTGGACAAGGCCCTGCGCAAGGCCGTGGCCAGCCTGGAGGGGCAGGTGGAGGCCGAGCTGGAGCGGCGCACCCAGCAGTTCTGGGACGAAGAGGTGGCCCAGCGCGTGCGCCCCGGCGCCCGGCGCACCTTGGCCTGGCACCGCGAGCAGGGGCATGCCGTCGTGCTCTTGACCTCCAGCAGCCCCTACATCTCGCGCTGCGCCGTGCGCACGCTGCAGCTGGACGACTACGTCTGCACCGAGGCCGAGGTGGTGGACGGCGTCTTCACCGGGCGCATCCTGGGCACGCCCGCCTACGGCCAAGGCAAGCTGACGCGCCTGCGGGAGTACCTGGCAGCGCGGGGCGAAGATGAGACCGAGTGCTGGTTCTACACCGACAGCACGGCGGATCAGCCCGTGCTGGAGGCGGTGGGCCACCCGGTCTGCGTGGCGCCGGATCCCCCCCTGGCGCGCGAGGCGCGGCGCCGCGGCTGGCCGGTGGAGGACTGGGATCGGGCGGACTGAAGGCCCTTCAGCCCCCTCGCACCAGGTCCAGCACCTGGCCCACGCGCCGCACGGGCAGCACCTCCAGGCCGGCGGGCGCTTCGCCTGCGGCGGCCCGCGGCGCCACCACCCGCCGGAAGCCGTGGCGCCGCGCCTCGGCGAAGCGCAGGCCCGGGTAGCCCACCGAGCGCACCTCGCCCGCCAGGCCCACCTCGCCGAAAAAGGCCAGGTCGGCGGGCACGGGCTCGTCGATGGCGCTGGAGGTGATGGCCGCGGCGATGCCCAGGTCGGCGGCGGGCTCGTGCAGGCGCACGCCCCCGGCCGCGTTGACGTAGACGTCGCGATCGCCCAGGCCCAGGCCGGCTTTCTCCAGCACGGCCAGCAGCAGGTTGACCCGCGGCCGTTCCACGCCCAGCGCCAGCCGTGTGGGCGTGGCCTGGGTGGGCGCCCCCCCCCGGGCCGCACCACCGGCCACCAGGGCCCGGAGCCGTACCATGCCCCCCCCCCCCGTGGTGCCCCCCCCCCCGGCCC
>CAYVQL010000020.1:0-15368 GCA_964454135.1 uncultured Enterobacterales bacterium | reverse complement strand
GGGCGGCCTCCCTTGGCCGCCACCCGGGTGGGGCCCGCGGCCTCGGGCGCCCGCTCGGCCAGCAGGCGGGCGGTGGCGGGGGGCACCTCTTGCAGACCCCGCTCGTCCATCTCGAAGAGCCCCAGCTCGCCGGTGGCGCCGAAGCGGTTCTTGACGGCCCGCAGCACGCGTAGCGGGGAGCGGCCGTCGCACTCGAAGTAGATCACCGTGTCCACCAGGTGCTCCAGCATGCGCGGCCCGGCCAGGGTGCCCTCGCGGGTGACGTGACCCACCAGCACCGTGGCGATGTCCTTGCCCTTGGCCAGCTGCAGGGCGCCGTCGGCCACGGCGCGCACCTGGGAGACGCTGCCTGGCAGGCTGTCCAGCCCGGGGGCGCGCATCACCTGCACGCTGTCCAGCACCAGGAAGCGGGGCGCCACCTGGTCCACAGCGCTGCGCACCTGACCCAGGTCCGCGGCGGGCAGCAGGAAGAGCGTGTCACCGGCCACGCCCAGCCGATCCGCCCGCAGGCGCACCTGGCGGGCCGACTCCTCGCCGCTGACGTAGAGCACGGGCAGGCCGCGGCCGGCCAGCGCAGCCAGGGCGGACAGCAGCAGCGTGGACTTGCCCACGCCCGGATCGCCCCCCAGCAGGGTGATGGAGCCGCTCACCAGGCCGCCGCCCAGCACGCGGTCCAGCTCGCCGATGCCCGTGCGGAAGCGCACCTCGCCACCGTCGCCCAGGGCCACCTGGCTCAAGGGCTTGACCTGGGCGGGGCGGCGCGGCACGCCGCGGGCCACCCGTTCCTCTTCCGGCGTTTCCTCCAGGCTGTTCCAGGCCTTGCAGTGGGGGCACTGGCCGTACCAGGAGGCCAGTTCGGCCTGGCAGGCCGTGCAGCGGTAGGGGGCGCGCTTGCGGGGCATGGGACCAGCCTGGGAGGGGGCGGGTAGGGTATCGAGGCGAGCTGGCGGCGCCCAGGGAGGGCAGGGGGCCGGATGCCGGGGGCAGGTGTCACCGTGAGACGATCGGGGAATCAGATGGGGATGTTCCGCGCCATCCATCCCGGCGCCATGCGCTGATCGTCGCCGATGCGGGCCTGCTGGCGGCCACGTGGTATGCGGCCTTCTTCGGGTGGCTCGATGGGGCCCCACAGTCCCCGGAGGAGGGGCCAGCTGCCCGGTGGCCCCTGGAACTCGGCCAGGTCGCCGTGTTCCAGCTCGGCCCGCTCCCCCCAGATGCTGGCCACCACGCCCAGGGGCTCGCCAAAGCCGCGCTCCCAGCGCAGGGCGTCCTCCTGATCCCGGCTGATGCGGAGCACTTCTTTGTGCACCATCGCGTGGTGCGTTGAACAGAGACAGACGAGGTTTTGCGGATCGTGCGAACGGCTGCTCGTCCACGGATCGATGTGGTGCAATTCAATATGCTTGTTGTGGCGGCAGCCGGGAACCTGGCAGCGCCCGCCATCGCGGATGAGCACGGCCCGCCGGATCGCTGGAGGGATCGTGCGGCTCATGTGTCCGGGAATGCCGGCGCTCTCGTCGCCGGCCACCACCTCTGCGTCGCATTCCGCGAGCGCGCGCTCGCGTTCGTCCATCTCGATGCGGCCCGCACGACCTTCGGTCCAAGCTCTCTGGCAGCAGGGACAACGATGCTCGATGATGCGGTAGTTGACGGGGTAGGCGTTTTCGCCGCGGGGGAGTGGGCGGGGCGTATGCGCGCTATCGGCGCGGTACACCTGTTTCGTGGGCGGAGCGTCGGAGCAAGGGGCTGCTCCACGAAGCATGAAACCACTTTCCTGCGCCCCGCCGCCACTCCCACGGGAGCCGGAGCGGCAGCCCTCTCTCCCTCTCGCCCCTCCACGGCGCAGCCCGGCTGCCACGAACGCGCAGGCCTTTGCGTCTTCGCGTCTTTGCGCGAACCTTCTCCGTCCCCGGTGCAGAGCTGTTTCTGCCTAGGCGTGGCGCTCGCCGAGCCTCAGCCATCCCACTCCCTGACCAACTCCGGCAGCTTGGTCGGGGCCTCCCCCAGATCCGCCAGGACGACCTGCCGCGCGTCGGGCTCCTGGGCCGCCGGGAGCGCGGGCGGAGCGCTCTCGTCCTCCAGCATCGTCTTGATCATCTCGGCGCCGCAGGCCTGGTAGTCGCGCCCAGCTGGAGAGCCACTCCGGTCGCTCCCCTCGCTCTTCCTCCCCGGAATCCGGCTCTTCTTCGCGCGCAGGAGTGCCTGCCGCCGCCCAGACGAAGTCGCCCTCGCCGCTGCCCAGCTCGGCCACGGCTCGCTCCATGTCGGCCACCAGCTGGGGCAGGAACTCGTCCTGTTCCGAGCCGCGCTCCGTCTCCATCCCCTCTCGCACCCGCGAGGGAGGTGCCGCGCCCGGCACCTGCTCTGCCACGTCGGCCCCGGCCAGTCCGCGCTGGGAGAGCTGAGCCAACATCCCGGAGAAGCCGCCCGCCGGGCCTGGCGGTTAGGACCTATCCGTCCCCTGGACACCAGGAGCCCCCCCATGTCCCACCCCCCCCTCGTGCTGCGCTGGGGGCGCAGCCCCTACGAGCAGGACGACGGCCTTGCCCGGGAGCGCCAGCGCGTGCAGGCCCTGGGCCTGCGCTGCCGCCACCTGCCCCAGGGGGCCCCTGTGGAGGCCATCGCAGAGGCCGAGGTGCTGGTGGTCACCAGCCTGCAGCCCGTGGGCGCTACCGCGCTGGACACCGCCCCCCGCTGCCGGCTGCTGCTCACCACCACCAGCGGCTACGACCACCTGGACCTGGACGCGGCGCGCCAGCGCGGAGTAGCGGTGGGCCGCATGCCCATGGTGCGCCGCGACGCCGTGGTGGAGGCCAGCCTCTGCATGGGCCTGGCACTGCTGCGAGACATGCCGCGCCAGCAGGCCGAGGCCCGCCAGGGGCGCTGGGTGCGCCCCCTGCTGCCGGAGCGCGCCATGGCCCGGCTGCAGGGCCTGCAGGTGGGCGTGGTGGGCCTGGGCGTGATCGGCCGCCGAATGGCCGAGGTGCTGGGCCTGCTGGGCGCGCGGATGCTGGGCTGCGATCCGACGGGCGTGCCATCGACGGTCGAGCCCGTCTCCATCGAGGAGCTGCTGTCCCGCTGCCGCCTGGTCAGCCTGAACCTGCGCCTGGAGCGTGGCGCGCCTCCTGTTCTCAACGCCTCGGCCCTGGCCGCGGCACGCCGCGACCTGGTGCTGGTCAACACCGCCCGCGGCGGCGTGCTCGACCTGGAGCGGGCCTGGGCCATGCTGCAGGCCGGCCGGCTGGGTGGCCTGGGGCTGGACGTGTTCCCGCAGGAGCCCTTCCCGCGCATGGCGGAGCTGGCCGCCCATCCCCGCGTGCTGGTCACACCCCACGCCGCCGGCTTCCACGACGACCTGGCCCAGGCCATCGCCGACGAGCTGGAGGCCGCCCTGCGGGCCTGGCTGGCGGGGAAGGGGATCCCGAATCGGCTGGCGTGAGGCGCGCCTTTCGTGGTATCCTCGCTGTAGAAGCGTTTTTTCGTCGCCAAGACACGAGGGGATCCCATGCTCACCACGCTCACCGCCGCTGTCACGGCCCTGTTCTCCAACTGCGGTGCGGACGAGGAGCCAGCCTGGCAACGCGGGCCCGAGGGTGAGGCCGCCCCGGAGATCGACATCGAGCTGGTCCCGGGCGTAGAGACGACTGCGGCCTGCGGGGCGGGCGTGGCCGCGGTGCTGAACGAGGCCGGGCACGCCACCATCCAGCAGGCCCTGGATGCGGCCGTGGATGGCGAGGTGGTCTGGGTCTGCCAGGGCACCCATAGCGAGCTGCTGGATATCTCGGGCGCCCGCAGCCTGATGCTGGCCTCGGTCTCGGGCCAGCACGCCGATACCCTGCTGGACGGTGGCTCCACCCAGCCCATGATCCAGCTGCAGGATGGCGCGGATCTGATCGTGCGCGACCTGGGCTTCGAGAATGGCATGGCTACCGCGCAGCTGGGGAGCTTCAACGGCGGGGCCATCGCCAGCTACGAGTCCAGCCTGCATGTGCGCGGCTGCAGCTTCGTGGGCAACCACGCCCGCTACGCCGGGGGGGCCATCGCCATCAACGGCGACGACGTAGGCTCGCTCGTGGTGGATGACTGCCGCTTCCTCGACAACGTCAGCGAATACGAGGGAGGCGCAATCGTCGCGAAGAGCCTGGTCTTCGTGGAGATCACGGGCTGCAGCTTCCAGGACAACTATGCCTTTTATGGCGGTGGCGCAGCGGAGTTCGGCTACTGGCCCGGGGCTGATGTGACCGTCGCAGACAGCGATTTCAGCGGGAACTGGACCCGCTACGAGGCCGGGGCCCTCAACCTGCAAGTCGCGGGTGGCGAGCTGGGCACCATGGTGGTGGAGGGCTGCAGCTTCACGAACAACTATGCGGAATACGATGGTGGGGCCATCACGGCTGGCGGGGGCGGACACGTGGTCCTCGAGATCCTGCGGAGCAGCTTCGCAGGCAACCAGTCCGGCTACGAAGGGGGTGCCATCGCCATGGGATCCTCGGATCATGGTGAGCTGTACGTGACGGACGCCAGCTTCGAGGGCAACGAATCGTTGGGGGGAGGCGCCATCGACGTCGGTGGCTGGGCCGAGCTGAACGAGGTCGTGCTGCAGGGCTGCGCCTTCAGCGGCAACCGCGCCAGCGATGGCGGATCCGCGTTGGCCGTGGGCAGCTGCACCCAACAGGTCGACCTGCTCTTCAGCGATAGCAGCTTCAGCGCCAACACCGGCGGAGACGCGGCCGCCTACCTGGGCGACAAGGCCAGCCTGGAGTGCGTGCGCTGCGACTGGGGAGGCCCCAGCAACGACAACGACCCGGCCGACCTGCGCATTGCGGAGGAGACCTTGGCGGATCTGGGCTCCAATGAGTCCTTCTCTTGCGTGCAGGGGAGCAGCTGCGTCTTCTGAACCGGCTCCTATTCCACCCCCCCCAAGATCCGCTCCACCCCCTCCGCAAACCCCCGCCCCCCAGGCAGCTCCGTGATCCAGCGCGGCTTGTGCTCCAGCCGCGGCAGGAAATGCGCCACATTGGCCACGCCCACGCTGCAGGGGAAGGCCTGGAACATGGGCTCGTCGTTGGCCGAGTCGCCGAAGAAGGCCCAGCGCGGCAGGGAGGGCTCCAGGGCTTCACCCCAGCGATCCCACAGGAAGCGGCGGCAACCCTCCAGCTTGTCGAAGCGGCCGTACCAGCCGTTGACGTGGATGCTGGAGACCTTGCAGGTGGCGCCGTGGCGCTCGAAGGTCGCCACGATGCGGTCGATGGCCGCCTCGTCCAGGGCCGGCACGTCCTCGCAGAAGTCCACCGCCAGGTCCAGCTCCCGGTAGGGCTGATCCACGGACAGGGCGCAGCCCGGCACCTCGGCCAGGATGCGCTCGCCCAGGGCGGCCAGGCGCTGGCGGTTGCGCGCGCGCTCGGCCGCGGGCTGCAGGAAGCGGCGCTGCAGCTTGACGCCGTCGTGCCAGAACCACAGGCCGCCGTTCTCGCCCACCACGCCGTCCACGGGCCACATGCGCGCCAGATGGTCGACCCAGCCGGCGGGGCGGCCGGTGATGATCACGGTGCGCAGGCCGGCCTGCCGGGCGCGGTGCAGGGCCTGGAAGGCGGCGGGCACTACGCGACCTTGCTCGGTCAGCGTGTCGTCCAGATCGCAGAAGATGCCGACCAGGTCCGCGCAGGCGGACGCGGGCAGCTCGGCGATGGGCTGGGGCATGGATCCTCCTGTGCGAACCTAATCCTGGGAATTCCGCCCCCCTGCCAGGAAGCGGAACACCCTCCCCAACCTCTTGCGGATCTCCCGCGGGTGCAGGCGCCGCGCCAGGTGGGTGTGGGCCACCAGGCCCGCCCACATGAAGGAACTCACGATCAGGGTCACGATCCCCACCAGGGGCACCACGGGCACCCCGGCAGGCCGCAGGTCCAGCGGCACCAGCATGATGGCCCCGGCCACGGTCAGGGCCAGGGTGCACAGGGCGCGGGCGATGCCCACGCCGGCGCGGCGCAGCTCCTCCAGGAAGGCCTGGGCGTCCCGGTTGTGGGTGTTGACCTGCAAGCGCCCGGCCTCGGCGTCCGACATCAACTGCGTGGCTTGCAGGGGCAGCTGGGACAGGCTGGTGCGCGCCAGGAAGAGCATGCGGGCGGCTTCGGTGGCCAGCTTGTCCGGGGCCAGCTGGCGCGTCATCAGGCGCTCGGCCAGGGGCCGCACCTCTTCCACGATGTCGGCGTTGGGCAGCAGCTTGCGGGTGATGCCGAAGACCAGGTTCGAGGTGCGCGCCAGCACCGCGTACTCTCGCGGCATGATCAGCCGGTGGCGCGCGATGACCTCGATGAACTCCATCAGGTTGGCCTGCTCGGTGAGCGTGGTCAGGGAGGCGCCGTGGAAGCGCGCCATCAGCACCTCCAGCTCGGTCTTGAGGGCCTTCAGGTCCACGCGCCGCGAGGAGGCGCTGGCGCGAGTGAAGGCCATCACCAGGGCGTCGGCGTCGCGGAAGACCAGGGCCATGAAGATGGCCGAGACCACCTGGCGCATCTCCACCGTGATGGTGCCCACCAGGCCGAAGTCCAGGTAGCCCAGCCCGCCGTCCTCCAGCACCAGCAGGTTACCGGGGTGGGGATCGCCGTGGAAGAGACCATTCTCAAAGACCTGGGTGTAGCTGGCCTCGAGCAGCTTGTGGGCCACGACCGGGCAGCGGGGATCGTCATCGGGCAGGGCGTTCAGCGCGGTGCCCTCGCAGAGCTCCAGGCTGAGCACGCGCCGTGCCGAGTGGCTGGAGTGGACCCGGGGAACGAGGATGTCGGGGTGGGCGCTCTCCATGGATGTGCGGAAGCGCTCGCAGTTGTGGGCCTCCTGGAAGAAATCCAGCTCCTGCAGCACCGCCGCCTCGAACTCGCCGACGATGGCCACCGGCGTGTAGACGCCGGGCAGCTCGAACTGGCCCTCCACCAGGTGGGCCAGGGTGTAGAGGATGCGCAGGTCGGCGCGGATGACGGGCACGATGTCGGGCCGGCGCACCTTGACCGCCACGGGCGTGCCGTTGGGCAGCTCGGCGCGGTGCACCTGCGCGATGCTGGCCGAGGCCATGCACTCGGGCTCGAAGCTGGCGAAGCTCTCCTCCAGCTCCGCGTGCAGGTCGGCCTCCACCACGCGCTTGATGGCCTCGAATTCCACGGGCGGAACGCGGTCCTGCAGCTGCGCGAACTCCTCGGCCAGACGGGCCGGGATGATGTCGGGCCGCACCGACAGGATCTGCCCCAGCTTGACGAAGGTGGGCCCCAGCTCGGCCAGGGCGCGGCGAATGCGCACCGCCCAATGCTCCTGCTCGGAGCCCTGTGCGCCGTTCTCGGGCATGTAGCGGCCCAGTCCGGCCTGGATCAACATGCCGCCGAAGCCATGGCGGCCCAGCACGCCCAGGATCTGCCGGACGCGGTTCAGGTCGCGGATGTTGAGCTGGGCCATGGCGTTGCCGGGGCTGCTACCCCGGGCTCTCTAGTATGCCCGCGCGAAGATGGCCATATGCGTGGCCGGTCTGCCGGTCTTGAAGCAGGCCTTGCCCTGGGCCTCTTCCTGTCGCTGCAGCGGGTAGCAGCGGATGGTGGCCCGGGTCTCGGCCTTGATGGCGGCCTCTTCCTCGGCGTCGTCGTGCCAGGGGACCAGATACCAGCCGCCCTCCTGCTCCAACCGCTCCTTGAAGGCCTGGTAGCTGTCCGTGCGCTGGGTACGCGCCCGCTGCATGGCCAGCGCGCGTTCGAAGAGCCCCTGCTGCTCCTGTTCCAGCACCTCGGCGACGCGAGCGGCGATGCCCTGCACCGGGATGGGGAACTTCTTGCCGCCGCTGCGCAGGGCGGCGAAGGTGGAGTCCCTCTTCATGTCCCGCGGGCCGATCTCCAGGCGCAGGGGCACACCCTTGCGCTCCCACTCGAAGTACTTGGCCCCCGGCTTCAGGCTGTCGCGGGCATCCAAGTGCACCCGTAGGCCGGCCGCGGCCAGCGCGTCGCGCACCTTCTCGGCGAAGGGAAGCACCTTCTCCTGTTGGCTGGGACCCTTCCAGATGGGCGTGATCACCACCTGGATGGGCGCCACCCGGGGTGGCAGCACCAGGCCGGTGTCGTCGGAATGCGCCATCACCAGGGCCCCTATCAGGCGCGTGGACACGCCCCAGGAGGTGGCCCAGACGAGCTTGCGCTCGCCGTCGGCGTCCTGGAAGGTCACGTCGAAGGCGCGGGCGAAGTTCTGCCCAAGGAAATGGCTGGTGCCGGACTGCAGGGCCCAGCCGTTCTGCATCATGGCCTCGATGCAGTAGGTCTCCAGGGCGCCGGCGAAGCGCTCGCTGGCGGTCTTGACGCCCTCGATCACGGGCAGGGCCAGGGTCTGCTGGGCGAAGTCGCGGTAGACGCCCAGCATGCGGACGGTCTCTTCCTCGGCTTCCTGGCGCGTGGCGTGGGCCGTGTGGCCCTCCTGCCAGAGGAACTCGGCCGTGCGCAGGAAGGGGCGCGTCTTCATCTCCCAACGGACCACGTTGGCCCACTGGTTGATCAGCAGGGGCAGGTCGCGGTGGGAGTCGATCCAGTTGCGGTAGCTGTTCCAGATGATGGTCTCGCTGGTGGGACGCACCACCAGGGGCTCATCAAGGCGCGCCTGCGGATCCGGTTCGACCGCCGCGCGGCCGTCCACGGTGGTGGCGCGCAGCCGGTGGTGGGTGACCAGGGCGCATTCCTTGGCGAAGCCCTCCACGTGCTCAGCCTCGCGGGAGAGGAAGCTCTGGGGGATGAAGAGCGGGAAGTAGGCGTTGACGTGACCGGTCTGCTTGAAGCGGCGGTCCAGGTCGGCCTGCATGGCCTCCCAGATGGCGTAGCCGTGGGGCCGGATGACCATGCAGCCCTTGACCGGGGCGTAGTCGAACAGCTGCCCGGCTCCCAGTACATCCAGATACCATTGACTGTAGTCCTGTTCACGGGTCGTGATGCTCTGCTCGTGGCGGGCCATGGCGTCTCCTAAGGGGGGTTTGCCGAGCGCCGGCTCATAACAGCGGGGCGGTCCTGACGCCCGGAGAGGCCAGTTCCGCGTTCCGGGGTGGATCCTTTCGCCGCTTGTGTGCACTGTACTTGCAGTCACCCCGCATTCCTCGGAGTCCCCATGCACAAGAACCTCTGGCTCCTCGTCCCCTTGACCCTCGGCCAGGCCTGCCGCACCACGGAAGACGGCGACAGCGCCTGTCCGGGCTGCTTTGATGCGGCCTGGATGCTGTGGAACCTCAAGACCGGGGTGAAGGACGGCGCTTTCGCCGCGGTCACCTCATCGAGCAAGGGCCTGTTGGAGCCGGATCTGGAGGTGGTGCTCTACGAGAATGCGGACGAAAACGGCGAGTACGCCAGCTGCACGGCGCACTATCTCGCCTCCAGCGAGGCCGCGCAGGGCATCGACGGCGCCTGGTTCGACTGGGTTCTGGATCTGAGCCTGGCGAGCAGCGACTGCCCCGAGATCAGCGACGGCGACCTGTTGAACGAGCTGACGGGCTGGTCATGGGAGATCGGCTTCCACGAGCTGGATTCCGCACTGGAAGCCGGCCTGGCGGATTGGTTTGGTGCCGACTGGAAGAGCGAGGGTGCCCCCTACTACTTCGGTGGCTACACCGTGCTGGAGGGGGATCCGGTGGGCAGCGGGGGCCAGACGCACTACGGGCGCGCCTACGAGCTCGATGAGAATATGAACATCGCCGACGAGGCCAATGGAGGCAAGCTGCTGCGTACGAGCGAGGTCTCCGCCGGCAGCGACGGCTACTACGAGCTGTACGCCGACACCTTGGGTGATGGAGCGGGGAGCGGCCGCTGAACGGGTTAGTACGGGCTCCCTTCCAGGAGGCCGTCATGTCCGACATCGAACAACGCTGTGTCAACACCCTCCGTGGGCTGGCCATCGACGCCATCCAACGCGCCAACTCGGGTCATCCCGGCTTGCCGATGGGCATGGCCGACGCCGCCTTCGTGCTGTGGAATGGCTTTCTGAAGTACGATCCGGTCCGGCCGGACTGGCCGGATCGCGATCGTTTCGTGCTCTCTGGCGGTCATGGCTCCGCCCTGCTCTACGGCCTGCTTCATCTGAGCGGGGTCGACCTGGAGCTGGACGAGATCAAGAACTTCCGCCAGCTGGGCTCTCGCACCGCCGGGCATCCGGAGGTGGGGGAGGTGGGCATGGTGGAGACCACCACGGGCCCCCTGGGGCAGGGCTTCGCCAACGGCGTGGGCATGGCCATGGCCGAGCGTATGCTGCGGGAGCGCTTCGGTCCCGAGCTCTGCGACCACCGCACCTGGATCCTGTGCGGCGACGGCGACGTGATGGAGGGCATCTGCTACGAGGCGGCTTCCCTGGCCGGGCACCTGCGCCTGGGGCGCATCATCGCGCTGTACGACGACAACAACATCACCATCGACGGCACCACCAACCTGGCCTTCTCCGAGGACCGGGTGGCGCGCTTCCAGGCCCTGGACTGGCACGTGCAGGCCGTGGACGGCCATGATCACGAGCAGCTGGTCGAGGCCATCGAGGCCGCCCAGGCCGATCCGCGCCCTTCCCTGATCTGCTGCCAGACGGTCATCGGGCGCGGCTCGCCCAACCTGGCCGGCTCCAACAAGGTGCACGGGGCACCCCTGGGTGAGGAAGAGGTGCGCCTGACCAAGATCGAGCTGGGCATGGACCCGCAGGCCCACTTCGCGGTTCCGCCCGAGGTGGTGGCCCACTTCCGGGACCGGGACGAAGAGCGGGGCGCCCAGTCCCTGGCCTGGTCCCAGCGCCTGGCCGCCTCGCCGCAGGCCCAGGACTGGGAGCGCTGGCAGTCCGATGATCTGGGCGACCGGCTGGGCCAGGTCGACTGGCCCGAGTTCGAGGCGGGCAGCTCGCTGGCCACGCGCCACGCGAGCGGCAGCGTCATCGCGGCCCTGGCGGCCAGCCTGCCCAACCTGGTGGGCGGCTCGGCCGATCTGGCGGCCTCCAACAAGACCCTCATCCCCAACGGCGGTGACATCACCGCCCGGGATTTTCGAGCGCGCAACCTGCACTTCGGCATCCGCGAGCATGCCATGGCCGCCATCTGCAGCGGCCTGACCCTGCACGGCGGCCTGGTGCCCTACTGCGCCACCTTCCTGGTCTTCCACGACTATATGCGGCCCGCGGTGCGGCTCGCCGCGCTCATGAAACAGCGGGTGATCTACGTCTACACCCACGACAGCATCTTCGTGGGCGAGGACGGCCCCACGCACCAGCCCGTAGAGCAGCTGCAGGCCATGCGGCTCATCCCGGGGCTGCACGTGATCCGCCCCTCCGACGCCGCCGAGGTATGCGAGGCCTGGAAGCAAGCCCTGCTGAGACAGGACGGCCCCACAGCCATCGTGCTCACGCGCCAGGGCCTGCCCGTGCTGGACCGCGCGGACCGGCCGGACGGCCAAGCATGCGCGCCGGCTGAAGGCCTGGCCAAGGGCGGCTACGTGCTGCGTGAGGCCTCGTCCGATGCGTGCGCCATTCTGCTGGCCACCGGTTCCGAGGTGGCACTGGCCCTGCAAGCCCAGCAGCGCCTGGAGGCCGAGGGCGTGGCGGTGCGCGTCGTGGCCTTGCCCTGCTGGGAGCTCTTCCAGCAGCAGAGCAAGGCCTACCAGGCCGCTGTGCTGCCCGCGGGCCTGCCGCGTGTCTCGGTGGAGGCTGGTGTCACCCAGGGCTGGGAGCGCTACGTGGGCTTCGAGGGCGCCAGCGTGGGCATCGATCGCTACGGCATGTCCGCCCCGGGCGCGCAGGTGGCCCAGGCCCTGGGCCTGACGGCGGACGCCGTGTACCAGGCGGCCAAGAGGGTGCTGTCCGCGGACTGAGGGCTGTGCTGCCGCAGCGGCTATCCCCCCAAGACTGGGCGCTTCCCCTCGCCCCCGACCTGGGGTATAGTGAACGCGCAGCATTATGGGATGCTGTTGCTTCGTCAACATCTCGGACCTGCTCTTGGCCCTCCCCGCACGCAAGCGCCCCGCACCGGCCCGCGCTCCCAGGCGCAGGCCCACTGCTCGGAAGAAGACGCCAGAGCGGAAGAAGGCGCCAACGCGGAAAAAAACCGCCGCGCGCCGCAAGTCCTCGCCGCGCAAGCGCTCGTCGGGCGGAAGCCGGAAGCGCGCGTCCAAGCGCCGCGCCCGGTCCGCCGGCGCTGGAGGTCGCGGCTGGCTCTGGCGCAGCGGCCTGGTGCTGGGCCTGGGTGTGCTGCTGGGCGTGTCCATCGTCGGCCTGGCGCTCTGGCGCGAGGCCCAGGTCACGGTTGCGGCGCGCCTGGAGGGCGCCACCTGGTCCACCCCCGGTCGCGTCTACTCCGGTCCGCTCGAGGTCTGGCGCGGCTTGAGCTTGACCCCCGCCCGGCTGGGCTCGGCGCTGCGGGCTGCTGGCTACGCCCAGACCGGCGACGTGCGAGCCCCGGGGGATTTCCGCTTGAGCGCGGACGCCGTGCTGGTCAAGAAGGCGGCCGCCAGCGGTCCCGGCTGGAGCATTCCCTCCGGCGAGGTCCTGATTGCCTTCCGCGACGGCCGCGTCTCCTCGGTCAGCCCCAGCTCCCCGGCGCGTCTGGCGCCGGCTGTGCTCTCCACCCAGTCGGGCGCCTCGGCCGAGAGGCGCCAGCTGGTGCCCCTGCACGACATCCCCCAGGTGGTACAGGACTGCGTGCTGGCCATGGAGGACCACGGCTTCTACGAGCACCCTGGCCTGAGCGTCCTGGGCGTGGCGCGGGCCCTCTTCGTCAACCTGCGGGAGGGGCGCACGGTGCAGGGGGGCTCCACCCTCACCCAGCAGCTGGCCAAGAATCTCTTCCTGGATCCCGAGCGCAGCCTGGCCCGCAAGGCGCGGGAGGCCCTGCTTGCCCTGGCCCTGGAGGAGCAGCTCGAGAAAGAGGAGATCCTGGAGCTCTACCTGAACGGCATCTACCTGGGTCAGGCCGGCGGGCAGGCCATCCACGGCGTGGCCGAGGCGGCGCGGGTCTACTTCGGCAAGCCCGTGGACCGGCTGGACCTGGGGGAGGCTGCCACCCTGGCCGGCATCATCAGCGCTCCCAACGCCTGGTCGCCCCTGCGTCACCCCGAGCAGGCCCTGGAGCGCCGCGACCTGGTGCTGCGGCGCCTGGTGCAGCTGGGGCGCATCGACCAGGCCGCGGCCGACGCCGTGCTGAAGAACGGCCTGGAGGTGCGACCGACCGCCGTGGCTCGCGGCGCCAGCTGGGGCGTGGACCACGCCGTGGAGCTGGTGGAAGCGCAGCAGGGCCCCGGGACGGTGATCTCCCGCGGCCTGCACGTCTACACCAGCCTGTCGCCCTTTCTGCAGGAGCTGGCCGAGCAAGCCGTGCGAGAGGGCCTGGCCGAGGTGGAGCGCGCCCATCCCAAGCTGCGGGGCGTGCAGGCGGCGCTGGTGGTCCTCGATGCCCGCAGCGGCCAGGTACTGGCCATGGTGGGGGGGCGTGACTACGGGACCAGCAGCTTCAACCGCGCAGTGCACGGTCGCCGCCAGGTGGGCTCGCTGATCAAGCCCCTCACGCTGGTCCAGGCCCTGGAGGCCGACCGCTCGCTGCACCTGGCCACACGCTTGCCCGACGAGCCCCTGACGCGGCGCTCGGGTGGGAAATCCTGGCAGCCCTCCAACTACGACGGTCGCTACGAGGGGCAGGTCAGCGTGCGGCGCGCCATCGTGCACTCACGCAACATCCCCGCCATCCACCTGGCCGAGCGGGTGGGCATGAAGAAGCTGCAGCGCTTCTGGCGCGGGCTGGGCCTGGATGGCGCCACCGCTCTGCCCTCGGCCGCCCTGGGGGCCTTCGAGGGCACGCCGCTGCAGCTGGCCAGCGCCTACAGCGTCTTCCCTGGCGGGGGCCAGCACGTGGAACCGCTGCTGCTGTTGGGCGCCGCTGATCCCGCGGGTGAGGCGGTGACCCTGGGCACGATCCAGCGCCGTGCGGCCGTCTCCCAGCGCTCGGCCTCCATGGCCCTGTGCGCCCTGCGGGGCGTCATCCGCGATGGCACGGGAAGGGGCGCCGGCCGCTACGACCTGTCCGGCGCTGTGGGTGGCAAGACCGGCACCACCGACGACGGGCGCGACGCCTGGTTCGTGGGGTTTTCTCCCAGCCTGGTGGCGGCGGTCTGGGTGGGCTTCGACAAGGGGCGCTCCCACGGCCTCTCCGGCGCCGGCGCCGCCCTGCCCATCTGGGCGCGCTTCATGGCTGCCAGCGGCACGACCCGTGGCAGCTTCCGTCACCAGGCGGCTCTGGAGGAGGTGGTGCTCTGCGCCGAGAGCCTGCTGCCTGCAGCGCAGGACTGCCCCGAGCGCTACACGGAGCACTTCCCCAAGGACCAGGTGCCCAGCGGAAGCTGTCCCTTGCACAGCAGCCGGCGCGAGGCCCGCCGGGCCGCCGAGCAGGGCGAAGAAGAGCCCGCCAGGGACCGCCAGGGCGTGCTGCAGCGCCTGCGGGAGCGCATGGCGCGCAGGAAGAAGAAGGGCGGCGACTAGTGCCCCTACCCGGAGATACCTTTCCAGGTTTCCCCCGTAGGGGCACCAGCATTTTTTGTGGGGGGCAAGGCCCCCCAACTGCGCCTTCGGCGCACCCCCCTTCGGCCGCTCCGCGGCCGCCGTGCCCGCGCCGGACGGCTCGCTGGGCCTGCATAGGTATCTGCAGGCACGGGCACTAGGCCTCCAGCTCATCGATATCGGAGGCGTCCAGCACGCGCACGGCCACAGACCAGGAGAAGCCGGCGCGGCCCATGGCGGCCAGCTGGCGCTGGCGCTGGGCGGCGCGTTTTTCGTCCGGCGCGTAGGGACCGAAGCGGCGGCGGCGGGCGTAGGCCACTGCGGCTCGCAGGTCGGGACTGCCCTGGGCTCTCAAGGCTTCCAGGGCCGCCGCGATCTGCGGCTCGGCGATGCCCGCCGCCTTCAGACGGCCTCGGATGGCCCTGCTGGGCACCCCCCGGCGCAGCCAGCGACGAGCGCGCGCCAGGGCCCAGGCGTCGTCGTCCACCAAGCCCAGATCGCGGAAGCGGGCCACCGTGGACTCCACCAGGGCGGTCGCCTGCGTCTGGTCGGTCTCGTGAAACGCAGAGGCCTGGGCCACCTTGCGCTGCAGGACGCGTCGCAGGGCCGCGGAGTTGCCGCCGTAGCGTTCGACGTACCAGGCGGCCTTGCGCTGCAGCGCGGCGGCGCTGACAGGGGCGGGGGGCTTGGCACGGCGGCGCGACATGGTGGCAAGCTGCGCACCGCCGCGCGGCCGACAAGGGCTGCTGCTGTCATGAAAACAGCTGGGGGGGGGGGGGCCCCCCCCGGGGGCCGGCCCCCCCCCCCCCCCCCGGGGGCCCCCCCCGGGGGGCCGCCCGGCCCCCCCGGGGGGG
>CAYVQL010000019.1:2547-56631 GCA_964454135.1 uncultured Enterobacterales bacterium | reverse complement strand
GCCGTCGCCGTCGTAGTCCAGGAACCAGGTGTCGGTGACGTCCTCGTCGATCTCGTCGTTGCAGTCGTTGTCCACGCCGTCGCAGCTCTCTTCGTTGCCCGGGTAGGCGTTGGCGTCGCTGTCGTCGCAGTCGCTGCCCGAGGGCACGTAGTCGGCGGGTTTTTCGCAGGCGTCCACGGGCTCGGCGGGGTCGCCGAAGCCGTCCTCGTCGGCGTCCAGGTAGTAGGTGGTCTCCACCTCCTCGTCGGTCTCGCCGTCGCAGTCGTTGTCCACGCCGTCGCAGACCTCGGTGGCGCTGGGATGCACCTCTTCGTCCTCGTCGTCGCAGTCCTCGTCGCTGGCGTATCCGTCGTCGTCGAGGTCCTGGTCCTGGACCTCGGGCTCGGCGCTGTCCGTGGCGGGCTTGTCGTCGCAGGCGGTGGCGAGCAGCGCCAGGGCGGTGAGGAGGAGGGGGAGCTTCATGGCGTTTCCCTTGGGATCGGGCGCTGCTGAGGCGCCGGGTGCGTGGGGGGAGTATACACCCACGGGACAGGGCTTCGTTGCGCGTTCATTCCTTGGTTCTGGCTGGCCTGGCCATTGTGGCGGGCTTCGTCGTTCTCTCGTGGCGCGCCGAGGAAGGCGACGCCCCTGTCATGCCAGCCTCGTCCCCCCGAGGGAGCCCGGGGAGGCCGCGGGCGCGTGCCCTGGTGTGTTGATAGGCACCGCAATGACTGCGTAGACCATCGACGGATACGCGGGCCGACACGGAGAGAGAGATGCTGCTTCCACCTGAAGACGCGGATACCGTCTGCGAGCTCGTCGAGCGCATGCTGTGTTTCGGCAATCGTTCTTTGCAGGTCGTTCCTGGGGCCGATTCGCTGGAGGCCGTGAAGCGACTCCCGCTGGCCAGAAAACAGGCCCTGCGGGACGCGCTATGGCGGCATCGATCCCTGGTCGAGGCCTACGCCGAACAGAATCCCGACGGCCTCGACGACGCGACGCGGCTGCTGGCCGCCTCCTGGAAACACGCCGTCGCGGGGACCTTCCACATCCACAAGCTCCTGAAGAGGCAGATGGTATTTCTCGGCGAAGATGGCAGTGCCTATGGCGTGCTCGGCCTATCGAGCGATCCGCGGGACCTACTGGACGGGCGGCGACTGCCAGTGATGGTGAGCACGGTGTTGCTCCCCTACAAGGGGAAGATCGTCTACGACGGTCTGATAGGGATCTACAACGTCCACTTTGGCCCGGGCATCCGTTCGAATCTGAACGAGGCCTACCGTGTGGCGCGACGGCGAGGTCGTTTCCTCACCACGCTGGAACCCGCCGCACAGGGCCCGAAGCCGCGGAAGAAGGCGCCCCGCGATTGGCGTCCTGTCCTGGATGAGCTGGCCAGGACCACGAAGGCCATGCGAGGAGGCCCTCCCACGGTGAGCGCCTCCTACAGCCTGCTCCGGGCCTGCGTGAAGACCGCCAGGACCGTAGCCGAGGAGCCAGAGGACTACGAGACGCATCGCAAGACGCTGCGCAGCGTGAAGAGGGCGCTCACGCGGCTCGAGAAGGAGCTCGACTACCTGCAATGGGGTTGAGAGCCCTCCGGGGGAGGAAGGCGTGGCGACCTGTGATGCCAGGCCTGACAGCGGAAGCGCATCACCCCGTCGAGAACAACAGCGGATCTTCGCCGACCGGGAGAAGCGGCCTCCCTTTGAGGGTATGGGTGACTGCTGGTTTCGACTGCGGTAGGATTGGATCCTGCTCTTTCCGGAGTTCGTCCATGGTTCTCCCTGCCCTCTTCTTGCTGGCCTGCAGCTCCCAGGACGCGCCGCCGGCATCTGCGCCGCCCCCGCAACCCCCGCTGCAGGTCCCGGGCGTCTTCGAGGAAGCGCCCGAGCCCAGCCCGCGCCGACAGCTCGGGGACGAGCAAGCCGAGCTGCTGGGCCAGCTGGAGAGCTTCTTTCAGGACAACCCCGGGCGTCGCATCCACCTGACCCTGGACCGGCCCCTGTTCCGCCCCGGCGAGACCATTTGGATCAGGAGCTGGGATCTGCGCGCCAGGACCTTCGGCGGCGAGCCCAAGAACAAGAGCATCACCTACGAGCTGCTCGACGCCCGCGGGAAAGTGGCGGAGCGCCTGCTGGTCAAGGAGCGGCACGGCGGCGCCAGCAACGGCCTGCGCATCCCGGCGGACGCCGCCGGGGGCGAGTGGCGCGTGCGGGCCACGAGCCAAGACGGCCATAGTGGCGAGCGCGGCCTGATCGTGGCCGCCTACCAGCCCCCCCGCGTGCGCAAGACCCTGGAGTTCCTGCGCGAGGCCTACGGGCCGGGCGACCGGGTCGAGGCGGCCATCACCCTGGAGGACGGCGCCGGCCAGCCACTGGCCGACCACCCGCTGACCCTGATCCCCAAGGTGGATGGCGAGCCCTTGCCGCGGGTCGAGGCGCGCAGCGACGAGCGGGGCGAGCTGCTGGCCAGCTTCGTGTTGCCGGAGGAGATCCGCGGCGGCGACGGCGTGCTGACGGTGCTGGTGCAGCAGGGCGGCGTCGGCGAGTCCATCACGCGCCCCATCCCCATCCTGCTCGACACGCTGGATCTGCAGTTCTTCCCGGAGGGCGGGGAGCTGGTGGCGGGCCTGCCGGGTCGGGTCTACTTCCAGGCACGGGACAGGCACGGCGAGCCGGCCGACGTGGCGGGCGTGCTGTTGGATCGCAGCGGAGATGAGGTGGCCCGCTTCCGCAGCGTGCACGACGGCCTGGGCCGCATCGAGCTGCCCATGGACACAGACTACACGGTCCGGCTCAACGAGCCCACCGGAGTCGCGGGCCCCTACGCCCTGCCGGAGCGCCAGCCGGCCGGCTGCACGCTGCGCAGCTACGACGACTTCGAGGGGCAGCAGGAGGCGCTGCGGGTGCAGGTGCGCTGCAGCGAGGCCCAGCCAGTGCTGGTGTTGGCCAGCCTGCGGGAGCGCGTGCTGGACGCGGCCCGCGTCGAGGCCGGGCCACAGGGTGCCACGATCCACTTGCTGCCGGAGGATCCGGCCCTGGTCCGGGCCCAGGGAGTGGCGCGGGTGACGGTGCTGGATGAGCAGGGCCAGCCCCTGGCCGAGCGCCTGGTCTACCGCAACCCTGGCCGCGATCTGCGGGTGGAGCTCGAGGCGGAGCGGGAGCGCTACGCGCCGGGGGACGAGGTAGCGCTGACCGTGACCACCAAGAATCCGGCGGGCAAGCCAGTGCGGGCCGAGCTGGCCGTGGCCGTGGCGGACGACGCCGTGCTCAATCGGGCCGACGACAAGCGGGGGCACATCCTGTCACGGCTCTACCTGGAGCCCGAGCTGGGCGAAGAGGTGCACGAGCCCAACTTCTACTTCGATCCCGAAGAAGAGGACGCCCACAAGGCGCTGGACATGCTGCTGGGCACGCGCGGCTGGCGGCGTTTCGAGTGGAGGCAGGTGTTCGAACCGGGGGCCGCGACCGTCGCCCAAGAGGAGGAAGTGTCGGAGGAGGGCGAGGCGTCGGACGAGGCCGCCATGGCAGAGCTGACGGCGGCGATGGGAACGAGGGAGGTGGTGGTGCCGGAGAGGGCGGCTCAGGGAGCGGAGTCGCTACTCCTGCAAATGATTGGGTCGAGGGGGGAGAATGCCCAGGCTGGCGGGCCTGTGTTCGAGGCTTCAGGGGATATCGACGCATTGATGGAAGGGGTGTCCGGCGTCGAGGTGGCAAGGACCGACGATCTCGGCTTGAGGCGTGGCAGCGGCGAGGGCTTGGGCCGCTCGGACGCCACCATCGGTGACCTGTCTCGTTCGTCCGGGGGGAGATCCGGCATCAGCAGCGGACCCGGCTGGAGGGTGTCGGGCAGGGTCTCCCTGGGGGCGCTGGAGGTGGATGGTGCCGACTCTACGCAGGTGAAACGCGTCGTGACGAGGTACCTGGGCCATATCAAGGCCTGCTACGAGCAGCGGCTGAAGTCCAATCCCGACTTGGCCGGCCGCATCGAGGTGGAAGCCTTCATCATGAGAGGCCGGACCTCAGGCGTCAGTTTGGCAGGGAATACAAGTGGTGACGACTCCCTGGGTGCCTGCCTGAGGGCGAAGGTCAGAGCCTGGAGGTTCCCGGCCGAGATGGAAGACGTCTTCTTCGTCGTTCCCTTCATCCTCTCCCCAGGGGAGAGCAATCCTCGCTGGACGCCCAGCCCCGGACGCCGGCGCGCCCCCACCACCCCTCGCTACTCCAAGGTACGCGTCTTCCCCCTGCCCGACGCGAGCCGCGTGCGCAGCGGCCCCCGCAGCGACTTCCGTGACACCATCTACTGGACGCCCAGCCTGACCACGGACGAGCAAGGCCAGGCCACCGTGCGCTTCCCGCTGTCCGACGCCGTGACCAGCTTCCGGGCCACGGCCGAGGGCCTGGGCGCCGGGCGGCCGGGTCGTGCCGAGACCCTGATCGTCTCCAGTCAGCCCTTCTCCATGGCGGTCAAGCTGCCCAGCGAGCTGTCCAGTGGCGACCGCCTGCTGCTGCCGGTCAGCCTGAGCAACCAGGGCGCGGTGCCCCTCTCGGTCGAGCTGGAGACATCGCTTGGGGAGGGCCTGGTGCTGGAGGAGCCGCCAGCCGCCCTGTCCCTGGACGCCAGGCGCACGTCCAGCCTCTACCTGCCGATCCGCGCCCTGGACCAGCCCGGACCGAACGCCATCAGCCTGTCGGCCACGGCCCTGGGCCTGCAGGATTCCCTGCGCGACGAGATCCGCGTCGCCGCGCGCGGCTTCCCGCGCCGCTGGTCCTCGGCGGGGAGCCTCGAGAAAGAAGTCGTTCACAGCTTTGCGCTGGAAGATCCCCTGCCGGGATCGACCCAGCTGCAGGTCAGCTTCTACCCCAATCCCCTGAGCAGCCTGGCCGAGGCCATCGCCGGCGGCTTGAAGGAGCCCAGCGGCTGCTTCGAGCAGGTCAGCAGCAAGGCCTACCCCAACGTGCTGATCGCCCAGTTCATGGCCGAGGCCGGCCTGGCCGACAGCGCCCTGCTGAAGGACGCGCGTGGCAAGATCCACCGCGGGCACGAGCGCCTGGTGCAGTACGAGACGCCAAGCGGGGGGTTTTCCATGTACGGTCGCGAACCGGGCCACGAGGCGCTGACGGCCATGGGGCTGCTGCAGCTGACGGAGCTGAAGCAGGTCTACGCTGGGGTGGAAGCGGCCAGGATCGCTCGCCTGAGGGGCTGGCTGCTCTCGCGCCGTGACGGCGAAGGGGGCTTTCTGAATGACGATACCGGCGGACGCTACGGCGGCGCATCCAAGGACATCCGCGACGCCTACATCACCTGGAGCCTGGCGCGGGCCGGCGCCATGGAGCTGGGAGCCGAGCTGGGCCAGCAGGCGGAGCTGGCCCGCAGCGCGAGCGATCCCTACCTGCTGGCCCTGGCCAGCCACACCCTCTGCCAGCTGACCAGCCACCGGGCGCAGGGCCAGGCTGCCGCAGCGCGCCTGGCGGGGATGCAGGGGGAGAACGGCTCATGGAACGGGGCGGCCAGCTCGGTCACCTCCAGCCGCGGACTCGGCCTGCAGGTGGAGACCACGGCACTGGGCGCGCTGGCCCTGATGGCCGCAGGCGGCCACGACGCAG
The DNA here is from genome assembly GCA_964454135.1 of uncultured Enterobacterales bacterium. GTDB lineage: Bacteria > Myxococcota_A > UBA796 > UBA796 > JAFGLY01 > CAYVQL01. The sequence continues at coordinate 51,046 of CAYVQL010000019.1, read as the reverse complement.
CCGCACAGCGGGCGGTCCAGTGGCTGCTTGCGCAGCGCCGGGGCAACGGGACCTGGGGCTCCACCCAGGCCACGGTCCTGGCCCTGCAGGCCCTGGTGGAGCATGGCAGACGGCAGGTGGCCCGCCGCCCAGCCTCGCGCGTACGGGTCCTTCTAGACGGCCAGCCGGTACGAACCCTGGAGATCCCGGCCGGTGCGCGCAGGGCGCAGCTCGTGGAGGGCTTGGGGGAAGGGCTCTCCGGGGGTGAGCATCAGCTGCAGCTGCGGCAGGAGGGCGACCTGGCCCTACCCTACGCCGCAGGCCTGAGCTACCGCGCGATCACACCCGAGAGCAGCGCCGAGGCCCCCTTGGCGCTGCGGACCTCGCTGTCCAGCGCGCAGGCGGACATGGGCGAGATGGTCTCCTTGCTCGCTACCGTGGAGAACCGGCAGGAGAAGCCCCTACCCGACACGCTGCTGCGCCTGGGTCTGCCGGCGGGCTTGAGCCCCCAGGACTGGCAGCTGGAGCAGCTGGCGGAGCGGGGCGAGGTGGCGCTGGTGGAGACGCGTCCGCGCGAGGTCACCCTCTACCTGGACGGCCTGGCTGCGGGGGAGCGTCGCGAGTTCAGCCTGGAGCTGAGCGCCGATATCCCCGGCAGCAGCACGGGTCCGGCCAGCTGCGCCTACCTGTACTACTCCGATGAGCACAGGGCTTGGGCTGAGGGATTGGCGCTGAGGGTGGAGCCGCCGAGGGATCCCGCCGGGCCCTGAAAACTGGGCCTGCGGGGAGACATCGACTTGCACGTAGCTCGACGTTAGGCGCTGCTCGGACGTACAGCGCCAGGAGGCCCCATGACCCGCCCCGTCCTCTCCCTGCTCACGCTCACCGGACTGCTATTCCTGGCAGGCTGTGCCTCGTCGGCCCCGGGGGAGGCCCTCCCGAACGACCTTTCGTATCGGGCAAAGTCAAATCAAAAAGTGCAGATCTGCCACGTGACCAGCGGCTCCAATGGCTACGTGCTGATCGAAGTGAGCGAGAACGCGCTGGATGCCCACCTCGACCATGGCGACTACCTGCCCAGTACCCTGTACGACGATACCGATGGCGACGGACGGGGAGATCCCGCCAGCGAGGCCGTGGTCTCCTGTGAAGCCATCGACGGGATGGTCGATAACGACGACGACCTCTGCCCCACGGAAGACGCCACCGGCTTCGACGCCGACAACGACGGCTGCCTCGACGACACCGACGGAGACGGCCTGACCGACGACGCGGACGCCTGCCCCACGGAAGACGCCACCGGCTTTGACGCCGACAACGACGGCTGCCTCGACGACACCGACGGAGACGGCCTGACCGACGACGCGGACGCCTGCCCCACGGAAGACGCCACCGGCTTCGACGCCGACAACGACGGCTGCGTCGACGACAGCGACGGCGACGGCGTCACCGATGACCTCGACCTCTGCCCTGCCGAGGACGCTACCGACTACGACGCGGACGGCGACGGCTGCATCGACGACAGCGACGGCGACGGCGTCACCGACGACGTGGACGCATGCCCGGAAGAGGACGCCACCGGCGACGACATGGACGGCGATGGCTGCCCGGACGGCTGCGGCGCCAGCGACTTCAGCGGGAGCTGGACCCTGGACACCCCTGTGAGCTACCGCTGCGGCTACTTCTGGTTCATGTATATGGTGGATGTCGATGTCAGCCAGGTCACCATCGTGGATGGCTATCCCAGCATCACCGTGAGCAACGGCTCCCAGCCTGGGACCATGACGGGCAGCTACAGCAGCAGCATCGACTTCCAGGCCGAGAACCTGATCCCCCGCACCTGCGACGAGATCTACACCATCTCGGGCAGCTTCATCAGCGACGACACCCTGCAGGGGACCTTCGAGGCGGATTTCCAGGGCTCCTCCTGCTTGGATTGCACGCTTCAGAGCTGGAGCTTCACGGCCACGCGCACGCTGGACGGGTGCTAGATGCCAAAGACCGTCTCAGCTCCCAAGTTCGGCGGCTCTCCCCTGCACCGGTTCACCATGATCAGCGCGGCCATACAGCTGCTCGTCATGCTCGTGATCGGCGTGCTGGTCCTGGCGGCGTCGGCCGCGGGCCTCCTGGGCTTGCCCGCCTCCATCGTCACCACCGTCTCGGGTGCCAGCTGCACCGTGGGGCTCTTCGGGCTCATCTGGGGAGCCCACACCCTGGGCATGCTCCACGGCGAGCATCGCGCGGGGCGGCTGCTGGCCAGGCATCCCGATGCCGAGGATCGCAAGCGCGCCCTGAAGGCCCTGAGCGATGCCGATGCCGTCGACCAATACCGAAACGTCACCTTCCACCGCGTGGCTATGGGCGATCCCGACATCGGCGTGCGGGTGGCCGCGGTCTCGCACATCGAGCCCAGTGACAAGTGCTTGTTGGACATCGTCCGTCGCAGCGGGGAGCCCGAGGTGCGGGAAGCCGCCACCAAGGGTGCCATGGCCTTGCTGGCCACCAACAAGTCACTGATGCGCGAGTTCGCCAACTCCGAGCACCCCGAGGTGCGACGGGTGCTGGAGCTCTACGCGAGCTGAGGTGAGCCATGTTTCTCAAGCACAATGCCCTGGCCTCGATGGTGGCCGGCCTGGCGGTGGCCCTCTTCGCGCTCCTGCTCGCGGGCGGGGGCGTGCTGTCGGTGCTGCGCGCCCAGGAGCTGGCCAGCTGGACCGAGGCGCAGGGCACCGCCGACAAGCTGGTGGAATCGTCGTCGGGCTCGGGGGACCGGCCCGATCGCAAGTGGGTCGCCTTCATCAGCTTCGAGACCACCGCAGGCCAGCCCATCACCATCGACCGCCAGGTGGCCTCTCTCGATTGGGGCGACATCCGTGACGAGCTGACGCGCACGGCCTCATCGTCGCCCGGGCCCAGGGGCGGCGAGACCATCAGCCATACCGTCGAGTCCTCCAAGACGAGCAGAGGCGTGGAGACGCGGCATATTCGGGATCAGAAGGTGAGCGACAGCCAGGTCGACGCCGAGTACGACCGGCGCCTCGCCAAGATCCAGCGCAAGCTGAAGGCCAGGAAGGACTCGTAGGGGCCCTACTGCGCGCTGCGCGCCAACCTCATCCCCAGGAAGTCCCCGCTGTAGGTGGGCGTGAAGCCGTGGCGGTTGCCGGCGCGCAGGTGCTCGGGGCTGTTGTACCAGGAGCCACCGCGGTAGACCCGGTTCTCGCCGGCAGTGCCCCAAGGATCGGTGGCGTCGCCCTTGTAGTCCGCGAACCAGTCGTGGCACCACTCCCAGACATTGCCGTGCACGTCGTGCAGGCCCCATGGGTTGTTCATCAGCTGGCCCACCTCCTGGGCGGAGTCGGCGTTGCCGCAGTACCAGGCGATGTCGTCCACCAGCATGCCGTTGTCCAGCTCGAGGTCGCCGCCGCAGTCGTCTTCGTCGCCGCTTTCCAGGTTGCCGGCGTTGGAAAACGCCGCGGTCTGGCCGGCCCGCGCCGCCATCTCCCACTCGGCCTCGGTGGGCAGGCGGTAGCCGCTGCAGTCGTAGGGCGTGCTCAGGGCAGCGCCTTGGTCGCACGCGACCTTGGCGCCCTCGCCTTCGCAGTCGTAGCAGGCCTCCAGACCGGCGGCGGCGGAGACCGCGTTGCTGAAGGCGGCAGCCTGGTGCCAGTCCAGGCTCTCCACCGGGCAGGTCTGGCAGCCCTCGAGGCTGCTGGGTTGGTAGCCCATGAAGGCCTCGAACTGGGCCTGAGTCACCTCGTAGACGCCCAGGAAGTAGGCGTGGGTGAGATTGACCTCGTGCTGGACCTCGTCGTCGTCCCAGCCCACCTCGCTGCTGGGGCTGCCCATGGTGAAGCTGCCCGCTCCCACGCAGAGCATCTCCATGCCCTGGTGATCGCTGACGTCGCCAGGCTTGCAGGCGATGTCGCTGTCGGCGTCGGTGTCGGTGTCGGCGTCCGTGTCGGCATCGGCATCGGCGTCCGTGTCCGCATCCGCGTCGGCGTCGGTGTCGGTGTCGGCGTCGGTGTCGGTGTCGGTGTCGGCCTCCTGGCAGTCCTCGTCGTTCCAGCAGTCCTGGTCGTCGCAGTCGATGAAGCCGTCTCCGTCGTTGTCCGCACTGTCGGCGCACTCGCCGTCTTTTTCGCCCTCGTTGCCGCCGCAGGCGGCCAGGATGGCGAGCAGGAGCAGGCTGGAGCGGGTCATGGGCACCTCCTGGGCTCGATCCTACCATGGGGCGTGATCGACAGGGAGGGGCGTCTGAGCTAGGGATCTCCCGCTACCGGCTGGAGGTGATGGAGATGAGGACCGTCTGGCTATGGGCTTTCGCCTTGGGCTGCAGCGATGGAGCGAAGGACAGCGCGTCCGTCGTGGGTGGCGACACTCAGGAGGCTGGAGCGGACACGGGAGACAGCACCTTGGCGGCCTGCGATGCCGGCACGGCGGAAGGCCTGATGGAGTGCGTGGACGGGGAGCGCTACGTCGAAGACCTGAGCTTCATCGCCCAGGAGCGCGTGCCCGACAGCGCCCACTGGCAGGACGTGCAGGATCTCTGCGCGGCCCGCTTCGCCGAGGCCGGCTTCGAGGTGCAGTTGCACGACTACGGCACAGGGGTGAACGTGGTCGGCAGCCTGCCGGGCGCCGGCTCCGAGGAGCTGGTGCTCTTCACCGCCCACTACGATCACATCGCAGGCTGCGAAGGAGCCGACGACAACGCTTCGGGGGTGGCTGCGGTGTTGGAGCTCTCCCGGCTGTTGGCCTTGGCAGAGCACGAACGCGGCGTGGTGGTGGCCTGCTGGGACGAGGAGGAGAGCGGCCTGATCGGATCCACGGCCTGGGCCGCCGAGGCCGCCGCGCAGGGCAAGCAGATCGCCGGCGTGTTCAACCTGGACATGATCGGCTTCGCCTCGGACGAACCCTACTCCCAGCAGATCCCCAAGGGCATCGATCTGCTCTTCCCCGAGGAGTACAAAGAGCTGGAAGCCAACGAGTTCCGGGCCGACTTCATCGGCGTGCTGGGCGACGAGGCCTCGGCGGAGCAGCTGCAGGCCCTGCAGACCCGTGCCGAGCAGATCGACCTGCCCATCTTCTCGCTGGAGATCTCCTCCACTTTCCTGCCCTATCTGAGCGATCTCTTGCGCTCCGACCACGCGCCCTTCTGGGACCAGGGCTATCCCGCGATGTTGATGGGCGACACCGCCAGCTACCGCAACCCCTACTACCACTGCGCCGGGGGCCAGGACAGCGTGGACACACTGGACACGGACTTCGCGGTGCAGGTGCTGCGGGCCACGGTGGGCGCGGGGACGGACGCGCTCGGCGGCTAGGCCCCGTACTCCGTCCGCACCAGCTCGGGCTGCCCCCAAGGGATGCAGCCGCGCTGGGCGCGCTGCACAGCCGACGGCCCGCGGAAGAGCAGCTCGGCCCAGCCCTCGCAGCGCGGATCCTGCAGCGTGGCGTTGAGCTTGAACAGCGGCCGCAGGGCGTGGCGCAGGCCGGGCAGGGTCATGGCCAGGTAGCGGCCGCCGTCGCTGCCGTCCCAGCGGCCTGCGGCCAGGTCGGCCAGCACGCGGGCGCGGCCGAAGCTGCCGCGCAGGTCCAGGCGCAGCTGGCGGAAGCGCTGGCGCGTGGCGGGCGTGGGCGCGAAGGCCTCGCCGGCCAGGATGACGGGGATGCCCCGCATCAGGTCGCGGGCGTAGAGCTTCGTGCGAGCCCGCACGTAGGGATTGGGGCTATGGCGGTAGTTGAGCCAGCCCTGCCAGCGCGCCTCCAGAAAGCGCAGCAGCAGGGGGCCCTTCTCCTCGTGTTCCCGGCGGTAGTACTCGCGGATCAGGCCCAGCACGTCGTCCTCGCTCAAGGACGGGTGCGCCAGGTTGTAGTGGCTCATGCTGAACCAGGACAGGTCGCGCTGGCGGATCATGCCAGCTTCCGCGAGCCGCTGGTAGAAGGCGGTGCCGGGGATGGGGTTGACGGGCATGTACTGCACGCCGATGGTGCGCAGGCTCAGGGCGTAGTCGATGTCCTGGCGAATCAGGGCTTCGTCGTGGTCTTCCAGGCCAGCGATCAAGGAGGCGAAGACCTTGATGCCGGCCCGGCCCAGCTGGTCGATCAGCGCGCGCAGGTCCACGTCGCGCGCCTTGTCGTAGCGGTCCAGGCTGGGGGACTCCACGCCCACCCACAGGGTGTCCACCCCCAGCTCCAGCAGCTCCTCCACGGAGTAGCCGGAGATCACGTTGGCGTCGGAGAAGATGAAGAGCTGGTACTGGGGGCCGCGCAGGTGCTGCTCGCGGTTGCAGCGGCGGAACTCGTCGGCGAAGTCGCGCTGCGTCAGGAAGTTCTCGTCGTAGACCAGAAAGCTCAGGTGGTGGTGCTGGCGGCCGGCCTGCCGCTCGCTGCGGTCCGCCTCCTGCATCCACTGAAAGAGCTCGCGGCCCGAGTCGAACATGGGGACGTACTGGCCGCCGTGCTGGTGGCTGGTGGAGCAGAACTCGCACAGGTTGCGGCAGCCCAGGCCCACGGCCACGGGGAAGGTGTGGCCATCGTAGGGCAGGCCCAGCACGCGGTTGGCGCCGTGGAAGACGGGGGTGATGGGGAACTGTACGCGAGCCTCGGGGTCATCGCCCAGCAGCTGGCGCATGAAGCGCACGCCGTCGGCGCGGCAGAGATGGTCCGAAAAAGGCGCCACCAGATCACCCACCGCCATGGCGCCGGCGCCGCCCAGCACGGTCTGGCTGGCGGGCGCATGCTCCTTCACCAGGGCGCACATGCGCTGCGCCTTGTTCAGGGTGGGCACCACGCAGCTGATGCCCACGTAGTCGTAGCCGCGGGCCAGCTCGGCGACGAACTCCTCTACGGTGGGGTAGTCCAGCACCGTGCTGCGTTCGGAGATGTTGTGGGCGATCAGGTGCAGCGGGTAGGTGTGCTGCTGCTCCTGCACGGTGAACATGCCCTGCCAGCCCGTGAACGAGCGATGGGAGAGGCCGTGCTCGATCATATTGCCCGGCGGGTTGTAGGGGCTGGGCACGGTGAAGGGCCGGAAGACCGAGCTGAGCAGGATGCGCTTCATTCGCCCCGCTCCTGCAGGAATTGGTCGCCCAGCAACTCGGTGTGACGATACGCCACCTTGGCCAGGCGGTTCAGGTTCAGGGCGGCCCAGATGGGGATGCTCAACCGGGTGTAGCCGGACACGCGCCGCGCGATGGCGCGCTTGGCGTAGAAGTCGCGGCGCGCCTGGATGGTGCCCTCCAGGAGCTGGCGGGCGCTCATCTTGTGGGGGCGGAAGACCGGGAAGCAGCCGTCGAAGTAGCTCCAGTCGTGGGAGAGCAGGCGGCCCTCGCCGTCGATGCGATCGTAGAAGGGGGTGCCCGGGTAGGGAGTGGCCATCTTGAAGTAGGCCAGGTCCACGCCCATGCGCTTCAGGGTGTCCGTGGTGCGCGCGAAGCAGTCGGGCTCGTCGTCGTCCAGGCCGAACATGATGCCCGCGGCCAGCATGATGCCCGCCGCGCGCAAACGGTCGATCAGCTCCTGGTAGGCCTCGACGGAGTTGTGGCCCTTGTCCTCGGCCGCCAGGTTCTCGGGGTTGATGGATTCGAAGCCGATGTGGAAGCCGCGGGCGCCGGCGCGGGCCGCCGCCTCGATCAGCTGGGGCTGCAGCACGATGTCGGAAGAGACCTGGGCCAGCCAGCGGCGCTTCAGCGGCGCCAGGGCCTCGAAGAGCTCCAGGGCGTAGTCGGTCTCGGAGACCAGGTTCTCGTCCAGGAAGGAGATGTACTTGCCGAGGCTCTTGACCTCGTCTACGACCTGGCCCACGGGGCGGGCGCGGAAGCCCTCGCCGTAGAAACCGCGGATGCAGCAGAAGCGGCAGGCGTAGTTGCAGCCGCGGCTGACGATCAAGGCATCGGTGATGTAGCGCTTCTGCAGCAGCTCGCGGCGCGGCACGGGCACGCGCGCCATGTCGGCCTGCTGGCCCTGGTAGCGGGCCTTCAGGCCGCCGGCCTCGGCGTCCGCCAGCAGCTCCGACATCAGGGCCTCGGCCTCGCCCAGCACCACGGCGTCGGCGTGTCGGGCGGCCTCGTCAGGGTTGAGGGAGGCGTGGCAGCCGCCTGCCACCACGGGCACGCCGCGCGCCCGCAGGCGGTCGCAGATCTCGAAGGCCCGCGGCGCGTAGCAGGCCTTGGTGGTGACCATGGCCAGATCCATGGGGCCATCGAGGTCCAGCGGTGCCACCTGCTCGTCCTGGATGCGCACCTGGTGGCGCCGCGGGATCAGCGCGGCCAGGCCGGGCAGGGTCAGGTTGGCCAGCCCCTGGCCGCGAAAGGCGTGCTTGACCGGGCGCGGTGGGCGCTCCCAGGGGCGCGCGCCGGCGAAGAGCTGGATCCTCACGAGGCCTTGCCCAAGCGACGCCCGGCGATGCGCAGGACCCAGGCGGCCAGCGCCCCCATGGGGGCGAAGGTGGTGGAGAAGTGCAGCGCATCCAGGGCCTTGAGCACGCCCTGATCGTACTTGCCGTGGAACTCCTCGAACATGGGGATGGTGAAGGGAACCATGGACATCATGAACAGGCTGAAGCCCAGGATGACCGCCAGGGTGACCAGCGTGCCCGCCAGCATGCGGCCCGCCTCGCGGAAGACCAAAAAGCCGTAAACGTAAAGGAAGCAGAGGAAGGCGTGGAACATGGGCACGCCGCAATGGAACTTCCAGGGCCAGTCGCCGAAGCTGGGCAGGAACATCTCCATGGCCCCCACTTCCAGCAGGGTGGGATCCCACTGGGCCTCGAGCCCGCCGAAGATCAGGGCCGCCAGCAGGGCCAGCCACAGGCGGCGGGCGTCGCGCCCCAGCAGGAACTCGGCCAGGCTGAAGGCCAGGTAGTAGAAGGCGTACCAGGCGAAGCCCAGGTAGAAGGGGATGTTCAGCACGGTCAGCTGGCCGTGGAAGGTGTAGTGGTGGAAGACGTTGATGTCGATGGGCGGGAAGACGTAGCCGAAGACCAGGCCCACCCCCAGCAGCATCCAGGCCTCGCCGCGGCTGCGGGTCTTCAGGCTGTGGAAGAGAGCCAGCCCCGCCATCAGCAGGTGGGACAGCGCCATCAGGATCTCGAAGGTCATGAGGGCTCCCCCTTGCCGGGCAGCAGGGCCCTGGCGACCAGGGCCGCGGTCACCAGCGCCGAGGGGATGATGGCCCACCACAGGCCCAGCACGACGTCGTAGCCGCACCAGAAGAGGGCGAAGACGACGAAGATCAAGATGGGGAGGAGGCTGGTTTTACCTGGATTCATGGGGGCACCTCCCGGGGATACCCCCTTTCGATAACACCGACATGGGCCGCCTGGGTGGCCCCCTACCCCTCGCAGCGGCCCCTCCGTCGTCGAGCGGCCAGCCCCAACCCGCCCAGCAGCAGCCAGGCCATGCCAGGGTTCTCAGTCCCCTGCGTGGCGCAGCCTCTGCAGCTGCCCATGCACTCTTCGGGCTCGACCCAGTCCTCGTCCGAGCCCCCATCGTCGGGGTAGGTCCAGGACAGCTCCACCTTGTCGGAGGTGCCCTCGTAGCTGGCCTTGAGCACGACCGAGAACTCGCCGCCCAGCTCCGAGGGGGGGTAGCAGGCGTGGCTCAGACCGGCGTAGTCCGGTCCTGGCAGGTTGGCGCCGTCGTTGGGATCCGTGGTCACGGCCAGGCGCCCCTTACGCACCTTCCAATCGACGGGCGCGCCGAACAGGGGATTTCCCTGCGCGTCGCGGACGACGGCGCGGGCCGCCACCGGCATGGCGGCGCCCTCGTCGTCAGCCGCGAGCAGGGTGGCCACCAGCTCCAGGGAGTCCGCTTCTTCCGCGGACACGCCTACCAGCCGCGCCGCCTCCCACGCCTCGCCGTTCACATTGATGAACAAGGCGGCCTCGGCGCCAGCGGCCAGGCTCAGCCGGATCCAGCCAGGCTCTTCCTCGGACAGGGGCTGCAGCTGCACGTCGCCGGCCAGGGTGTTGGCGTAGACCTCGCCCTCGTCGCCGCGCCAGGCCACGGGCTGTTGCTTCTCCGGATCCCACAGGCGCACGAAGAAGGTGACGGCCGAGTCTTCGATCAGGCGGAAGGGCTCTCCTTGGACAATGAGCAGCTCTTCGGTGATCGCGCCCGCCGGGACGGTCTCCAGCCCGTCCATGGCCATCTCCTCGAACCACTGGTGGACCTCGGCCGTGACGCTGGCCGGATCCGCCACCTGCAGCACCAGCCGGTCGGAGACCGGCGGATCCGTAGGCCATTCCGCCTCGCAGTCGATGGCGTCGAAGCGCCAGACCACTTCTCCGGCGCTCTCCATCATCGCGCAGGTCAGCTCGTCTCGCTGCTCAAAAGAGGCGGGCCCCTCCAGGCTCTGCTCGATGCAGTTTTCCACGATCCAGGCTTCGTCGAATTCCTCGGGTAGGCTGCCTTGCCAGTCCATGGTGGGGCAGAGCGGCGTGTCGGGCAGCAGGGACTCGGTGTTGTGGAAGCCCGAGTGGGCACCCGAGACCAGGGCGACGTCCGAAAAGCGCCACTCTTCGCCTTCGGAGTAGAACGTCGGATCGCAGCCGCAGACCAAGCCACTGAAGAGGGCGGTTGCGAGGAGGGTGGGGAGGCGGGACATGGGTCCTCCAGAGGAGCGAGGGGTTCAGGGGCGCAGGGCACGGCCCAGGCGTCGGCGCGTGCGCCACCAGCCCACTCCGAAGAGCAGCAGGCAGCCCGACAGGCTGGTCAGGTCCGAGGGTTGTGCGCAGCCGCAAGGAGGGCCGCCCCCCCGGATGGCGGGATGGTCGCAGACATCGCCCATGCCGTCCTCATCGGCGTCGGCCTGGTTCTCATTGGCCTCGTCGGGGCAGTTGTCGCAGGCATCGCCCACGCCGTCCAGATCCCCATCCAGCTGGTCGGGGTTGGGGATCTCCGGGCAGACGTCGCAGACGTCGCCCCAGCTGTCCAGGTCGCGGTCGCGCTGATCCGCGTTGGCCTCTTCCGGGCAGTTGTCGCAGACATCGCCCACCCCGTCCCAGTCGTAGTCGGCTTGGCAGTTGTTGGGCTCTTCCGGGCAGTTGTCGCAGACATCGCCCACGTCGTCGCAGTCCCAGTCCAGCTGATCCGGGTTGGCGATGTCCTCGCAGTTGTCGCACTTGAAGCTGACCACCAGGTCGTCGAAGCCGTCCTCGCCGTCGAAGTCGATGGCGCCGCTGCCGAAGCCGTCGTCGTCCCTGTCGATCCCGTAGCTGAGGATGGGCAGGGTGCAGCCCCAGGTGCCGTAGTCGTAGTAGTAGTCGGCGTTGGGATAGCCCTCTTCGGTGTCCGGATCCCAGTTCTGCGCGCAGATGGGATCCCTCATGTCCACCAACTCCTCTTCGCTGGCGTCGATGCCGTTGCAGTTCAGATCCTGCTCCAGCACGGCGGCACAGTCGGTCTCGGCCGCCAGGCTGGCGACCAGCAGCAGCAGCGCGATCATGGCAGCTCCTCGTCTTCGAAGCCGGGGGCGAATACCGCCGGATCAGGCGTGGCAGGCGCTGCGGGGGCGCTCTCTACCAACAGGATGGGGTGGGCCTGAGCAGACAGTCGGCCCTCGCCGAGCTGGGGGGAAGGCAGGGTGTCGCCGCTCCAGGGCAGCACGATGGGGCTGGGATCCGTGGGAGGCGTCAGGGCCAGGTAGTCACGCAGGCGCGCGATGCGGAACTCCACCCGACGGTGCTCGGCCAGATCATGCAGGCCGTCTTCCTGCTCGACGGGCACCGTCTCGCCGCGGCCGCGGAAGGCCAGGCGCTCGGGCCGCACGCCCGAGGCCACCAGGGCGCGATAGACCGCCGCGGCGCGGTGATTGGACAGCTCGTAGTTGAACTCCACAGGCCCCTCCTGGCTGGCGTGCCCCTCGATCACCAGCAGCTCGATCTGGCCATAGGCGTTCATCACGTCGGCCACCGCCTGCAGCACGGGCAAAGAAGGAGGCAGGATCTCGGCGGTCCCCAGGGCGAACTGCACCGGCTCGCGGATGACGATGCGGCCGCGGTGCACCTGGGCCAGCACACCCTCTTCCCAGCTGGGAGAGGCCGGCGGAAGCGGGAGATCCGGCTCCGGGGGCGGGGGCTCGTCGTGGGTCATCCGCTCGGGTTGCGGGTTCGGCACGGGGCTCGGCACGGGGGGCGGCATGGGTGGAAACCAGACCAGGCTGGTCAGCACGCGCAGGTCCGCAGTCCCGTAGCCGTTGGTCAGCCCGGTTCCGGCCACCAGGTCCAGCTGCAGGCCCCTGGGCAGGCGCAGCCGGGCGCCGGCCTTCAGCTCCACGGGATTTTCCGCGCCCTGCTGCATGAAGTTGGCGAAGCCGTGGCGCGAGCTGGCCTCCACCAGGCCGGACAGCCCGCCCTTGATGGGCACCAACGCGGCCAGGCCCAGCGCCAGCTCGGAGCCCAGGTCGAGCTGGTAGCCGCTGTCGTAGGTCGGCCGCGCCACCAGGCCGACGCGCCCCAGCAGGCGCAGGGCGTCCAGGTCGGCATCCGCCAGCAGCGCGGGGCAATAGCGGGCCTGTGTCTCGGAGATCCAGGAGTTCTCGGCGCCGATGGGCAGCCAGAGGTCCAGGCTGGGTCCCAGGAGCAGGCGGCGGCCGCGGTACAGTGCGGCCTTGACGCCCAGGCCCAGATCGCCTGTGCCGAGCTCGTGCTCGGGCTTCAGCTCCGGCTCGTCGCCTGGCAGCTGGTACGCGCCGGAGAAACGCGCCTGCACGCCTACGACGCGGGAGACCGCCACGCCCGCTCCGATGTGCAGCGTGCCCCGGTAGCGCACCGCAGGTCCCGCCGACTGGCCGTCCTGGAAGTACTCCAGGGGCATATGCTCCAGCTGCAGCGCGCTGCCACCCACCAGCTTGCCGGGCGTGCCGAACCGCAGGCCGTCCACGGCCACCGCCGCCTCGGGCTGCAGCGCCGGCTGGACCAGCTGCGTGTCGAGGGAGCGGTAGGCTGCCTGGGCGCTGGCGGACAGCGAGAGCAGCGATCCGCAAACGAGGCCTGCGAGGGGCTTGGGGCGAAGGGACAAGGGACGGGCTCCGCAGGGAGTGGCATGATGGACTATGCAATCATCATTCCATAGCCGGAGATCTCCTGTCTTTGTGCACTATCGTTCCACATATTTGCTGACGGCGCGCCAGAGCGCGACAGCGATGTCGTGCCCTTGCGCGCGGATCACCGCGCCCGGTAGACGACTTCCCCCCCGATCAGGGTCATGCGTACCTCGGTCCGGAGGATCTCGGCGGGGGAGCCCTGCAGGATGTCGTGCGACAGCACCACCAGGTCCGCCAGCTTGCCCGGCTCGAGCGAGCCCTTCAGGTCCTCCTCGAAGGAGCCGTAGGCCGCATCCAGGGTGAAGCCGCGCAGGGCCTCTTCTGCGGTCAGGCGCTGCCAGGGCAGCCAGCCGCCTGCGGGCTGACCCGCGTGGTCCTGGCGCGTGACCGCCGCGTAGATGCCCCAGAGGGGCCGGGGCGACTCCACCGGGAAATCCGAGCCCATGGGGATGCGCGCGCCGCTGCTGAGCAGCTCGCGCCAGGCGTAGGCCCCGGCCAGGCGCTCGGCGCCCAGCCGCTGCTCGGCCCAGGGCATGTCCGAGGTGGCGTGGGTGGGCTGCATGGCGGGCAGCACGCACAGGGCCGAGAAGCGGGGGATGTCCTGGGGCGCCAGGACCTGGGCGTGCTCGATGCGGAAGCGGTGGTCCAGGCCGGTCCGCTCCCCCAGGGCCGCCTCGTAGGCCTCCAGCACCAGGCGGTTGGCGCGGTCGCCGATGGCGTGGGTGGCCACCTGGAAGCCGTGCTCCAGGCCCAGCGTGGCCACCTGCTGCCAGTGCGCGGGCTCGCTGGCCAGCGTGCCCGTGGTGTCCGGAGCGTCCTGGTAGGGCTGCAGCAGGGCCGCGCCCCGCGAGCCCAGGGTTCCATCGGCGTAGAGCTTGATGGCGCGTACGGTCAGATGGTCGTCGTACAGGCCCACCTGGGGGCCCTGGTTCGCCAGGCGCCGCAGCAGCGCCGGATCGTCCTCCAGCATGGCGTAGACGCGCAGCTTCAGCTCTCCGCGGCTGGCCAGGGCCTCGAAGGCGGCCAGCGTGGGCTCGTCGATGCCGGCGTCCGTCACGCTGGTCAGGCCGTGGCGCAGGCACTCGGCCTGGGCGCGCAGGATGCGCCGCTCCAGCTGCTGGGCGCTGGGCTCGGGCACCACGTCCAGCACCAGGTCGGCGGCGGCGTCGAGCAGCACGCCGCTTGGGCGACCCTGCGGATCGCGCAGGATGGTCCCGTGCTCGGGCTGGGGAGTGTCCGGGGCGATGCCGGCCCTGGCCAGCGCCGCCTCGTTCACCCAGTAGGCGTGGCCATCCACCCGCGCCAGGTAGACGGGCAGGTCGCCGCAGCCCTCCAACTCGCCGGGGCCGGGGAAGGCGGCGGGAGTCCAGTCGTTCTGGTCCCAGCCGCGACCGAAGAGCCAGCTGTCGGGATCGGCCTGGGCGCAGGCGGCCAGCACGCGCTGGCGCACCTCTTCCTTGGACGTGGTGCCCGTCAGATCCAGGGTGCCCAGGGTCTTGCCCAGGGAGGCGATGTGGGCGTGGGCGTCGTACAGGCCGGGCAGCACGGTGGCGCCCTGCAGGTCCAGGATCTCGGTCTGGGGGCCCTGGTGCCGGGCCGACTCGCTGGCGCTGCCGACCCAGCTGATGCGCGAGCCCTTCACCGCCAGGGCCTGGGCTGCGGGGAGCGCGGGATCCATGGTGCGGATCTCGGCGTTGAGCAGGAGCAGGTCGGCGGCGGGCGGTGCCGGGGGAGGCGGTTCCTGGGCGGTGCAGCCCGCCCAGAGCGCGAGCGCGGTTCCGATGAGCGGCAGGGGGGGATTGCGCATGGAGCCTCCGGCGGTTCTCCTATCGCCCCGGCGCTTCTCTCACCGCCCCCCCCACCTCCCCCTCCAACAACCGCAGCAGCTCCCCGCTCGCCGACGCCCTGCGCGCGCGCCGGCGCAGCCTGCGGTAGACCCAGGCCGAGCTGGTCTCGTCGCGGGCGAAGACCGCCTCGGCCAGCGCCGGACCGTCCTGGGCAACGGTCAGCTCCAGCAGCTCCACGCTGACGGGCAGGCCGCGGGGCAGCAGCAGCAGCACCAGGTCGCGCCAGGTCGTGGCGTCCCGGTAGGCCACCGGATCCCCCAGGTCTTCTCCCGCTGCCAGGATCCAGGCCTCCTCGCGCGGGCCGGGCGCGGCTCCCCGCTCCAGCAGCAAGGCGGTCTCCTCTACGCGCCAGTGGGACAGGGCCACCAGCAGGGGTGTCGCCGCCCCGGGCGCGCCCGTGCCCTGCAGCGGGGCGCCGTGATCCAGCAGCAGCCGGGCCTGCTCCAGGCGCCCCTTGCGCAGCGCCAGGTGCAGGGCCTGCTCGCCGTGATCATCGATGGCCGTGGGATCGGCCCCTGCTTCCAGCAGCAGGGCCAGGCAGTCCGGCGCTGACAGCTCGGCGGCCTGGTGCAGCGCCGTGGCTCCCCAGTCGTCGGCGTGCTCCAGCAGCGAATCGCGCTCCAGCAGCAAGGCCAGGGCCTCGGGCTCATCCCGGATCGTTGCCCGTGCCAGGGCCGAGCGCCCCAGCTCGTCCTCGGTCTCCAGGTTGGCCCCCTGCGCCCGCAGCAGGTCCAGCAGCTCGACCTGGCCGCTGCTGACGGCCGCGTCGAGGGGCAGCTCGCCGCTGCGGCCGGACAGCTCGGGGTCCGCTCCGCAGGTCAGCAGGCCGCGGGCCGCCGCACGGTGACCGCCGTCCACGGCCAGCCACAGAGGCGTGGACTCCGGATCCGGCGCGGCGTCCGGGTCCAGGCCGTAGCGGCAGAGCAGCTGGAAGAGCTCGGGCTGACGGGCCAGATCCAACAGGACCTGGGGCGGGAAGGGCTCGAGGTGCCGCAGGGGAGCCCCGGCCTCCAGCACAGCCGCCAGGGCCTGGCTGCGCCGGTTGTCCGCAGCCTGCCCCAGGGCCAGAGCCATGGGGCTCAGGCCCCTGTGGTCCAGCAGCGCGGGATCCGCGCCCGCCCCTATCAACGCGGCGATGCCTTCGGCGGACTCGGACTCCACCGCCAGGTGCAAGGGCGTGACCTGCACCTGCACCACCTCGGTGGAGCTCCTCGCGGAGGCGACCCGGCCCAGCCCCTCCACGATGGCCAGCATGGGCAGCACCGGCAGCAGGGCCAGGCCGGCGATGGCCTTGGTCGCGGTGGGCTTTCCCCGCGTCAAGGAGCGGGTCACCTGGCCCAGGGCGGACGAGGGCGCCAGGCGTGTCGAGCGGCGGGTGATGGTGAGCGTGCAGGGGCCGTTGGGGTCCGCCCCTTCGTCCAGCAGGGCCTGGAGCTGGCCGAGTCGCAGCGGATCGTCCAGCCATAGCTGGCACAGTGCCTGGGTGGCAGGCGCGGTCGGCTCGCCGGCCTGCTGGGCGCTGGCCGCGCTCGCCACCAGCAGTCCCAAGACCAGCGCTCGCAAAGAAGCCGTGGAATGGGACAGGTTCATCTCCGAGCACCCGCGCCGGCCAGTTCTGGGGACCTCCACAGGTTAGCGACTGTCTTGGCTTCAAGCCAGAACAGTGGTGGTGGCGGCGGGAGGACTGGGGCGGGACCGTCCGCGAGGGGACTGTTGGCATGTCAATATGAGTATGTTGGATTTGCTTGAGAAGGCTTGCGCTTCGGGGTGTTTTTTTTCACCTCGCGGGATTTTTTTCTTGGCCCCGATGGAGGGATCCATCTGGCCGGCCTGCGCAGACGGCCTTTGAAAGCCCGATATGGAAAATGAAAAAAAAATTGAAAAAAAAAGACATTTGCCCTAAAGTCGACGGCGAGCCGACCGATAGAGGTCGGGCTGATCGCAGAGGTATCAGCAGCAGCACCGCCCGCCCGCCGAAGAGACTCCTGCAGCGTTGGAAGCCGATGATGTCGATCGCCCCTCGAGCCGTTGTCCTGCCCCTTGGGATCCCCAACCTGCTTCGCAAGGCGGATCAACGCACGGCGGGACACGGCTCACGGGTGGCCGGACTGGTGGAGCGGCTCTGCGCTGCGCTCGACCTCCCCTCCGGTCAGCGCGCGGACATCGTCCTCGCCGCAGGCCTGCACGACGTGGGCAAGATCGGCGTGGACAAGAGCATCCTGCACAAGCAGGTTCGCTTGGAGGACTGGGAGTGGAGCTGCATCAAGGAGCACGTCGGCATCGGTGCGCGCATCCTGGGAACGGTGGGCCTGGAGCGCTTGATCCCGATGGTGGCCTCGCACCACGAGCGCTTCGACGGCCAGGGCTACCCTCGCGGGCTGCGCGGCGATGAGATCCCCCTGGGCGGCCGGTTGATCGCCGTGGCCGACGCCTACGATGCCATGCGCTCCCCGCGTGTCTACAGCGCGGCCATCAGCCAGCGACAGGCCCTGACCCGGCTCTGGGCCGCTTCTGGCAAGCAGTTCGATCCGCGCGTCGTGGATACCTTCTGCCAGATGCTGGCGGTGAAGGCGCAGCCGGAAGCTCTGCGGCGAGCCGCCTGAGCGAGCGGTACGAGCGAATGCGTGTCGGGGGATACCGCGCCGGCAGTTGATGTTCTATCATGGCGGGACCTCTCGCTCCTCGGAGCCGCCCATGTCATGCGCCCGCCGCCTCGTCATGCTGAACCTGCTGGCCTGCGGTTGCCCGTGGATCGATGGCGTCATGAACAGTCAGCGGCTGGAGGAGCTGGGCATGGACAGCGATGCGCAAGGGGACGCGGATACCGACTCCGATACGGATGCCGATGCCGACTCGGATGCCGACGCCGATGCCGATGCCGACGCGGATGCCGACACGGACGCGGACGGCGACGCGGACACTGGCCTGGAGCCCGTCGTGGACTGCAAGGACCCTCTGCTCAACATGGTTCGCATCCCGGCCGGGAGCTTCAAGATGGGCAGCCCCGACAAAGAGCAGGGCCGCGAGACCACCGAGGACCAGCACCAGGTGGAGCTGAGCAACGACTTCTGCATCGGGATCACCGAGGTCAGCCAGGCGGAGTTCGAGACCTACGCGGGCTACGATCCCAGCCGCTACGACCACGACGACTATCCGGCCGAGGACATGTCCTGGCACGAGGCGGCCTGGTTCTGCAACCTGCTCTCCGAGGAAGCCCACCTGGACGCTTGCTACAGCTGCAAGGGAAAGGGGGCTCAGGTCGACTGCGCGTCCCCGGCGGATCCCTACGCCTGCGAGGGCTACCGCCTGCCCACCGAGGCCGAGTGGGAGTACGCCGCCCGGGCCGGCGAGCAGGCGGCCTTCAGCAACGGAGGAGAGCTCGTCTCGGGCCAGGAGCACAACTGCGACAAGAAGAAGCTGGTGTTGCAGGGAGCGGGAATGTTGAAAGACATCGCCTGGTTCTGCGGAAACAGCGGGGGCAGGACCCACTCCGTGGGGGACAAGGCGGCCAACGCCTGGGGCCTGCACGACGTGCATGGCAACGTCTGGGAGTGGGTCAACGACTGGTATCAGAGCAACGCCTACGGGGGTGCCGAGACCAATCCCGCCGGGCCCGACAGCGGAGCCAACGACTACCGTGTCAGGAGGGGCGGCTCCTACGGCTCCTACCCCGACCAGGTGCGCTCCGCCGCGCGCCAAGGGCTCATCCAGGACGATAGCTGGTGGGAGATGGGCTTCCGCGTGGCGCGCACCGTGGATCCGCCGAAGAAGGCGGCGCGCTGAGTCCAGCTGTCATCTCTGTCCTTTGGCGGCGACCTCGGGTAGACTCCTTCTCGTAGGATCTTCGGAGAAGCCGTGCTGATCGCCCGTCGAACCAGCTCCTGCCTGCTCTCGCTGGCGCTCTTGCCGCTGCCATGGAGCTGCCCCTGGATCTCCGAGCCGGAGCACCAGGACGCCAGGAGCTCCCTCCACGCCGAGGACGAGGACGACGGCACGGAGTCGGATCTCGATATGGACGACGATGGCTACGAACCGCCGGCGGACTGCGACGACGATGACTCCGAGGTCCACCCCGGCGCCGAAGAGGTCTGCGACAGGGTCGACAACGACTGCGATGGCGCCGTGGACCTATACGACGACGACGTGGCGGACGCCCTGACCATGTACCCCGACTACGACGGCGACGGATACGGGCTTGACGCGTACGCCTACCCCTTCTGCCCGGAGGATGCCCCGCCCGTCTACAGCGAGGAGGGGGGCGACTGCGACGACGACGATCCCGCGGCCCATCCCGGGGCCGCCGAGGTCTGCGACGGGATCGACAACGACTGCGATGGCGTGGCCGACGGTGCGGACGCGGAAGACGCCACCACCTGGTTCGCGGACGACGACGGCGACGGCTACGGCGACGCCGAGGAGGCGCAGATCTCCTGCGAGCCGGTGAGCGGCCACGTGGAGGACGACCAGGACTGCGACGACGGGGATCCCACGCGCTTTCCCGGCGCGCCGGAGCTCTGCGGGGATGGGGTGGAGAACGACTGCCTGGGGGCGGGCGAGAGCGCCTGTCTGCTGGAGCCGGGAGTGCAGGGGCTGTGGTTGGTGGGGGAATCAGCCGAGGATCTTGCGGGGTCCGCCGTGGGATTTGCCGGCGATCCGGACGACGACGGCCTCCCCGAGCTGCTCGTCGCGGCGCGTGGAGCGGGCCTGGGCGCGGGGATGGTCTATGTCCTGCGTGGTTCGAGCTTGCAAGGGAAGGAGGAGCCCCTGAACCTGGGGGATGGGGTGCTGGATCTGGTGCGCATCGAGGGACCCGCGAGCGGCAGTTTCTACGGGAACGCGCTGGCAGGTGGGACGGATCTGGATGGCGATGGCTACGACGATTTCGTCGTGGGAAGCGCCCCCACATACGGCGACGGATCCGCCTGGCTCCACCTCTCGGAGCCCGAGTGGGGCCAGAGCGGCTCGGCGGATGCGCTGGCGGACCTCGAGCTGGTGGGAGCTCCGGGCACCGGCTTCGGAGACTCGCTGGCGGTGGCCGAGGTGGGGCCGGACGCCGAAGCGGTTCTGCTGGTGGGGGCCCCCAACGAAGAGGGGAGCGGTGGCGGGACGGTCTATCTGCTGGCCACGGAGCGCTTGACGGGTTTTCTGGGGGACGAGTGCGAGGTCTCGGTGGAGCTGCTGGGTTCCGACCTGGTCTGGGATCTGGGCCTGGGACACGACGTGATCTGGGCCTGCGTGGGGGAGAATGCTGGAGAGATGCTTGGGCAGCAGGTGGTGACGGTGGGGGACCTGGACGGCGACGGCGGAGACGAGGTGGTCATCGCCACTACGGTGACAGGGGGGGAAGCTGGCAGCGCCTACGTGGTCTCCCCCTTCTCGGATGTCGAAGGGATGACGGGCCTGGACGAACCGCTGACAGGGACCAACGAGACGGATGGACTTGGCTCGGCGGTCTCGACGGCGGGCGACGACGAAGGAGATGGCTACCAGGAGTTCTGGCTCTCCATCCCCAAGCACGACGAGTCCGGCACCAACAACGCGGGCAGGGTCGTGCTGCTGGACAGGGATTGCCGCTCCGGTCCCATCGATGACTGCGATGTCCAGGCTGAGGTGGTGGGCAGCCTGAACGGCGAGCTGGGCCACATCCTGGCCGGGGGAGGAGACCTGGACGGCGACGGCTTCCAGGACCTTGTCGTGGGCTCCGAGAGCCTGGGGGAGTCGGGGTATGGCGCGGCCTATCTCCTGTTGGGGCCCTTTTCGGGATCCTTGGACCTGGAGGCGGCCGTTGCGGAGTTCGAGTTGGAGGAAGGCCAAGGGGATGGTCTCAACGCCATCATCATCCCCGGTCTGGGCGAGAGCGTCGCCGCCGGCCTGGTGCTGGGAAGCCCAGGCATGGATCAAAACGAGACCGACTCGGGCGCGGTCCTGGTGATCCCGGAGCTGCAGCTGTGGTGAGGGCGGTCTTCAAATGGCGTGGCGCGCTGCTGACCTGCAGCCTGGCCGCCTCCCTGTTGGCAGGGGCGGGCTGCGATTCCAAGGACAGTGGCGATGAGGACAGCGGGGTCGAGTATTACGATCAAGACGGCGATGGATTCGGCTCGAGCGAAGACTGCGACGATAGCGACTCATCGGTCCATCCGGGGGCCACGGAGCTCTGCGACGGTCTGGACAACGACTGCGACGGGAGCGTCGACGAAGGCGGCCAGGACGGCTTGATCTGGTATCAAGACGCCGACGGGGACGGCTTCGGCATCGGCGAGAGCGCCATCATGTCCTGCGACCAGCCCGCGGGCTACGTCGCCACCGACGGCGACTGCAACGACGCCGACCCCGAGCGCAACCCCGATGCCGACGAGCTCTGCGACGGCCTGGACAACGACTGCGACGACGAGATCGATGAGCTCGGCGCCGTGGACGGGCTGGAGGTCTGGCCCGATGATGACGGCGATGGCTGGGGGGACGCCGAGCAGGATGGGATCCTCTGCTGCGAGATCCCTGAAGGCTATGTGGATAACGGCCTGGACTGCGACGACAGCGACGACCTGCTCACGCCGGAGGACCTGGACGGCGACGGCCTGGCGGGCTGCAACGGCGACTGCGACGACGCGGATCCCGCCAGGGATGCGGGCCCGGAGCGCTGGGATCTGACGGACAACGACTGCGATGGAGAGCCCGAGTGGCTGCTGGTGCCCGACCCCGACGCGGCCACGCTGGAAGTGCTGCGCCAGGATGGCAGTCTGCTGGACGTGTTGGACACCTCGAAGCACTGCGCGGCACCGGTGGCCGTCACCCGAGACGGCCGGACCCGGGCCTGGGTGCTTTGCAAGGACCAGCCCACCCTGCTGCGGGTGGACGCCGACCGCAGCTTGAGCGCCGTTTCCCTCGGCGGGACCTGCGCCACCCCTCGCGGCGTGGCCTGGGACGGCGCGGGCGGCCTATGGGTGACCTGCGACGAAGGGCTGCTGTTTTCCCTGGATGCCGAGGGGGCCGGGATCGCGTACTGGGTGCTGGATGGCGCCCCCGGCCAGCCCCTGCCCGACCGCCGGGGCGGCATCTGGGTGGCGGACCGCGATGGCGGTCAGGTCTGGCGGGCGGATGGCGAGGCCGAGCCCCTCGCCTACGGCGCCAGCCATGGTGGGCTGGGGCTGGCCGCCCTGGCCCCCGACGGAACCCTGTGGCTGCCCGATCCCGATGGGGATCGGATCTGTCGTGTGGGCGCCGATGGCGTCGATCTGGGCTGCCACGCCACCGCGCTGAGCGCCCCCCAGGCCGTGGTCTTCGACCGCACGGCCTGGGCGCGGATCATCCACCCCGGGGCGGTGACAACGCTGCAGATCCACAGCCTGGAGGAGGGAGAGACCTGGGAGGGAGGTCTGAAGGCGGCAGACAGCGGCGGCCTCTCGCTGACCGGCACGCTCTGGGTGCACGACGCCAGCAGCGGCCAGCTGGTGGGCTTCTCGGAGGAGGGAGCCGCGGATGTCGTCGCCAAGACCGGCGTCTCCGCCGAGATCCGCGGCGATTTCGCGGGCTACGCCGCCTGGAGGCGGGGACTGCCGGGGGCCCAGGGGCAGGAGGTGTCGGTTCTGGGGACGCTGATCAGCGAGAGCTCCTTGCGGGTCAGAGCCGTGGGAGACCTGGATGCGGATGGGTTGGATGACCTCTTCACCAGCAGCGGCACGCACGGCGCCATCTGCTTCTGGTCCGGGGCCGAGCGCGCCAGCTGGGCCATGGGCGGCCCCCACACCTGCTGGGGCACCAGCACCACCCACTACGCCTACACCGGCGACCTGGACGGCGACGGCCTGGACGATCTCTTCATCCCGGATACCGGGATGGAGGTGGCATACATCTTCTGGGGCGGTCATCAGCCGGTGGGGGGGTGGGCGGATGTCAGCGGCGAGGCGGATCTGGCCCTCGGCCTGGCCAACCCGGATTCCGTCGTCTTTCACAATCCGGGGACCTACGCGGATCTGGGCGATGTGGATGGCGACGGAGCTGACGACCTGCTGCTGGGGACCACGATGCAGTCCGGCTACCAGGATCAGGGGCAGCTGGTCTGGTTCCTCTGGGGACGTAGCCGGGCGGACTGGGGCTCTCTGAACGGACAGGATCTCCTGGCGGGAGCTGACGTGGAGCTGACCGGGGCCGCCTCTGGCTTCGGAAGGGAGGTGCGGATCGTGCCCGACAGGGACGGGGATGGGCTGGGCGAGCTGGTGGTGGGCGCGGCGCACGAGGTAGCCGAGGACGGCCTGGAGCGGGGAGCGGCCTACCTCTTCCCCGGGGCCGCGGTGCTGGACGCCGCCAGGGGCGAGATCCTCGACGACGGGGATGCGACGATCATGTGGCTGGACCAGGGCTATGACGACGGGGGCAGCTCGGGTTGGAGCGGCGGGGTGTACTCTCCCAGGTGGACAGGCGATGCGGACGGGGACGGCCTGGGCGATCTGGTGCTCCTCGGCTCCTCACCGGGCTTCATGCACCCGGACGAGGGTGGGGCGGCCCTGGTCTGGGGCGACGTCGACCTGGGCAAGGGAGGCGCCATCGACGACCTGGTGACCGTGTTCGCCGGGGGCATGCAGGATCGGATCCTCGGCGCGGTCACCGTGGGGGACCTGGATGGCGACGGCCACCAGGATCTTGCGCTCTCTGCAGAGGGCGGAGATGTGGGAGCGGGATTGGTGGCCATCGACTGGGGCGGCCCCTTGCGGCGCACGGCCCCAGGCTCGCTGCTCAGCCTCGAAGACGCCCCCACGACCTTGGTCGCCAGCGATGAGTCGCGCCTGGGGACCGAGATCATCCTGGCCGGAGACTTCGACGGCGACGGCACGGACGAGCTGGTCGTCGCCACGGACGAGCGCCTGTACGTCGTAGGCTGGTAGCCCTCCCCCGCCTGCACAGCATCTGCACAGCAAAGCCCAGCTTCGCGTTGGGTTCTCCAGTGGGCCCCTGCACAGCCCTCGCGTAGAACATCCCTCGCAACCCAAACCCTGCGAGGTGATCCATGAAGCGCTGGCTGCTCTCTCTCTTCCTGCTCGGCAGCGCCCTGCTCTGCGCCCTGAGCGCCCCTTCCCTGAACCGCGCCGGCCATGCCCAGGAGCCCGACGAGCCCTCCCCTCCTCCCTTCCGCTCCGTGCGCACCCAGCTGTCGAGCATGGGCTCGCTGACCGTCAGCCCCGCCCTGGACCAGAGCGCGCAGCTACTGGGCTCGGGTGAGGAGCGGCACCTGGTGGTGACCCTGGACGCTCCCCCGCACGCCGAGCGGCGCCAGCCGGTGAGCATGGCGGTGGTGATGGACCGCTCTGGCTCCATGGCGGACGAGCACAAGATCCAAAACGCGCGTCTTGCGGCCCAAGAGCTGCTCCTCCAGCTTGGGCCGCAAGACCGCTTCTCCCTGGTGGCCTTCTCCAGCGGCGCCCGGGTGGTGCTGCCCCTGCAGCCCGTCCGCAGCCGCGCCAGCCTGAGCGCCGCGGTGCGCGGCGTGACCCCCGGGGGCGGCACCAACCTGCAGCGTGGCCTGGAGGCGGGCCTGGAACAGCTGCGCGCCCTGGATGATGGGGGCTATTCTCAGCGACGCCTCGTGGTCCTGTCCGATGGGCTGGCCAACGAAGGCATCACGAATCGCGACAGCCTGGCCGCCATGGCGGGCTCCCAGACAGAGCGGGGGGTGACCGTGAGCGCGCTGGGCCTGGGCGTCAGCTTCGACGACTACCTGCTCTCAGCCCTGGCTGACGCGGGAGGCGGTCGCTACGACTACGTGTCCCGCGCTACCGACCTGAGCGCGCTCTTCTCCCAGGAGCTGGAGAAGGCGCGGTCGGTGGTGGGCAAGGGGGTCTCGCTGGAGGTCTCCCTGGCGCCGGGCGTGGAGGTGCTGGAGGTCTACGGCTACCAGGCCTACGACGGCGCCCGCACCAGCGACGGCTACCGGGCCTTCGTGGGCGACGTGCACGCCGGGGAGCGGCGCAAGGTGGTGGCTCGCCTGCGCGTGCCCGACCAGCAGCTGGGCGCCCAGGACGTGGCGCAGGTGCGGGTCCGCTACCAGGACCTCGCGTCGGGCAGCCAGGCGCTGCACAGCTTCTCTGTGCAGGCCCTGGTGAGCGACGATCCCGGCCTGGTGCAGGCCTCGGTGCAGGCCGACGCGGCGCGGCTGGTGGGCAAGGCCCTGGCCGGCATGGCCCTGGAGCGCGGAACCCAGCTCTGGCGCCAGGGCGATGTCTCGGCCTCCAGCGCGGCCCTGGCCAGCGGGCAGGCCACCCTGGACGAGCTGTCCACGCGCTACGCGCTGCCCGAGCTGAGCACGGATAGCGCCCAGCTGCGCGCGCGGCAGCAGCGCTTCGCCACCACGCGCCTGGGCACGCGAGAGGCCGACGAGCTGGGCCTGGAGGAGAGCTTGAGGGCGTTGGGGTACTTGGAGTAGCTCAGGACGGTGATTCGGGACGGTTGAACGTCCCATATCGAGCAGCGTTCCCACGCAGATGCGGCCCGAGACGGCCCAATTCGGGCGCTGTGCCCGCCCCCCGAGAGGGGGTGCGGGGTGAGCCGGCGGGCGCTGGATCGGGCGGAGCTGGAGCGTTTGCTCGGGCACCTGGAGCGCGAGGCGGCCGAGGCCAGGGCCGGGGGCACCCGCGTCCCGGGATGCGGTCAGGCGCTGCTGGAGACGGCCATCGGGATCGGCCTGCTGCCGAGCGAGCTGGCTGCGCTGCTGCGGCGCTACGTCACCTGGATGCCCTCCGTGGGGCTGGATGCGGGGCCCTCCGCGCCGCTTTTTCCTTCGCGCACGGGCGCCAGGATGACGAGGCAGGGAATCTGGAGGGCCTGGCGTCGTGCGCTCAAGGGAGCTGGACTGCCGGCCAGGGCCTCGGTCGTCGTTGCAGCCACCTCGGGCCGATATGTGATCGGATGCAGCTGAGCTGACGAGTCCGCGACCGTGACGCTGCCTCGGCCGCCTCGTCCATACGCTCCCGCAGGAAGGCCCCTGCCGCCTCGTAGCCGGCTTTCTCCGGGCTCCTTGTCGCAGGTGGCCAGGCTTGCTCCGCGCGCCTCTGGGCGTTCTGGCGGCGCCTCGCGCGCGCCTCGCGAAGCGGTGGTGTCAAGTCTGCGGGCATCGAGGACTCGACGGCGGCATGCGTTTCTTGGGGATTTCGCGCTTGCCCTTCTACCAAGTGCCATATGGGCCGCCGTACGTCCCAAGGAAGTGGTACTCGCTCGACATCGTGGCTCCGCAGGTGAGGAGGCCGTGGGAGAGGCGGCGCAGAGGTGTGGCTTGAAGCGGCTCATTACCCTCCTGAATTCGATTCCAGCATCCTGCTCCTCGAACACGGATTCGACGATCAGCTCGATGGTTCTCAGAACGAATCCACCGCGTCGAGCCAGATTGGGTGCCATGAATTCATAGTCTATGGCCATTGGCTGCTTCGATAGCCCACATCGGTGGGCTGTGGGAGGCGCCGTTCCCCCGGATCGAGAGGACAGAGCCGCACTGTCGGCAGCATCACGATCTCGATGATCCCCTGGTTGAGCTGCGCCCTCGCTTTCTGGCGGATCTTCCAGAGCAGCTTTCCCACCGAGCGGACATCGTGCAGCCACTCCACGACATCTTCCAGCGTGTATGCGACACAGGGGGGATCGAAGTGGTTGAAGTGGTTTCGCACGCTCTTGATCCGAAAGAGTGCGCTTCGCTCCATCGCCGCGTTGTCCAGCGGTGTGCCCGTAATCTGGCCTACCCACCGTAGCTTATCTCCCAGTCGCATTGCGGGATGCTTGTTCAGCCTGGACTCGCAGAAGGTCCAGCCGTGCTGCCCACCGTTGTACTTGGCCTCGAAGTACATGTGGTGAAGAACGATGTCCACGAGCGACACGCACTCGCTCAGAAGCATCCGCAGATCGTCCAGCCAGCTCCAATTCTCCTTTCCCAACGCCTCGTCCGAGTGTTCGACTACGGAGTGGTAGAGCCGAACGATGTTCTTCTGGAGGGGCTGCTGGAAGGAACTGTGGACAATCCCCTCTCGGTCGATCTGGGGATGGATGGGGAAGCCCGTGCCATTGCCCCACCTTGGGAGCCCGAGACGAATGTACTCGCCAGCCTTGCCCAATAGCGGCCCGGTCTTGACGATGGTCATGCTTCCACCATCGAAAGCGGGCGACGCGGGCTCTGGGATACTGAACCAGCTCCCACAGAAGGTTTTCTCCGAATTATTCCGGCGAGCAACTGAGCGGAAGCGGACGGTGCTGGGCTTGCCGTCATCCCCATTCCACAAGATGACGCGGTCCTTCTTCCATGCGCGCGAGGGGCGGATGCGGCGACCCGAGTACCTGGTCAGGAGATAGGCAGCGAGCTGACGAGCCTCTTCGATGTCACGTCTGTCTTGGACCTCTTCAAGAAAGTGGTGGATCGGCTGCATCACTGGACCCTCGGTGTCTTTGGTGTTCCTCCGGCATGCTGAAGCGCCGTAGATACCGGGGAGCCAATCGCTCTATGCGTACTCGTGCTCCCTGGCCGAAAAGACCGTTTCACGGGCTCGAACATCCCTCGCACCCTCCTCTCGCACTCCTCAGCGGCAGCCCGTATACGTACGGGATCCCCCGCGAGGTAGCGGCTCGCGGTGGCGAAGCTCTCCAGGACGAGGCCGGTGTCGAGCCAGGCGTTGCACCGCATGCAGAGTTGCACGGTTCTGGCAAGGGTCGGCCCGGAGGCCGGGGCGTGCCGGTCAGCGAGCAGATGTTGCTCACGCTCATCTCAACGACCGGAGAGCGGGCCAGGCATCTGGCAGGGGCCATCAGAGCCGAGGTCCAGCGAGCTGCCGTGGTCAACCTGGACGACACGTCGACACGTCGACACGTCGACGGAGGTCCACGAGGGGCACCGCCAGCGAAAAAGCAGGAGGGCGGGTCTGGCTCGTGCTGGGGGATGAGCGCCTCGCGTACTTCTTCGCGACCAAGGGCTGGAAGGCGAAGGAGGTCAGGGAAGCACCGGGGCCCACACGGGTGCGCTGCAAGGGGACGGCTACCAGGGCTTCCCCAAGTGCGTGCGGCGTCATGACCTGATCCTCGCCGGGCGCGTGGCCCACCTGCGGCGCAAGCTGCGCAAGGCCTTCAAGGCGCATGATCCGCGGGCAGCCAGGCCGATGGCCCTGGTCTATGGACTGAACCGCGTCGAGGAGTTTACCCGCCTGGTGGATCTCGACGCCGACGGCGCCACGCGCTCCGCCAAGACCGCTCCGTCCCCAACATGAATGCGCTCATCGCCTGGGCGGAAGAGGTCGAGCCGACCATCGAGACCCGCAGCTCGCTGGGCAAGACCTGGACCTATCTGTCCAACCTGCTCGAACAGCTCCAGGTCCACCTGCGCGACGGCAACATCGAGATCGACAACAACGCCGCCGAGCCGGGCCTGCGACGCCACACCGTCGGCCGCAAGCTCTGGCTGTTCTTCCGCGGGCAGGCCAAGCTCGAGCACGCCGCTCGCCTGACAAGCATCGCCACCACCGCTCGTCTGCACGGCGTCGACGAACTCGCCTACCTCACCTGGGTCCTCGAGCAATTCGCCCGCCCCACCTGGTCCGTCGTCGCTGCGCGACAGCTCCTCCCCGCCGCCTGGCTCGCGTTGCAGGAGCAGCAGGCGGAGGAAATCGGCACCGACGAAGCCTGACCGGGGGAGTCCATGCCCCCTCTTCACACGACGAGCGGGGCTCTTCACACGACGAGCGGGGCGCGGCGGCTGGGTATCAGAGGGTGCTTACACCGGGAGTTCGGCCAAGAGCGCCAGCTCATCCAGGGGGATCTCAAGGGCCCCCGCTGGAGGCCGCACATGCCCGCGCGGCAGATAATGGCGATCTGATCGCTGCCCCCCGGCGGCGGGCTCCTGCTACCTGTCCCTCGTCAGCCCCCATCCACGACGGCCACCCTCGCGGCTCGGCCATCATCATGCCAGCGGTCATCAGCGCCACGCTGCCCTCGCCGGTGCGCACCTCGGCGACCTAAGGTGTCTATTATCTCGGAGGGCAAGCTGGCGGTCGGCAAGCCAACAGTCAGGCCGCTTCCCGCCGGGCGCCCGCAAAGGATGGCCTTCCCCGCAATCCCAGAACCCCAAGGCGGCCCCTCCGAGCCGCCCTGCCCCCTATGCGAAGCCGTCTACCCGATCAGCCCCGCCGGCGGAGCCGGGTCCACGGCCATGGCTTCCACAAGCGCCGTGAAGGCCCTGCCCGCCAGCGGCACGACGCAGAGTCGACCCGACGAGCCCGATCACCGACACCGTCTCCAGCTCACACACTGCGCCGCGCAGGCCCCGCGCGGTCTGCCCAGCGCTTGGGCTTGTTCGGCGAAGCTGACGACTGTACCCGCTTGGAGGGTGGCCGCCACGATCTGGAGTCCACGCCCTCTTGGATGCTCCTGGTCCGGGACGCCCCGCAGCGGGCCTGTGCCGGCCGAGGACGGCGTGGCAGCCCGACTGGGCACCCTGGGGTGAGGAAACCGCCACAGCGGCTCCCGGGAGGCTGTGCCCATGACGCCGCCACGCAGGGCGACCGGTGGGAGCCTTCGCTGGACGCGCTCTCGCAAGCCCAACGCTCGGTACGCGACCCGCTGCCGATGCCCAGGTCCCGGAGGCGTCGAGGTGCGGCAGCTGGCGCGGTGGCGTGACCGACAAGCCCGCGAAGCCCTCGGAGCGCACCCAAGCCGCCAATCAGCCTCGACCGCCCCTCCCTGCTCTGCCATACTTCAGGAGCCTGTTTCGCCGGATCGCCATCGAGATCATGAACTCGCGCACCTCCCTCGCCCTCGTCCTTCCGCTGCTCCTCCTCGCCTGCGACAAGGACAAGCGCAAGAAGCCCACGACCGACGACACGGCCCCCACCCACGACACCGGCCCCGCCCCCGCTCCCGATCCCGACTGCGACACCGGCTACCTCGACGACGACGGCGATTGCGTGCCCACCGAATGCGGCACCGGCACCTGGGGGAACCTGGAGGTCGACGAGAGCTCGGTGTACGTGGACATCGGAGCCGCGGAGGGCGGCGACGGCAGCGAGGCCGCGCCCTTCACGTCCATCCAGGAAGGACTGGACGCGGCGGGCGACGCGGACGGCGGGATGGTGGCCGTGGCGGCCGGGAGCTACCCGGAGACGCTGGAGCTGGGCTATCACCACGACGGCGTGCACCTGGCTGGTCGTTGCAGGGAGCTGGTCGTCATCGACGCCAGTGTGGGGGGCGAGAGCACGCCGGGGATCGACGTGGACGTCAAGTCGTCGGAGGTAGGTGTCTCTGGCGTGATGGTGAGCGGGTCGCACTATGTCGGAATGCGGGTCGGATCGGGGACCATGACGATTCGGGATTCCGCGGTGGCTGAGAGTGAGTACATCGGTGTCGTGGCCTACCAGGCAGGAATCCTGGCGACGGCGCTCACGATGGAGGGCTGCGAGGTCAGAGGGAACACCTCCGCGGGCGTGGTCGCGTTGTACTCCGGCACCTCGGTCACCCTCCGGGAGACGAGCATTGTGAACACCCAGCCCGACGAGAACGGGGAGATCGGGTACGGCATCATGGTCTGGGGCGGCGCGAGCCTGGACGCGGAGGGCTGCGAGGTCAGGGGGAACACCTCCGTAGGCGTGTTCGCGTTGGACTCCGGCACCGCGGTCACCCTCCGGGAGACGACCATCGAGCACACCCAGCCCGACAAGCACTGGGAGGGCGGGGAGGGCATCTGGGTCCAAGACGGCGCGAGCCTGGACGCGGAGGCCTGCGTGGTCCGGGGGAACACCGGCGCGGGCGTGATCGCGGCCGTCTCCGGCACCACGGTCACCCTCCGGGTGACCACCATCGAGGACACCCAGTCCGACGAGAACGGTGAGTACGGGTTCGGCATCCAGGTCTCGGAGGGCGCGAGCCTGGACGCTGAGGCCTGCGAGGTCAGGGAGAACACCACCGCGGGCGTGGCCGCGTACAACTCCGGCACCGCGGTCACCCTCCGGGCGACCACCATCGAGGACACCAAACCCGACGAGAACGGGGAGGGCGGGTACGGCATAGAGGTTCAAGGCGCCGCGAGCCTGGACGCGGAGGGCTGCGAGGTCTTGGGGAACACCTCGGTAGGTGTGGCCGCAGGCCACTCCGGCACTTCGGTCACCCTGCGTGAGACGAGCATCAAGGACACCCAGCCTGACCCGAGCGGGGAATTCGGGTTTGGCATCGGAGTCCAAGACGGCGCGAGCCTGGACGCGGAGGACTGCGATGTGGGAGGGAACATCGGTGCGGGCGTGCAAGCGTTTGGCTCTGGCTCCTCGGTCACCCTCCGAGGGACCACCATCGCGGACACCCGGCCCCAGGAGAACGGAAATGGCGGGTACGGCATCTATGTCTACGATGGCGCGAGTCTGGACGCGGAGGTTTG
Source organism: uncultured Enterobacterales bacterium (assembly GCA_964454135.1). Taxonomy (GTDB): domain Bacteria; phylum Myxococcota_A; class UBA796; order UBA796; family JAFGLY01; genus CAYVQL01. Next base: position 19,795 of record CAYVQL010000019.1, on the reverse strand, counting down.
CGAGGTAAGCGGAAACACCGCCGCAGGCGTGCTCGCAGCCCACTCTGGCACCGTGATCACCCTTCGGGAGACAAGGATCGCCTCGACAATGCGCAGAGAGGTCTACACCGTCGGCACTGGCGTCACTGCCCAGGCTTCCGCATCTGTCATGGCAACGGACATCGAGGTCTCGTCCAACGAAGGACCCGGGCTCTATGTCATTAGCGAAGACTCCCAGCTCACCTGTTCGGGATGCACGCTTCGGGACAACCAATACGCCGGGGTGGTCGTCGTAGAAGGTGCATCTCTCCAGCTCGACGAGTCCCTCATCGAACGCACCAGCGAGCAAGAGAATCTTGGCGGCGGCGTCGGCATTTTCGTATCGCCCTGGTATGGCAGCCCCCCGTCCATGTCGATCACCAGCACCACCATCCAGGACAATCCCATCACCGGCGTCTGGCTCTCTGGCGAGGGCAGCTACTCGCTCTCCGGCAACACTATCCACGGAGGAGAGGGCTGGACCAGAGAGGGGCTGACCAAGTGCGGCGATGCCGTCTACGCGCGGGATGGCACGATGGCCTGGGACGGAAGCTCTGGCCTTTTGCTGGAGAACAACGAACTGCTGGACGGCCGAGGCGCTGGCGTGTTCCTGGACGACGCCAAGGTCACCCTCTCGGGCAACAACTACACGGACAACGCCGTGGATCTCGTGGTGCAGGGCGGAGACTGCGAGACGCCGCCCGATGGCTACGACGGAGAAGCCTTCAGCTCGGACGTGGAGCTGTGCCCCGCCTACGACTACGCCACCTGCGGCGACGAGTTCGCGCTGTACCTGACGCTGGCGGATCCAGAATCGGGGCACGGCGATGCCTTCATGCGCCCCGACCTCCCCCGGTCCAGGAGCGATGCCCGCACTGCCCGTCGCGCTCCCCCATGCCCTCGATCCCCTACCGCTCCTGCCTCCAGTCCCGCGCATGGAGCCGCTGAAGCTGCGCCTGGAGCCACCCCGGCACGAGCCTGCGCCCCGATCCCCCTGGACGTGCCCAGGGAGCATTGATCCCCCGATGGCCGCTGACGGCGCTGCTCACCACGCGGCCCTTCTGCAACCCAGCGGGCCACAGCCCGTAGCCCACAGCCCCGCGCCCAGGCCCTACCTATGCCAGCCGGCATTCCGGAGACGACGATGTGAGGCCAGTTGGGGGTGGATGCTCGCCGCGGCTCTGGCTGGGGCGCGCGTCAGCCGCTCTCGTATTTGTCTCCATGGCGGCATTCGAGGAGTTTCGCTAGGGGGGTCGCCCAGAGGAACCAGAGTCGGCGACCGGGGCAGTCGCAATGACGGCCTTCCTGATCCGCACGGATCCTGTGGTAGAGCATGGAGGCGTCGCCCTTCGCGAAGAAAAAGCCGTCCGGATCCTCGAAGGTGCCGCAGGCCGTCGACGTGCTGAAGCACACCACCTGCTCGGTGTCGAAATCCACCGCCGGAGCCGGCTCCTTGGTGCTTTCGGCCCATAGCGCTGCGAGGTCCTTTTCGCTGGCGAAGACATCGCTCTGGGCGACTCCGCAGTCGAGCCAGAGTTCCTCCTCCCACTCCAGTGCACGAACCTGCGCCTCATCACCAAGCAGTCCTTCGCATTCGTCGTAGCTGCCGGTCCCGGCGCCGCCATTCTCATCGGAGTCGCCACCATCGGGGGGATCGGTGCCGTCGGCATCAGTGTCGCCACCGTCTCTGCCAGGTACGGAACCTTGCTCATCGTCGCGGCAGGTACAGCCAGCCGCCAGGATTGCCGACGCCCAAAGGAGAAACGAGGTGACACTCATGCCGTTCATTCTGCACCTGGAAGACAGCTTCCGGCAATGAGAAAAGCGATCACGCCCCCTGTGGGCAGGCCCGTCCGGCGTACCTTGTCTCAAGCTGGCCGTGGGCGCGGGGCGCTGCGGAGCTTCGTCCGATGCGCCGGACAAGGATGGCCCCGACAGAGGCCGCCCCCTTCTTCTTCTTCCTCGTGGTGGCGGGCGAGCGAGCAAGCGGGCTGGCCGCCAGTGCCTCCGCATAGGGGGGTGAAGCTCGGCGCAGCGCGTCGCTGCAGCGATCTGCGGACGGCGCCTCGCCCCTGGCCGTGGAAGAGAGCTCGTGCTGCGCACCGAGGTCACCTGGACCGCCGAGGTGGAGCCCGAGTGGGAGCCCCTGCTGGGAACCGATGGCCACAGGGACGTGACCACGACCTACACCTACACCGCCGAGCTGGACGCCCAGGGGGAGATCGTGGGCAGACAGTGGGCCCTGGAGCTGGACAACGGGCCCGCCATCACCCTGGCCGAGGCCATCGACCACCTGGAGGGGCTCGACCGCGACGGCGACGGTCAGCCGGACAAGAGCGACGAGGAAGTCCGCGCGATCATCTGGGAGAACTTCTCCTTTCCCGACTACGTATGGAAGCAGGACAAGGTGGCGTTCAGCGACAGCTTCCAGCAGGCCTGGGGGCCCTACCAGCTGCTCAGCAACTCGACGACGAATCGTGAGCAGCTCTTCCACTACCTGGCGGAGCTGGAACCCCTCTACGAGGCCAGCGTGGGCGGCGAGCGCTGAGCGCCGGAGCGCGTCGTCTCAGAGGGCCGTGCCGCCGAACTCCACGGAGACCGTGCACGACAGGGCCAAGAAGCGCGTGCTGATCGGGCGGGAAGGGCGTCCGGACTTGGTTGCGCCCGACTGAGCGGTCCCAACAGGCTGAGCCGTCGCCGCGGCTCGCGCATGCGCACGTCTTGCGAACATCGTTCTGCGAGAAGGGGTTTTATGGTATTCTATCCTTGGCTCCGGCTGGGAACCTCCCGACCACGCGTCCCCCCCCCCTTTGTGGCGGGAGGCCCGGTTGGAGCCACCGGGCGCGCAAGGTGAAGCTCAGCGCCCCCACGGCGTCGGGTCGATCAAGCGCAGCTCGTGCAGCTCGTGCAGCTTCAGCTCCTGCAGCAGATCGGGCGCGGTGACATCCTGGCGCCAGTCCAGGCTCGCCGGCCTGGGCCGGTGCCAGAGGGCGGTCGCCACCATGGACGCCGGCTGCACCGGGCTGGGCATGGCGAAGGGCAGCTCCAGCCAGGGCGCCGCAGGGAGCGGGCGCCGCGGTCGGGGGGCGCGGGCCACAGGCAGCTCGAGCCAGACCAGGTCCTCGGCAGGGATGGCCAGGGGCCGCGCGGAGACGGCCGTGGCGGCCAGGGCGACGAAGGAGATGGCGAGGAGCATGCCCTTCCGAGACAGCGCCCCTCCCGCGCAGGTTCCCGCCCCATTGCGGATTTCTTGAAGGATCCCGGACTCGCCCGACACGCAAGAGATATCCCCCATGATGGAGTGCGGAGATGAAGAAGCTCGCTATCCTCCTGACCCTGGCCGCTGCGCTCGCAGCTTGCGGCGAGCCCTGCATGGACGACCAGTCCGACTGCTGCTGCCCCGATCAGGCAGAGGGTGTGGACTGCATGCCCGCCGTCAGCGAGTGCACGCGCTGGATGATGGACAACTGCGACGTGGAGTGCGTCACCTGGTGAGGGCTTGGGGCCAGGCGCTCGGGGAGCGGGATGCGCCCCGCGCCATGCCTACGATAGGGCTTGTTCCTCCTCCTTCGCCAGAGAATCCATCATGCCTCGCCTGCTCCTTCTCGCCCTGCTGGCCGCCTCCTGCTCCAAGCACCCCCAGCACTGGTGGGAGGCCCGCAACGCCTGCCCCGAGGGCGCGACCTTGCGCGGGGAGCCCAAGCCGGACTCGGTGCCCGTCAGCGCGCCGCGTACGGAGCCGCTGCCGCCCGAGGAAAAGCAGTCCTACCTCGACGCCTGGCAGGTCTACTGCGCCATCGAGGAACCACCCGGCCGCCCGCAGCGCCACGGCCGCGCCACCGCCTGGTACGGCAACGGGCAGATGAACAGCGAGCTGCTCTGGGAGCAGGGCCGGATCGTCCGCCTGTCCGCCTGGGACGAGCTGGGTCGGCGGACCATGGACTACGACTGCTCGCCCGCAGGCGATCAGCAGCCCTGCGAAGGCACGGCCACCTACTGGCATGAAGACGGCGTCAAGGCCATGGAAGGCGGCCTGCGCAAGAGGAAGAGGCACGGCCAGTGGTCCGAGTGGGACGAGCAGGGCCAGCTGATAGGCCAGGTGGTCTTCGAAGACGGCCAACCCGGCCCCATGACGGTTTCGAGCTCCCGCTTCCTGGTCGAGCATTCCTTCTTCGAGGCCGATCTCTTCGTCGCCTCGGACGATGTGGAGCTGCCCAGCTCCGCCTCGCGCGGCTCCCCGCGCCTGGCCGTGAACCTGGTCGTCGGCCAGGAGCGGCTCTCGGTCGATGGCGTCGCCCTGCTGCGGCTCTCTCCGCAGGCCGATGGGGCTGCGGCCATCTCAGCGACGGAGAAGCGGGGGCAGCTGGTGATGCGCCTCTACGACAGCTTGGCGGAGAAGATGGAAAGCACGAAGCTGATCGCCCAGGCCTCGGGCCAGGAGATCGACCGCCGCCTGCTGATCCAGGCCGACCGCGACCTGACCTACGCCGTGCTGCGCGAGGTTCTGTACACGGCGGGCCAGGCGCAATTCGACCGCTTTCTGCTGCTGGTGAGCAACCCCGCCTTCCAGCTGCCCCCCCGCAGCGGCCCCGAGCGCCTGCAGGGTCAGCGGCTGCCGCGGGCAGTCGAGGTGGAGCTGCCCGTCATCGGACCTCCCCAGATCGTCGACGGCCAGCTGGTGTGGCCCAACGAACCCTCGCTGCGGATCTCCGGCCAGGGCTACGCCCTGGTCGAGGGGGATGCCACGCAGGTCATCCCCTGCTTGCAACAGGGCTGCCCTGACGCGGAGAGCTATGACGCCGCCACGCTCAACAAGGCGCTGGCCGCGGCCAGGCAGACGCAGCCCGACGCCAGGCATCTGATCGTCGCCCCGTCCAGCGAGATCCCCTACCAGGTGATCGTCCACGCCCTCGACGCCGCCCGCGAGGACAGCGCCCAGCTGGACGAGGAAGGCAGGCCTCTGGCGCTGTTTCCTCGCGTGGTCCTGGCGGGGGGGGCGGATTGAGAACGGGGGGCTCCGTGCCCGGCCGGCAACGCGGTGGCCGTGGTATTCTCGATGGCCATCCTCGGAGATCCCTGCATGGCTCCAGCCCGGAACGACGCCCCGAGCCATGGGGGGAGCGAGCCCCACCTGGGATTCCAAAACCGGGTGATCATCTTCCGTGTCGGCGGATTCACCGTGGTCTGGTTCGGCCTGCTGGCTGCCGCGGGGGCGGCGCTGAGCGCCTGGTTGGTCCTGGCCCGCCAGCAGCAGGTCGGCATGGAGCCGGATCGCTTCGCGGCGCCGCTCTACCTGCTCCTGCCGCTGCTGGCGGTGCTCGGTTCCCGCCTGCTGGTGCTGGCCATGGAGTGGCGGGACCTGCTGAGCTCACCGCTGCGAACCCTGCGCCGGGCCGGCTTCGCTTGGCAGGGGGGCTTCATCGCCGGCACGGCCGGCCTGATCTGGCTGGCCATCGTCCATCGCCTGGATTTCCTGCTGCTGGCCGATTGCTTCGCCTTGTCCTTGCCTGCGGGGCATATGCTGGGCAGGCTGGGTTGCCATAGCTACGGCTGCTGCCACGGCCGACCCACCGAGTCCCGCCTGGCCATCCGCTACACCCATCCGGCCTCCAAGGCCGTGCGCCTCTCCGGGCTCGCGGGCGTGCCCTTGCACCCGGTCCAGGCCTACTCGGCCGTGGCGAACCTGGGGATCTTCGTACTGCTCTGCGCCCTGGCCCGGGGGGAGACCCGGCCAGGGGCGCTGGGCGCCTGCTACCTGCTGCTGGACGGCTTGGGCCGCTTCCTGCTGGAGTTCTTGCGGGGCATACCGGTCAAGCGGCTGCTGGGATTGAGCCTGTACCAGTGCATCGCCCTTGGGCTGATGGCCGCGGGGGCGCTGCTGCTCTGGTATTCCGGGTGGCGGCCGTCGCCGCCGGTGGCCTGGCCCGCGGGGAGCCTGCTGCCCGCGCTGGGTTTCTCGGCGGCTCGCTGGTGGTATCCCGCCTGGGTGTTCGTGCTCTTCTTCGCCTCGTTCGGCATCCACGGGCGGGATGTGGGGCGCTTGTGAGCCCGGGATTGGGGCTCTGAGAGGGGCCTGGGCGCTCTACGCGGTCCGTCTGCGCCCCCTTCCCAACAGAATCCGCAACGCCGCCAGCGGGCGACCTTCCAGCAGCGCCAACAGGCCGTCCAGCTGCCGCCAGGACAGCAGGCCGGCCGTGGTGACCATGGCGCGGATGGGCATCTCGCGGACCGAGGCCTCGGCCAGGCGCAGCAGCTGGGGATTGTCGCCGGCATCCAGCATGGCCCTGGCCTTGCGCACGCCAAGTCTGAAGAGCAGGCCGCCCAGCAGGGTGGAACGCAGCTCGCCCAGGGTGGTGGTGCGCGTGAAGGGGCGCGAGGGGCGCGGCTCTGGGAGCTCGCGGCGCAGCAGGCGCGCGAAGTCCCGGTCCGTGGGGCGCAGGGGGTGGCTGGGCTGGTGGTAGCAGCTGGGCGCCTGCGCCTGGAAGGGCCCGTCGCCGGAAGCCAGCTCCACCACCTGGCGCAGGCGGATGTCCCGCGACGAGGCGCCGATGCGGATCTCGAACTCGCCCGCCTCCACCTGCCAGGCGTGGCGTCCTGCGTCCCAGACGGCGAAGGCCCGGCGGTCCAGCGAAAAGCGCAGCGCGCGGCTCTCGCCGGGCTCCAGGAGCACGCGCTGGAAGGCGCGCAGCTCCTGCAGCGGGCGGTAGACCGTGCTCCGGACGTCGCGCACGTAGAGCTGGACCACCTCGGCGCCCGCCCGCTCTCCGCTGTTCTCCAGGCGCAGGAGCACCGACACCTCTTGGCCCCGGACCTCCACGTCAAGGTCCGCGTAGGAGAAGCGCGTGTAGGACAGGCCGTGCCCGAAGGGGAACAGGGGCGCGATGCCGACGCTGTCCAGGTAGCGGTAGCCCACGTACAGGCCCTCGCGGTAGGCCACGTGCTGGGTGTCGCCGGGGAAAAAGGCATGGGAGGCGTGGTCATCGACCCGCTTGGCGAAGCTCTCGGCCAGCTTGCCCGCGGGGTTCACGCGGCCGGTGAGCACGTCGGCGACGCCCTCGCCCGAGGCCTGGCCCCCCAGGTAGGCCTCGACGGCGGCGTCGACGCGCTGTACCCAGGGCATGTCCACCGGGGCGCCGTTGCTCAGGACCACCGCCACCCGCGGGCAGGCCTGGGCCACGGCCTCGATCAGGGCGTCGTGGCTGGGGGGCAGGCGGATGTGCGGGCGGTCGAAGCCCTCGGACTCGTAGTCGCGGGGCAGGCCGGCGAAGACCAGGACGACGTCCGCTTCGCGCGCGATCCGCAGCGCTTCTTCTTGCAGCTCCGCCTGCGGCTCGTCGGTGTTGAGGGAGTAGCCAGCGGCGTAGGTGATGTCGGGAAAGTCCTGGGACAGGGCAGCCCACGCGCTCACCAGGCGCGTGGGCGTCACGCTGGAGCTGCCAGTCCCCTGGTAGCGGGGCTCTTTCGCCAGGGCGCCCAACACGGCGATGCGGGCTCCAGGCTGCAGCGGCAGCAGCCCGTCTTCGTTGCGCAGCAGCACGCAAGAGGCCGCGGCGGCGCGGCGGGCCAGGGCGTGGTGGGCGTCCAGGTCGGGCGCGGGGGCGGGGCCGGGCGATCCGTAGCGGGCGTGCAGCTCCAGCAGGCGTCGCACGGAGCGGTCCAGCGCGCTGGGGTCCAAGCGCCCCTCTTGCAGGGCTTGCAGCAGCAGCGCGTCCTGCCGGCCGTGGCTGGTGGGCATCTCCAGGTCCATCCCGGCGGCCAGCGCGGCCACGCGGTCGTTGGTGGCGCCCCAGTCGCTCATGACCAGGCCGTCGAAGCCCCACTCGTCGCGCAGGATGCCCTGCAGCAGCTCCCGGTGCTCGCAGGCGTAGCTGCCGTTGAGCTTGTTGTAGGCGGCCATCACTGTGGCCGGGGCGCCCTGCTCCACGGCTATCTCGAAGCCCCGCAGGTAGAGCTCGCGCAGGCTGCGCTCGTCTACCAGGGCGTCGATCACCATGCGGTGATCCTCTTGGTTGTTGGCTGCGAAGTGCTTGAGACAGGCCCCCACGCCCTGGCTTTGGATGCCGCGCACCATGGCTGCGGCCAGCTGGCCGGACAGCAGGGGATCCTCGGAGAAGTACTCGAAGCAGCGGCCCCCCTGCGGGTGGCGCTTGATGTTCAGGCCGGGGCCCAGCAGCACGTGCACGCCCCGCGCTCGCGCCTCGGCGCCCAGCGCCCGGCCTACCTCTTCCAGCAGCTGCGGATCCCAGCTGGAGGCCAGGGCCACGGCCGTGGGGAAGCAGGTGGCCGGCTGCGCGTCGCTCAAGCCCACGCTGGCGCTGCTGGCGGGCGTGCGCAGCCCGTGGGGGCCGTCCGAGAGCCAGAGGGAGGGCAGGTCGTGGGCGGGCAGTGGGCGCGTGCGCCAGAAATCGAACCCGTGCAGCAGCGAGACCTTCTCTTGCGGGGTCAGGCTGTCGACCGTGAGAGGGGGCATGGGGAGGGGGATCCTTGGGTGGGGCGCAGGGCTCGTTCTATGCCAGGGGGGGAGGGGCTGGCCATGGGGTGCCTGTCGGCCGTTCCTCCCTCACCCGTGACTGGGCAACAGCCCCGCCCGGGCCTCCTCCAACGCGCGAGCGCAGTCCGTAGCGGCCTGCAGCAGGCGTTCCAGGTGGGCTTCGTCGACCACCCAGCCCTCCATCGAGACCACGAGCCGCTGCCCATCGAAGCGCACCTGCCCCTCGAGCTGCGCCAGATCGAGCAGCGCGCGCCGCAGCGCGGGGTTCAGCAGATCCCGGGCGTGGTAGCTGTCGCGGCCCAGCACCGCGAAGACCTCGTCGAAGGCCGGATCGCCCGTCACCTTGCGTCGGTCCGCGGGTCGCTCCTCGATCAGCACGCGGGCCACGATGTCGGGCGAGGGATGGATGGACCGCTGGAGCACGGCCGTGACCGTGGTGAGGTGGCTGTGACCCTCCTCGCGCGAGTACAGGTCCGCTTTCTCCAGCTCCGCCGAAAAGCCGCGGTGCATACCGATGATGCTGAGCGTGCGCGGCTTCAGGTCGTTGCGCAGCTCGAGCCCGAGCCGCTCGGCCAGGTCATTCCAGACCTCCAGCCTGCGCCGCGCCTTGATGAAGGAGAGCAAGGGCCCGGCTGCGATCCCCGCGATGAGGGCCACCGACACCAGGAAGATGATCAGGTGCAGCGGATCCTTCAGCCAGTGCAGGAACACCAGCACGAAGTACCAGAGCAGCTCGATCTCGTTCTCCGGTGGATCCTCGATCTTCAGGGGATTCAGCTCCATGGGGAGCCCTTACCCCACCTCCCCCCCAAACGGGAACCACCTCAGCTGATCGAAATCCTCGGGCACGCTGGGATCTCGCGCCTCGTCCAGGCCCTGGCCGGCCTCGGCCAGCAGGGCCCGGGCCCGCTCCAGCTGCGCCTTGAGCACCTGGTCGGGCTGCTCGCTGCGGGGCGCTTGGTACTCCAGCGCGCCGCCCACGTAGCTCAGTTGCTCCAGGCGCAGCATGGGCTCGGGCGGTCCGTCGCGGTGGGTCCACATGGCGCTGTGGGGATCGAAGCGGTAGCGGGGCAGCAGCTTCCAGCCCTCGCTGGCCACCAGGTCGATGGCCTCCAGCAGGTACTGGAAGACCTCTTCGCTGATGAAGTAGTTGAAGTTGATGCGCACCCAGCCGGGCTTGATGCCCTCGTAGCCCGAGGCGATCACGCGCTGGTAGTCCCGCGAGAGCTCAGGGCCGATGCGGAAGAGCCGGTGCCCGTAGGGGCCGGCGCAGGAGCAGCCGCCGCGGGCCTGCACGCCGAAGAGGTCGTTGAGCAGGGCCACGGCGAAGTTCCAGTGCAGGTAGCGTTCGCCGTGACGGATCACCAGCGAGACGATGGACAGGCGCTCCAGCTCGGGGTTGCCCAGGATCCATATCTTGGGGTTTTGTTGCCAGCGAGCGATGGCGCGGCGCACGAAGTCGTGCTCCAGGCGTTGAATGAGATCGATGCCCACGGCCTCCTTCAGCTGGAAGACCAGGCCGGCGCGGATGGACTCCAGGATGGCCGGCGTGCCGCCCTCTTCGCGGTGCACCGGGTCGTCCAGGAAATCCTGGTCGCTGGAGGAGACGTAGGCCACGGTGCCGCCCCCGGGGACCGTGGGCACGGCGTTTTCGAACAGGGCTCGCTTGGCTGCCAGCACGCCGGGCGTACCCGGGCCGCCGATGAACTTGTGGGGTGAGAGGAAGACGGCGTCCTTGCGGGCCTGGGGCCTGCCCGGAGGGTTCATGGCGATTTCCACGTAGGGCGCCGCCGCGGCGTAGTCCCAGAAGGAGAGCGCCCCGTACTCGTGCAGCAGCTCGGTGATGGCCACGGTGTCCGAGACGATGCCGCTGACGTTGGAGGCGGCCGAGAAGGAGCCGATCTTGAGCGGGCGGTCCTGGTGGGCCAACAGCTCGCGCTCCAGCTGGGCCAGGTCGATGCGGCCATCGGCGTCTTCGTCGATCATGACCAGGTCGGCGATGGAGAAGCGCCAGGGCACGTCGTTGCTGTGGTGCTCGTAGGGGCCCACGAAGACCACCGGGCGCTGCTCGGCGGGGATGGAATCCAGCAGGGCGAAGCGTTGATCCAGATCGGGCGAGAGCTTCAGGCCGAGCACGCCCATCAGCTTGTCGATGGCGGCCGTGGCGCCCGAGCCGCAGAAGATGATCACGTCGTCCTCGTCGCCGCCCACCCCGCGCAGCACGATGCGGCGGGCGTCTTCCCGCAGCCGGGAGGTCTGCAGCCCCGTTCCCGAAGACTCGGTGTGGGTGTTGGCGTAGCAGGGCATGACCTCGTCGCGGATGAACTCCTCCAGAAATCCCAGGGAGCGACCCGAGGCGGTGTAGTCGGCGTAGACCATGCGCAAGGGGCCGAAGGGGCCGTCGAGCACCAGGTCGTTGCCTACGACCGAGGCGCGGATGCGCTCCACCAGCTGCTGGCGGTCCTGGTGGCTGGGTGTGGTGCTGCGGGGCAGGGTCTCCACCAGGGCGGGCTCCCCGTGCGCCGTGCGCCGCAGCGCAGCCAGCAGATCGGCGCTCAAGGCCTGCAGCAGCGCCCGCGCGGCCGCGTCTCCGGCGGCCAGCAGGCCCACGAAGGCGTCGGCCCCCAGCTCCAGCAATTGGGCTTCTTGACGTACCGTGCAGGTGGCGCCGGCGGGTCCGCGATCCAGCAGGCTGGGCTGGGCCAGCCAGCGGCCCGGACCCAGCACGGCCAGGCGCTGGCGCCCCTGGTCACGGCGTTGGTACAGCTCGACCGAGCCCGAGACCAGCAGCAGCGCCGAGGAGACCGGAACCCCTTCGCGCAGCAGGATGTCGCCGCGCCCTGCCCGACGCTGGCGCATGGCGGCCAGCAAGGGCCGCAGGGCGCCAGGGGCCAGGTCCCGAAAAGGGGCCGTGGTGGCCACGCGCGACGCCAGGTCCGGCGAGACCGCTCCTGGCAGGGCCTGGCCGCCGGGGGCGCAGGGCGCGGGCACGCCGCAGCTGACAGGCAGCGTGCCCTCCAGGACCAAGGGTGGTCTCTGCAGGGCCCGCAGGCGTACGCAGCGCTGCAGGGCCTGCTGCCGCAGCAGGGCCAGGGCGGCGGGCTGGCCGTGGCCCAACAGGGCTTGCAGCTGGGCGCCGCTCAGAGCGCCCAGCAGGGCGCCGGCCGGCGTGCGTAGCTCTTGCTGGGCCCAGCCTTGGTCGATCACGGTGCCCAGCTCCAGGATGGCGCCTTCAGGGCTGGCCAGCTCCCCCTGCAGCAGCAACAGCAGGCCGCCGTCCTTGGGCGCGGCCACGCACTGGCCGGCGGCCAGGGGCACGGCCCGCAGGCTGGCGGCGAGGCGCTCCCGGGCCGCGTGGTCCAGCTGCCCGCAGGCGTTCAGGTGCTCGAGCAGGGTGGCGAGGTGCGAGGCATCGGTCATGGCGCGGCTCCCGGGCTCGGCGGCAGGCTGCTGCTCTCTGCTATCCCGGCTGGGTGGGGCCAGACCGCAAAAGCCTGGTCGGGTGGGAGCGACTCGCCAGGTCCAGGCCTGGCCGTACGGTCCTCTCCCGCGGACCGAAGTCGGCTCTCTGCCGCCAGAGATGGCCGTACGGTCCTCCCTCGCGGACCGAAGTCGGCTCTCTGCCGCCAGAGATGGCCGTACGGTCCTCCCTCGCGGACCGAAGTCGGCTCTCTGCCGCCAGAGATGGCCGTACGGTCCTCCCCCGCGGACCGAAGTCGGCTCTCTGCCGCCAGAGATAGTCGTCCCCCGCCCCAAGACCAGCCCCCCCTTCAAGGACAGCGGTTGTACTCGTTCAAGTGCAGGTAGGCCCTGTCCGCCCCGTGGGCGCCGACGATGAAATCGTCGATGCCGTTGTCGTCCATGTCACCCACTGCGCACACGGCGCGGCCCGCCGCATCGCCCGCGTTGACGCCCACGAACATGCGGTCGGCGTCCTCCAGGGGCGCCTCGTCGCTCCAGTCCTGGCTGTTGCCGCCCAGGTAGAGGTAGACGCGGCCGGCACCCTCGCCCGCCTTGTCGTCGTCGTCCGCGCCCACCAGGAAGTCGTCCAGGCCGTCGCCGTCCACATCGCCGGCCGGCCCCAGGCTCTCCCCGCTTGATCCGTACAGGTCCCCGCCGCCGTCGCCCACGAAGCTGAAATCCGCCAGGTCGGCTGGCTGCTCCCCGGCGATGACCGAGGCGCCCAGGTAGAGGTAGACCTTGCCCGCGTCGCTCAGCTCGCCGTTGTCGTGGCCTGCGGCCACGAAGAGCAGGTCGTCCAGGCCGTCGGCGTCCACGTCCCCAGCACGCGCCAGCATGTCGTGGGCGCCCAGGCCGTCCCCCGCCTCCTCGCCCAGCCAGGTGGTGCTGGCGTCCACCGTGGACAGGCTGCCCGACAGGCCCTGCAGCTGGGTGTAGAGGTGCACCGCGCCGCTGTCCGTGCCCACCCCATCGTGGTCGCTGGCCGAGATCAGCAGGTCCGCCAGGCCGTCGCCGTCCACGTCTCCGGCTGCGGCCACGGCGTCGCCGAAGTAGTCGCCCGCGCTCTCACCGCGGAAGAGGACATCCGCCTGGTCGAGCTGGAAATCGCCGCTGCGACCCAGGCCGCCGCGCACGATGCAGGCGGATCCCGTGGAGCTGTCCCAGCGGCGAGCGCCCAGGGCGATGTCGCCGTAGCCGTCGCCGTCGAAGTCGGCGGCGCTCATGTCCTCGCCGGAGCACTGGGCGCCCGACTCGCCGATCAGGTTCAGATCCGCGTCGCTGTGGAGCAGGTCGCTCCACGAGGTGCGCCCCAGGAAGACCGTGACCACGCCTTCGCCCTGGTGGTCGAAGAGCATGACCTCGTCGAGACCGTCGCCGTCGAAGTCCTGCACGGCCGAGCTGTTGTTGCCCAGGTACTCGGTGGTCGAGCTGCCTTCGATGCGCACCAGGTCGCTGGCGCTGATCTGCGGATCCCAGCCGGTGCTGCGGCCGAGGAGCAAGAATGCGCCACCCCAAAGGGCCCCGCCCGGGTAGTTGCGCGCGCCGATGATGGCGTCGGGAAGCCCATCGCCGTCGATGTCCCCCGGATCACCGATGGAGTAGGCGAAGTAGTCGCCGCCGTTTTCGCCTACCAGTTCGACGACCTCGCCGCCGTAGCAGGTGCTCTGGCGGTCCCCCAGATCGGACTCCACGCCTGGATGCACGCTGGGATCGGTCTCGTCGCAGTCGCCGGTGGCCGGGCTGTAGCCGTCGCCGTCGGCGTCGTGCTTGTCGCTGCAGTCGAGCACCAGCACGGGCACGCTGTCGCTGGCCGTCTCTCCCCAGGGGTCCAAGACCTCCAGGGTCACCAGGTGATGGCCAGGAGAGAGCGCTTCGTGCTCGAAGCCGCTGTAGCCTTCGCCGTCGTCGGGCGGGCCCCGCAGCAGCTCGCCGTCCACGTCGCTGGTCCAGACGAGCTCGAGATCCTCGGCGTCGTCGTTGGCGTCCTTGGCCAGACCCACGAAGTGGAAGGCGCCGCCCTCGACGCGCCATGCCTCGTCCAGCGGCCAGGTGATGGTCGCGCTGGGGGGGGCGTTGACCGTGATCCGGACCTGGCCCGTGGCCGTGCAACCCCAGGAGGCTTCGAGCGTGAGCGTGATCTCGTGGCCCCCTGCGCTCAGCTCCGTCTCCAGGGCCAGGTCGCCGTCGCTGTTGACGCTGCCAGCCCCCAGCTCGCCGTCCCGGCTGGAGGGCCAGGAGACGGACAGCTGTTCGATGGGGCCCATGGAGCCGATCTCGCCTTCGAAGCTGTGCTGGCTCTCGGCCTGCAGCAGGGCGCCGTCCTGCGGCTCGAGGATCGTCGCCCAGCAGTCCAGGGTGGAGAGCGGGATCGAGACCAGGGGCTGGAAGGGATCGTCGGAAGCGATCTGCAGCTCCCCCTCCACGGCCGACAGCGCCTGGCTGGCGACCGTCAGCTGCAGCTGGTCCTGGGGCTGAATGACGCTGCCGTCGATGCTGGAGGGCAGAGAGAAGGCGCCGTCGCCGTCGTCGGCCAGGGCGGCGCTCAGTACCTCCAGAGGGGCGTCGCCGCCGTTGCTCAGCGTCAAGGTCCCCTGCTCTTCGTGCCCCGAGATGGGAAAAGCCAGGCTGCTGGGCTCCACCTGCAGCGCGGGCCGGGTCGTGGTGGCGGCCAGGGCCACGGTCAGCTGGGAGGCGTCTCCGTCCGTGGAGAGAACCTGCAGCTCGCCGGCCTGGGCGTCGAGGCTCTGCGCCGTGTACGGCACCGCGATCTCTCGTGCCGCGCCGGCGGCCAGCTCGCCCTGGTAGCTCTCGACCTCGAAAGGCCCATCCGTCCGGATGCCCTGGATCTGGGCCGGCGCGTTGCCGCTGTTGCTCAGCTGCGCTTGCGCGCTGATCGCGTCTCCGTAGGGCACGCCTTCGAAGAACAGCTCCCCGGGCGTGACGGTCAGCAAGGGTTGGTGGCGCTCCAAGGCGTAGTCCTGGCAGCCCAGCAGCCAGAGAAGCGCAACAGCGCCCATGGGTCGCTCCCACCGCGGGTGACGCTCCAACTTAGCACAGGGTGGCGCCTACCGAGCGGAACGCACCGCCTCGCCCGCGGGAACCTGTGGTAGTCTCTCTCGATCTTCCCTTTTCATGGAGACTCTCCCATGCGTTTCCTCCCCATCTGCCTCTCGCTGCTCTGCTGCGCCGCGCCCCAGACGCCACCGCCCGCCCCACCACCCGAGCTGCAGCTCGAGGCCTCAGCCTCCCCCTGCATCGAGCTGCTCTCCATCGTCTTCCGCCTGGCGGGCAACTTCGAGTACAACATGGACAACTCGGCCTCGCCCTACGCCGACGACGTGGCCGCCCACTTCGGCCCCCATGCCGAGCACGAGGTGGTCGCCCAGGCCCAGCGGCTACGCGGCGAGTACGGCGTCAGCTTCGACGCCGTGATGAGCATGGCCCTGCACCTGGACTGCCAGGCCGAGATCGCAGCCCGGCTGCCCATGGCCGGTCCCCCCGAGCGCCTGGACGAGCGCTGGCAGCCCGATGATGCCCAGCTCTTCGTCGAGCGGCTGCAGGCCTTCGCCGTCGAGGCCGACTACGCCGCCTTCCGCAGCCGCCACGGCCCGCTCTACGAGCAGACCGTGAGCCGCCTGGACGGCTCCCTGGAGCAGGCCGGCCTGGAAGCCTGGATCAACGCGTTCTTCAGCGCCCGCCCCAGCGCCGCGTTCCGCTTGCACGCGGGCCTGCTCAATGGCGGCTCCTGCTACGGCGGCTCGGTGCTGCTGCCCGATGGCAGCGAGGAGATCGCCGCCATCCTGGGCGTCTGGAAGTGGGATGAGCAAGGCGGCCCCATCTTCGAGGAGGTGGCCGACACCGTGGCCCACGAGCTGGTGCACTCCTACACCAACCCGCTCGTGGATGAGTTCGAGGCCCAGCTGGAACCGGCGGGCAAGGAGCTCTTCGCCGTGGTGCAGGACCAGATGGTCTCCCAGGCCTACAGCTCCTGGAAGACCATGGTCTACGAGTCGCTCGTGCGCGCCTCCGTGCTGCGCTACGTGGCCGCCAGCCAGGGGGTGGACGCCGCCCAGGCCGCGGCCAAGGAGGAGCACCGGCGCGGCTTCACATGGGTGGGCGCCCTGGCCGAGCTGCTGGCCGAGTACGAGGGCAGCCGCGAGCAGCACCCCGACCTGGCGAGCTTCATGCCGCGGGTGGTGAGCTTCTTCGGCGAGCAGCCGGCGGTCCTGCGGGCCCTGGACGCCACGCGGCCTCATATCGTCAGCATGACCCCGGCCAACGGCGCCCAGGACGTGGATCCGAGCATCAGCGCTGTCACGGTGAGCTTCGACCGCCCCATGACCGACAAGAGCTGGGCGGTCGTAGGCGGCGGCCCCCGCTACCCCGAGCATCCCGGCGAAGCCTCTTACGACGAGGCATGCCAGGTCTTGACCATCCCGGTGCGGCTGGAGCCCGGCCACGCCTACGAGTTCTGGCTCAACTACGGCGAGTTCGACAGCTTCCGCAGCGCAAAGGGCGTGCCCCTGGTGCCGGTACGCGTGCGCTTCCGCACCCAGGCCCTGCCGGAGCAACTGCCCCAGGTGGTCTCCATGCAGCCCGAAAACGGGGCCCAGGACGTGGACCCGGCCACCCAAGCCCTGGTGGTGAACTTCGACCGCCCCATGACCGACAAGAACTGGTCCGTGGTGGGCGACGGGCCTCACTTCCCTGAGCTGGCCGGAGATGTCTCCTACGACGAGAGCCGCACCGTGCTGACTGTGCCCGTCAAGCTGAAGCCCGACTGGAGCCACGAGCTCTGGCTCAACCACGGCGAGTTCGACAGCTTCCGCAGCGCCGAGGGCGTGCCCCTGGAGCCGCTGCAGGTCAGCTTCCGCACCGGGCCTTGATCGGATCCGGGCGCTGGTTTCGCCTTTGGAGCGAGCCCGCATGATCCGATGGGTGCCTGGCGCAGCCCTGCGTTAGGCCTTTCTCACGATGTCCCCTCCCTGCCCCCCCGGAGACCCGCCCGCCTGGCGCGACGACGCCACGCCCGCCATCTCCCTGGCCCCAGGAGCCCGCCCGCCAGCCAGCTTTCCCCCCGCCGGGACCGTGTTGCTGGGGCGCTACCAAGTGCTGCGCCTGCTGGCGGAGGGAGGGCAGGACGCCGTGGCCGAGGGCCTGCAGCTGGAGCTGGAGCGGCCCGTGGCCATCAAGATGCTCCATCGGGATCTCTGCGCCGACGCCAATGCGGCGGCGCGCGTGAAGCGCCCCCCCCCCCGGGCCCCGCAGCGCGAACAC
>CAYVQL010000019.1:0-2537 GCA_964454135.1 uncultured Enterobacterales bacterium | reverse complement strand
CCCGCGCCGGCGGTCCGCCGCCGCCCTCCCCCGGGGCGCCCCCCGCTTCCAGCGCGAAGCCCGCCTGGCCGCTCAGCTCTACCACCCCAACACCGTGACCACGCTGGATTTCGGGCGCACCGACGATGGTGCGCTCTTCATCGTGCGCGAGTTCCTCTTCGGGCGCTCCCTGTACCAGGTCGTGACGCAGGATGGCGCCCAGCCATGGCGCCGGACTTTGCGCATCGCCCGCCAGATCTGCGGCTCCTTGTGCGAGGCCCACGACAAGGGCATCTCTCACCGCGATCTCAAGCTGGGCGACATCCTGCTGCTGGAGCTGGGGCGGGACCGAGAGCTGATCAAGGTGGCGGACTACGTCAACTGGCGGCTCTGGGACGCCGAGGGCGCAGCAGGGCGGGACGACGGCGACGTGCTGGGTTTCGATTCGAGCTCCGGTGTGAGCGATGCTGCGCTGAAGGACGAGCTGAGCCTCGATCCCCATGGCGACATCCGCGCGCTGGGCGCGCTGCTCTGCGCCCTGCTCACAGGCACGCCGCCGCAGCTCTCGCACCGGGCGGGGAGCCAAGCCGATGGCGTGGACATCAGCTACGCCTCCGCAGGAACCAGCCCCGACTTGCCTGCCGCCCTGGCCCAGGTGGCGCTGCACTGCCAGGTCCCCAAACAACTGGAAGATCTGCTGGCCGAGCTGTTGTTCAGCGCGCCGCGGCGGGGCTGCCCCTCCATGGGCCAGGCGCTGAGGGCGGTCGAAGGCCTGCTGGCCGCCCGTTCCTGAAGAGCCCGTCTTCACCTTGACACCACCTTGACCCTTCAGCCGCCCCGTTGCTAAGATCGAACCATGCGCTTTCCCCGCATCAGTCTCCTGGCGCTCATGGCCTTCGCGCTGCTTGGCGCCACCTGCAGTGAGACCTCCTCCCAGTCCTCGGCAGGCGGCAAGGCCAGCGCCAAGCGAGCCGCGCCCGATCCCATCGAGCCCGTCGTGCACGAGGGGGTGCGCTACACCGTGCCGCACTTTACCGCCGACGCCGAGGGCATGCAGCACAACGGTGGTTACGTCGAGGCCTTCGACCTCGAGAGCGAGGAGAGGATCTGGCTGATCGAGGTCTACCAGATCAAGAGCGCAGAGGGCCTGGAGCAGGACGTGGCCGATGTCTTCATCAGCTCCATGGAGCTCGACAAGGATCTGCTGCGACTGGAAGACGAGACGGGGGGCAAGCACCAGATTCCGGTAGTGCGCGATCGGGAGGCCCGCCAGGAGCCGCCGCCCGCCGGGCTCACGCCGGAAGAGCTGCAGGCCGCCCGCGAGGGCGACGAGTAGTCCGCTGGCGGATGCAGAGCCTCGGCTCCCCCCGGGGATACCACTGCGGCGATTCCCTCCCTGCAGTATAGTGTACCTTGCTTCTCCTCCCCCTCGCCGAGGTCTCGATGACTCGTTCCCTCATCCCCATCCTCTGTCTCGCGTTCCACCTGGCGGCCTGCGACACGGACGACGACAAACCCGGCGCCCACACGGGCGACACGGGCACCTCGCCAGCGGCGACCGACGCCGACGGCGACGGATATTTCGCCGACGAGGACTGCAACGACAACGACGCCTCGATCCACCCGGGCGCCACCGAGCTCTGCGACGGCATGGACAACGACTGCGACGGCGAGATCGACGAGGAGGTGCTGACCACCTACTACGCCGACGCCGACGGGGATGGCTTCGGCGATCCCGACACCTGGGTGGAGGCCTGCGAGAAACCCACCGGCTACGTGCCCAACGGCACGGACTGCGACGACGATCTGGCCACGGCCTTCCCCGGCAACACCGAGGTCTGCGACGACGTGGACAACGACTGCGACGGGGAGGTGGACGAGGACACCACCGGCATCTGGTGGGCCGACAGCGACGGCGACGGGTACGGGGATCCCGACGGCGAGGTGACCGCATGCGAACAGCCCGAAGGCACCGTGGACAACGACGAGGACTGCGACGACACCGAGGCCGACTCCTTTCCCGGCAACAAAGAAGTCTGCGACGAGATCGACAACGACTGTGACGGCGTGGTGGACGAGGGCGTCACCACCACCTACTACGCCGACGTGGACGGTGACAGCTACGGCGACGCCGCCGCCACCTCCGAAGCCTGTTCCACGCCCACCGGCTACGTGGACAACGCCCTGGACTGCGACGACGCCGAAGCGCTGGTCAACCCGGGCATGGACGAGACCTGCAACGGCATCGACGACGACTGCGACGGCGAAGTAGACGAAGGCTCGGCCATCGACGCCTCCGTCTGGTATCAGGACTACGACGGCGACACCTACGGCAACGCCGCGGTCAGCGTCACCGAGTGCTATCAGCCCAGCGGCTACGTGGCCGACGACACCGACTGCGACGACACGCGCGCCGAGTCCTTCCCGGGCGCCCCCGAGTTCTGCAACGGCTACGACGACGACTGAGACGGCGACACCGACGAGGACGACGCCGTCGACGCCACCACCTGGTACCCCGACGCCGACAACGAACACAAAGGAAGAGCCACCTAATAGGA
>CAYVQL010000018.1:0-56946 GCA_964454135.1 uncultured Enterobacterales bacterium | reverse complement strand
TTCTCCGTCTTCGTCGCCTTCTTCCCCCAGCTGGTGGCAGGCCCCATCGTGCGCGCCTCCGAGTTCCTGCCCCAGCTCTTGCACCGCCCGCGCCTGGACCGCCGGGCCGTGGGCGAGGGGATCTTCCTGATCCTGGCCGGCCTGGCCAAGAAGATGATCATCGCGGATCTGCTGGCGAGCTGGCTGACGACGCCCTTTTTCGCCTCGCCCGCTGGTCGCTGCGCCTGGGAGAGCTTCGTGGTGCTGTGGGCCGCGCTGCTGCAGGTCTACTGCGATTTCTCGGGCTACTCCGACGTGGCCATCGGTGCGGCGCTGCTGTTCGGCTTCAGACTGCCCCTCAACTTCGACCGGCCCCTGCTGGCCAGCTCGCCCACGGAGTTCTGGCGTCGCTGGCACATCAGCCTCTCCACCTGGCTGCGCGACTACCTCTTCATCCCGCTGGGGGGCTCCCGCAAGGGTCGAACTCGCACGCTGGCGGCCATTCTGGTGACCTTCCTGCTGGGCGGACTCTGGCACGGCGCTGGCTGGAACTTCCTGGCCTGGGGACTGGTGCATGGGCTGATCCTGGTGGGTTGGCGGATCGCGCTGCCAGAGCCCGCCACCACGCGCATGGGCCGCCTGGCGGGCGTGTTCTTCACAGCCAACGCCACGGCCTTCGCCATGGTCTTCCTGATGGCCGACTCCCTCGAGGGCTTGATGGCCGCGTTGCGCTCCATGCTGAGCTTCCGCGCGCCCAGCACGGGCCTGGTCACGCCCGAGTCCCTGGCGCTGGTCGCCCTGGCTGGCGGCTTGCACCTCAGCCCGCGCAGCTGGAAGGAGGGCCTGCGGCAGGCCTTCGCCGAGGCGCCGGCCTACGCCTTGGGGCTGGCGCTGGTGCTGGCGGGGGGCGTGCTGTCGATGTTCGCGGAGTACGTTTCGCCGTTCTTCTATTTTCAGTTCTGAGATGCGCGGCAACCGCTAGGCCTGCCCCCTACCAGGCCAGCACCGTGGTCACGCGGGCCTCGGGCCAGCCATCGCGGTCCTGGTCCACTTCGATGTCCAGCTGGCCGTCCGACCGGCTGCGGATGACCACCAGCGGCCGCCCGGCGGGCTGCAGGCCGCCTTCGGCATCCAACTCGAGCTCCGTACCGCTCGGGAAGATGCTGATGCTGTCGAAGCTGGGCATCTGGCGCCTGTCTCCCGTGGCATAGGCCTTCGTAACGGCCATCACGCCCAGGTTCACCGTCCTCCGGGGGCGGATGATGAACTCGTAGGCGCCATCCCCATCGGCCTGCACGCCCAGCTGGTAGAGGGGGTGCCGCCTGAGGCGCCTGACCTCCACAGCCGGGCCCTCGCCGCTGGTGGGCCGGATGGAGACCCCGTCGGTCGAGCTCTCGATTTCATAGGACCCCTGGGATGCGAAAGCCCAGCCGCACAGGGCCATCGAGATCACGGTCATTGGAGGCACAAACCCTCCCTTCAAGCCTGGATTCACGCGGGTAGTAGGCTCCAACCACCTCGTGGCGACGACCCTCGCAGGAGATCCCTCCATCCGTGTAAATATTCGTCCCCCATGTCCCCCTCTTCCCTCCCTCAGAAGCTCAACCGCGCCCGCAAGTAGGCCGCATGCCCGGTCGCCCCCATCTCGGCCACGTCCTCGGTCTCTCCATCCGCCAGTGAGAAGGCGCCGTACAGGCTGATGGCCAGGTACTGGTTCCAGTCGTAGCGGATCCAGGGATTCAGGATCATGGAGCGATCGCTGATGTTACCGATGCCGGTCAGCGACAAGGTGGTGTTGATGCGGCTGATGGGCTGCTGCAGCGTGGCCGTGGCGTAGGCCGTGCCCATGTAGCGGATGGTCTGGTCCAGATAGCCGAACCAGTGCCAGAGCGTGTAGTCCTGCGGATCGTCGATGCCGCGGCCGTTGTACAGGCCCTCGGCCATCACCGTGAAGCCGCCCCGGAAGGTGTAGTTGACGCCCACCAGGGCCTCGAACCACTCGTCGTCGCCCAGCGTCGTCAAGCCCTTCCAGCCGTCTTCGGGCTTGGCCATGCGGTTGTAGGCGCCCTCGGCCCACAGGCCCACGCCGGCCACCTCGCCGGTCACTTCCACGCCTGCCAGGTGGCGCCGCGTGTACGCCAGAGCCTCTTCCATGGACATGGCCGTCTCGTCGATACCGGCCAGGTCCACGAAGCCCGAGTAGCTGGCCGCGAAGACCCACTGGCCGGCTGCGATGCGGCCACGAAACGCCAAACCCGTGTCCTCCAGCGCGATGGCCGCCAGGTTCTCGCCCGGTAGCGCGTAGGCCTCCAGCAGCCCCTCGTGGGGCAGGTAGATCTGCGCCCGCACCGCGTTGACGCCCACCTTCTCGTAGGTGGGATCCAGCATGTCAATAACGGTGAAGGGATCGGTGGGGTTCCAGACGTAGCCCGAGCCGAAGCGCATGGGCTGCTTGCCCACCCGCAGCCTGAAAGCGCCCTCGCCGGCGGTGATGTAGGCGTCGTTGAGGGAGAAGTCGTTCTCGAAGCTATAGGTGACGTACTCCGGGGCGAAGGCCGCGTAGAGATCGAGATCCTCGTGGAACTTCTCGGGCAGCATCTCCCGCAGATCAAAGCTGGTGGTGCCGTGGTAGAGGCGGGCGATGGCGTTGATGTTGGCCGAAAATCCCGGCGCCGGCTTGGCCCGCAGGTCCAGGCGCGCCTTGTTGGTGTCGAAGAAGGGCAGGTCCTTCCAGACGTCGTCCTCCGGCCGGTGCGGAAGCATCATGACGCCCAGCTGGTTCTCCACGTAGCCCTTCCAGCGCAGGTGGCTGCCGGTGTCCACCGTGAAGTCGGCAGCCTGGGCGCCGACGACCAGCAGCAGCGGGATCATAGCTTCACTCCCAGCTTCTCCAGCGGACGGAACAGGGCGGGCAGCAAGAAGGCCGCCATGAAAAAGCAGATGGCGATGCCCAGGCCCAGGATGACGCCCATGGTGGACAGCCCGCGGTACAGGCCAAAGGCGAAGGTGCCGAAGGCGGCGATGGTGGTGAGCGAGGTGAGCATGATGGAGCGCCCCACCGTGGACAGCACGGTCCCGATCTTGCCCTGGCCCTCGAGCCGGTAGCGGTGGATGACGTGCACGCCGTTGTCGATGCCTATGCCGAGGATGAGCGGGATGGCGATGACGTTGGCGATGTTGATGTCGATGTCGAGCAGTGTCATGCAGCCCACGGTCCAGATGGTGCCGACGATGAGCGGGATCAGCGCCAGCACGGTGCTGGCGATACCGGAGCCGGCCTTGCCGCCGCTCAGCAACCAGAAGTCAGAGAGCAACAGGATGGTGATGGCCAGCAGCGCGTACAAGGTGGCGGTCTTGCCCTCCGCCGCCCCCCGCTCGATGGTGGCGACGAACAGGGGCGGCATGCCGGTCACGCGGTCGCTGACGGTCGCGACCTCCGAAAAGATGCGCTCCTGGAAGTCCTTCTCCCAGATGTCGCCATTGGGGTAGGCGGTGACCAAGAACTGGCTGCCGTCGGTGGACTGGTAGCGGTCGCGGATGGTCTGCGGAATGCTCTCGAGCGTCAGGCGCTCGGGATTGGCCATGCGCGCGTAGGTGCGCGTCATCTCTGGCTGGAAGAGGGCCTGGAACTGGTCGAACAGCGCCGGCATCTGGTCGGGGTGGGCCTCGGCGAAGGCGGCGATGGCCTTCATGTCCTCGGACGCGGCGACGCGAGGCCAGCCACCTTCGGGGCGCGGCTTGCCGGGCTCGCGCTTCACGCAGCTCTCGCCCTCCTTCACCATCGCGCCGGCCTTGGCGTAGAGCCGGTCCTGGCCGGCCATATAGGCGCTCTTCTTGATGGTGATGATGTTGCAGTCCATCTGGTACAGCGCCTTGAGGAAGGCGTCCACGCGCTGCTGCGAGGTCTCTTCGGTCTCCTCCTCTTCGGGCACGGTGAAGGGGGGGGGCTCGCCCCAGGCCTCGATGCGGCCCTTGAGCTCCTCGACCCGCTCGACCCGCTCTTCCTGCTCATCCGGCGGTGGTAGCACGTAGGAGATGGAGTCCACCATGTTGATCGTGGCCAGGTCATCGAGGCCGTCGGTCAGCGCCCAGGCCTCTTCCAGGCTCTTGGCGGAGACGACGACCGAGTCGGGATGCAGGTAGAAGCGCTCCTCCAGCACATGGTTGAGCTCGATGGAGGCCAGGTTCTCGGCCTCGACATCGAACATGTTGGTCGCGTAGCCGACGTTCGCCGCCTGCTTGCCCAGGAAGACGGTCAGGACGGCGACGACGATCAGCGTGACCGGCCAGTAGCGGTAGGAGGCGCCTCCGATGAGCGCGAGGAAGCGGAACTGGATCACCTTCTTGGGCTCGCTCGTCGTGCCCTTCTTCTCTGCGCGCCTGGCCGACCAGCGGTCCCGGAAGCGGTGGATGACGACCAGGGAGGCAGGCAGCACCAGGAAGCTGGTGAGCAGGGTGCAGAGCACGCCGATGCCGGCGCTGAGGCCGAAGTCGGTGAAGCCCTTGAAGGTGGTGAACGCCAGGGCCAGGAAGGCGATAGCGGTGGTGAGGCCGCCGGTGAGGATGCCCCGCCCGGTCTTCTTCAAGGTGTGCTGCAGCGCCGTCTCGATGTCGTCACCCGCGCCACGGCGCTGGGTGAACTCCCCCAGGATGTGGACGAAGTAGTCCACCCCCAGCCCCAGCAAGATGATGGGGAACATCATGGCCATCATCGTCAGCTCACCCAGGACCAGGGCGTTGATGCCCAACGCCAGCGTGATGGACATGACCAGGACGATCATGGCGATCAGCGGCGAGGTCCACATGCGGAAGGTGACGATGAACAGCGCCAGCACCACCACGAAGGCCAGCACCGTGTTCCAGCCCAGGTCGTGGTAGGTCGTCATGGTCTCGTCGTCCACGATGACCTGCATGCCCGTCATGCCGGTGCCCGCATCGAGCTTGTCCAGCGGGGCGATGGCGGGCACGCTGTAGGGGACCTGCAGGCGCAGCGAATCGAGCGCAGCCTGGTCGTCGCCGGCCGACGGGGCGAAGGCCTCCCACATGGCCGTATTCTCCCAGGGCCCGGCGTAGTTTTCCGCGATGGCCGGGTATTCCAGCAGCAGCTCCTCGAGCGTGTCGCGCAGGTACTGCACGCCGGGCAGCGAGTATTCCCACTCGTCGGTGGAGTAGGTGGGATGCACCATGAGCAGCAGCATGCTCTTGTCGTCCGAGAAGTAGTGCTCTTCGCCCACGGTGAAGGTCTGCACGGCCTCTTCGATCTCGGCTCGGCGCTCGCAGTCGGCGGCGTCAGCGTGCTCGAGGTGCCAGCGCAGCGCCCTGGGCAAGGCCCACATGGAGTCGATCATGCGGACGGCGCCGGCCTCCTGGCTCTCGAGGCTCTCCTCCTCGCCGTCGTCCTCGTCGACGTACTCGGCCTTGAACATGCGGTTGTAGCCGCCGACCACGCTGGCCAGGCCCGGCTCGTCCAGCAGCCCGTGGTCGAGGATCTGATCCAGATCGTCGGCCTCGGCCAGCATCAGCGCGTGGTCCGTCATGTACTCGATGTCTTCGCGGTAGATGACGCGCTGGAAGAAAGGCTCGCCCTCGGCCGTCGTCAGCCCCAGCACGCGCTGTTCGAACTTGCCGGCGAACTCGAGCAGCTGCGCCGAATCCGGTCCCTCGAGCGAGACCAGCACGACCTCCGTGTTGCCGAAGTTCTCCAGGATCTCGACGTACTCGGCCACCTGCGGCTCGTCCTCGGGGAGCAGGTCCATGAAGGTGAGCTTGGGCACGAGCATGGTCGTCGCGCCGGCGCTGCCGAGAAAGACCAGAAAGGCCGCCAGGATGAACCACCAGGGATGGCGGGCGGAGCTGCTGGCCAACCAATGGAAGAATCGTTCACGCATCGTCTTCTCCACTCTCCACCGCACACGGCACGCAGCCGTGGTGGATCAGGGCCGAGATCGCCTTGGACAAGCGCTCGGAATCGTTGGGGATCAGGCCGAAGCCCACCTGCAGGAACATGGCGTCCAGCAGCACGACGACGGCCGCGGCCGTCACCTCGCTGTCCAGCTCGGGGCGCACCGTGCCCTCGGCCTTGCCCTGCTCCAGCAGGGCGGCCACCATGCCGTTGTACTGGCCGTAGAGCTCGGCCATGCGCGCTGCGAAGCGACGCTCCATCTCCTCGCCCGCCCCGCCCAGGATGCTCAAAAAAGCCTGGAAGAGCGGGTTGGCGCCCTCGTAGTAC
The DNA here is from genome assembly GCA_964454135.1 of uncultured Enterobacterales bacterium. Lineage (GTDB taxonomy): Bacteria > Myxococcota_A > UBA796 > UBA796 > JAFGLY01 > CAYVQL01. Next base: position 50,738 of record CAYVQL010000018.1, on the reverse strand, counting down.
TGGAAAGCGGACTGCAGCATGGCGTCGATGGCGACCAACGCGGGCATGGGCTGCTGGAGCAGCGGCGCCATGGCCTCTTCCATGCGGGCGACCTCGCGCTCCATCAGCTCGAAGAACAGGTCGTCCTTGCTGTCGAAGTGCCAGTACACGGTGCCGCGGCCGATACCGGCCTCGCGGGCCACGTCCGACATGGTGGTCTTGGTGTAGCCCTTCTCCTGCAGCAGCTTCATGGCCGCGTCGAGGATCGAGTCCCTTTTCTTTGCCAGCTCCTCGGGCGAGCGGGCCACGTTTCGTTTGCGAGCCATGTCCGCCTCAGAAGGTGGTCAGGAAGGCGGTGGTGAACTTGCTCTCGTCCACTTCCAGGCCGTACTCGTACTCCAGCATCCGGATGCTGGTCTGGCTGCCGCGCTTGAGGTTCTGCATGACCATCTCGCCGGGCGTCCAGACGCCGCTCTCCTGCTTCCAGCCGCTGGCGGTCAGGGTCTTGACGTGGCGCTCCTTCTTGTCGAAGTACTCGGCCTTGTGCAGTACGAAGCTCTCGCGGTCGATCCAGTTGACCACCCGCGCATAGGAGCTCTTGTTCTTGGGCACGGTGGTGAGCAGGTAGCAGGCATGGCCCTCGTACTCGCCCTCGGAGAGCTCGCTGGCCTCCCAGTTGCGGCTCATCTCGCCGCCGCCCGCCATGTCCTCGTAGCTGAAGTCGCTGCCCTCCATGCTGGAGTTGCGGGCGCTGCTGGCTATCTTGCGCAGGTCGTCCGAGTCGGGGAAGTAGGCCCAGATATTGTCGCCGTGCTCCAGTGAGAGCATGCCGATGCCGGCGCTGGGCGCGGGCTCGATGAAGCGCATCACGGATCTCTCGCCCTTGCCCGCCGACCAGGCCTCGATCTTGAAGGTGCGCTGCTTGCCGCTGGTGGTGGTGATGGTCTGGGCCATCAGCGTGTGGCTGGTCTCGGCCTGCTGCACGCTGTCGGACTTGGCAAGCACTTCGGCAGGGCTGAGATCGGCGGCCTGCGCCATTGAGAGGAGCGCCGTGAGGGCGGCCAGGAAGTGGGCTTTCATGATGGACTCCGCGTTCTCCTGGGATTCGACCGACGCGTCGGTCTGTTGTACCGACTGACGCGTCGGTCGAATGATAATCCCGCCGCACAGGGGTCGTCAATCCCTATTTTCCAGCGCGGCAGCCCAGCCCCACCACCGCCAGCGAGTAGCGGGAGACGTCGAAGGCGATCACCTGCACGGTGATGGTGACGCCCACCTTGGTGCCCATGGTCACCGCGATGGCCTGGGTCAGGGTCATCATGCCCGCGCTGACGAAGCCCACCAGCATGACCGTGGCCGCGCTGCTGGACTGCAGCACGCCCGAGGCCACCGTGCCCACCAGCACGGCCGAGACCCGGTTTCGGGTGAGCTTGCCGATGAGCGTCCGCATCTGGGTGCCGAAGGCCCGCTGCAGGTTGTCGCTGGCCAGGTTCATGCCGAACAGGAACAGGCCCAGCCCCCCCAGCAGCCCGAACACCAGGAACATCACCCAGGCGGGGGACATGGCGTCCACCCGGGTCTGCACGGGCTCTGCCCGGCCCACCCCCTCGGCGTGTACCGCGCTCACCAGGTACTGACCCTCCGCGTCTCCGACGCTGAGCTCCACCCGGGCCAGGCCCTCGGCGTCGGTGAAGGCGTGGTCCGCAGAGAGCGCGGCCCCTTCCGCCCCTGAGGGTTGGTCGACGATCAGGAAGTCCACTCGCTGCCCGCCCACGGGGCTCTCGCCGCGCAGGACCTGGACGACGATGGGGTCGTCCAGCTGGCTGCCCGTGATGGCCACGATGGAGGACATGCCCGTAGCGTAGGAGCGCTGCACGATGTGCAGCTCCGCGGTCCCAGAAGCTGAAGCCGACGGCGGCTCCTGCGGCGGGGCCTCCTCTGCGGCGGGCTCCTCCACCGGCGCCACCTCTTCTGCGGCGGCCTCGGCCGGGGGCGCAGGCTCGGTTGGGGGCGCGGGAACCTCTCCTGGGGCGGCCTCGGCCCGGGGCGCAGGCTCGGTTGGGGGCGCGGGCTGCGCTGCGGACTCCGCGCTGGGCGCCGGTTCGGGAGCCTGGGCCGGCGTGTCCTGCGACCAGGCCCGAGCCGGCAGCAGCACCCACAGCAACACCATCACCGAGCGCAGCCATCGCACCAGGATTCCTGCCTGCATCAAGCGATTCTCCTTTTGCGCGGGGGGCGCCGCTTCATCGAGCCGTCCCTGGTTTCATCATACAGAGACGACCAGGCCGGTCGGCAGGGACGAACCGCGGCCGGACCGACCTTCTTCCTCGCGGGCGCGCTCGACAGCGCCCGACATCTGGCGCATCATGGGGAGCACCGTGCGTGTTCCCATGCTCCGAACCCTGCTTCCCCTCAGTGCGGCGCTGCTCCTGGGCGCCTGCGGCAAGAAGGGCCGCCAGCCAGGTCCGCCCGACGACAGCGCCTGCGACAGCGAGCCTGCCCCAGACAGCGGCATCGACTGCGACAGCGGCCTGCTCGACGACGACGGAGAATGCGTGCCGGCTGCCTGCGGCAGCGGCACCTGGGGGGAGCTGGAGCTGGACGAGAGCACGGTGTACGTGGACAGCTCGGCGGCCGAGGGCGGCGACGGCAGTCAGGCGGCGCCCTTCACCTCGATCCAGGCCGGGCTGGACGCCGCGGGCGCCGCCGGGGGCGGCATGGTGGCCGTGGCCGCCGGCACCTACCTGGAGACCCTGGAGCTGGAGCGCTCCCACGCTGACGTGCACCTGGCCGGGCGGTGCAAGGAGCTGGTCACCATCGACGCCAGCGCGGGGCAAGGAGAAACGCCGGGGATCGAGGTGGACGTCAAGTCCAAGCAGGTCGAGGTCTCGGGGGTGACGCTCAACGGATCGCCCTTCACTGGGGTGCTCATCGTTTCGGGGAGCGCCACGCTCCGGGACTCCACGGTTCAGGGGAACGAGGTCTGCGGCATCACCGCCTACCAGGCGGGATCCTACGCCACGTCGCTGAGCGTCGAGTCCTGCGAGGTCACCCAAAATGCGGTGGTGGGCATCTTCGCCTTCGACGCTGGCGTGACGATCGAGCTCCGGGAGACGAGCATCCAGGACACGCAACCCGATCAAAACGGCAACTACGGCTATGGCGTCTACGTCCAGAACGGCGCGCGCCTGGAGCTGGACGCCTGCCAGGTGTCGCGCAACACCGCGATCGGCGTCTTCGCCACCGACACAGGCAGCACCGCGGATCTGTGGCAGACGACCGTCGATGACACCCAACCCGATCCGGACGGCCGCTACGGCTATGGCGTCCTCGTCCAGGACGGCGCTGGCCTGGAGCTGGACTCCTGTCTCGTCTCGGGCAACGCGGTCTACGGCATCTACGTCGCCGAAGCGGGCACCACGGCGGACCTTCTGGAGACGACCATCCAGCGCACCCAGGCCGGCGAGCACACGGACTACGGATACGGCATCCAGGTCATGAACGGCGCGACCCTGAACGCCGAGGACTGCGTGGTGGAGCAGAGCACGAAGACCGGCCTAGCCGCCGCGGGAACCGACACCTCGGTCTTCCTGCGAGAGACCAGCATCCAGGACACCCAGCCCACCGCCAACGGAGGTCACGGCGTCGGCATCCAAGGCTCCGACGGCGTCAGCCTGGAGCTGGAAGCCTGCCTGGTGTCGGCGAACAGGGCGGCGGGCATCTTCGTCCAAGATGAGGGCACCACGGCCACGCTCCGCGAGACGACCGTCCAGGACACCCAGCCCGAGCAGAACGGCGAGGCCGGATACGGCATCGATGTCTACGACGGCGCGAGCCTGGTGGCGGAGGACTGCGAGGTGCTGCGCAACACGGCCACCGGCGTCCTGGCGGATGAACCCGGCAGCAACATCGTCCTACGCGGAACGACCATCCAGGACACCTGGCCCCACGAGACCCGCGGGGATGGCTACGGCATCCAGGTCGTGGACGGCGCGAGCCTCCAAGCGGAGTCCTGCCTGGTGAGCGGGAACGCCATGGCGGGCGTCGTCGCCATCGACGACGCCACGGTCAGCCTGCATGAGACGACCGTCCAGGACACCCAGCCCGACCTGTACGGCGACTCGGGCTTCGGCATCGTGGTGCTCCAAGCCGCCAGCCTGTCCGCGCAGGCCTGCGATGTGCTGGGCAGCTCCACGGCGGGCCTGGTGGCGAGTGGTTCCGGCAGCGCGGTCACGCTGCTGGAGACCACCATCCAGGACACCAGGGCGGGAGGGCAGAAACAGGACGGGTTCGGCATCGGGGTACTCCAAGGCGCCAGCCTGTCCGCGGAAGCCTGCGCCGTGGAGGGAAACACCTCGGCAGCCATCTTCGTGAGCGATTCTGGCAGCTCGGCCGTTCTGGCGGACACCATCATCGCCGCCACGACCCAATTCGAGCTCTACACGGTGGGCACAGGGCTGGACGTGGTCGAAGGAGCCCAGGCCACGGGATCGGGGCTCGAGATCCACTCCAACCAGGGCCCCGGGATCTACGTGAACGGAGAGGACAGCATCCTGACCTGCTCCGAGTGCGCGCTGCAGGGCAACCAGTTCGCCGGGGCTGTCGTGGTGGCCCATGCCTCGCTGGTGCTGGAGAACTCCATCATCGAAGGCACCACCGCCCAGGAGAACCTGGGAGGCGGCGTCGGCCTCTACGCCGAAGCCCTGGAGGGCGGCCCTCCCTCTCTCACAGTCGCGGACAGCACCATCCAGGACAATCCCCTCAGCGGCGTCTGGCTCTCGGGCGAGGGCAGCTTCGCGCTCATCGGCAACACCATCCGCGGTGGAGGGGGCTGGACCCGCGAAGGCCTGACCAAGTGCGGCGACGCGGTCTACGCGCGAGAGGGCGTGACCGCCTGGGACGGTAGCTCGGGCCTGCTGCTGGAGGGCAACCAGCTGACGGGCGGTCTGGGCGCCGGCCTGTTCCTGGACCACGCGGCGGCCAGCCTCTCAGGCAACAGCTACGCGGACAACGCCGTTGATCTGGTCGTGCAGGGGACGGACTGCGCCACGCCGCCAGAGGGCTACGAGGGCGAGGCCCTCGACTCCGCCGAGCTCTGCCCCACCTACGACTACGCCACCTGCGTCGACGAGTTCGCCATGTTCCTGGAGCTGTCGGCGCCCGCACTGTGACGCGGAGCGGCTACACCCCCACCACATCCGCCTTGCGCTGCAGCCCGTAGCGCAGCCGCAGGGTCTCGGTGCCGCCCGGCGCCAGCTGCAAGGTCCAGCTCAGCATGCCGTCCTTGTCAGGGCGCGCTCCGCCGCTGGTCTCTTTCTCGTCCAGCACCACGCGCACCTGCTCCACCTCGGAGACGGGCACACGCTCGGTGACCAGCACCTGCCGGGCCTCGTCGCCGATGTTGGAGAGCTTGAGCTCCACCAGGTGGTCCACGCTGCGCCAGCGCGACAGGGGGCCCGGCTTGCGCGGGGTCTCTTCGCAGCGACGGTGCACGCGGATGGCCGGATCGGGGCCAAAGCCTATGGGGAAGCGCTCCTTGGGCGCCACGAAGCGCACGCTGCCCCGACCCGTCAGGCCGCTGCTGGCCAGCAGGTCCACGGGACCGGCCAGCACCGGGAAGGGACCCTCGTTGCTCAGGGTGTGGCGCCAGACCGCCGCGGCGGCCAGCTCGGGCATGGCCACCAGCTGCGACTCCACCGCGCTCTCGAAGCTGCCCAGGGGCACGCGGTAGGGGCGGCCGTCCGAGGGCACGTCGGCCGGGTGGGCGGCGTCCAACAGCAGTGCCTCGCCGCCGTCGTCCACGCCGGGCAGATCCTCGGGCTCGGCGGCGGCCGCGCGACCCCCCAGGCCCGTGGTGCGGAGCGTCTCTTCGCGCGCCTGCACCTCCATCTGCTCCTGCCGGGGCTGGGCGTGCAACAGATCCTCGCCCAGCAGTGGGGGCTCCAGGCCCAGGGAGGGGCGCGCCGTGGAGAAGCGCAGGCGGGCCTGCTGCCAGTCCTCGCCGCTGCTCTGCCAGACGCAGGCGTCGCTGGAGAAGCGCAGCCGGGGACCGCGCTCGCTCTCCAGCAGCAGCGCGCTGTGCTGGGGACGCCAGCAGGCGCTGGGCACGGTGTAGACGAAAGCCAGGGTGCAACGCCCGGCCTGGGGCAGCTGCAGATCCGCCTCGAGGGCCGCGCCCAGCTCGCTGGAGGGCTGCTCCAGGGCCTGGCGCCGCCGCACCAGATCGGCCACCTCCTGCTCGCCGTCCTGGATCTCGAAGGCCTTCTCTCGGCCGCGCTGCAGCGCATCGGCCTCAAAGGCCTCCAGCTGGTTCAGCTGCTGGGCCCATTGCTGCGGATCGGCGCGATCCCAGCTGGCGTCCGAGGCCGACTCGGCCAGCAGCTGCAGCTGCAGGGCCACCAACTGCTGGGCCTCGTCCTTGAGCAGCGCGGCCTGCTGACGCAGTGCGGCCACCCGCTGCCGGGCCTGGCGCAGCAGCTCGTCCAGCTCGGCGATGCGCTGCGGGCGATCGGCCTCGCGCCGCCGGGCTCTCCGTCGCACGCGGAAATCCGCCAACGTGGCTCCCGCGGGGCCCTCCTCCAGCACGACGCGCAGCGTCTTGTCGCTGATCACCGGGGCCACGTCGGGCAGGCGCAGGCGCGCCAGGCCCGCATCCAGATCGATGGTTCCGCGCCGGGTGACCTGCGCGCGGTCCTCCAGCAGGGTGACCTCCGCCACGGGGGCCTGCAGCTGAATCCTGGTCTCTTTCTCTACGGCTTCCATGTTCACACCTCCCGCCGGTTGCCGCCGGCCAGCTCGTGCTTGGTGGCGATCAGCACGGCGTAGCTGGCACGCAGCTCCGTCGTCCGCCCGGCCGGCAGCTCGACCTGCCAGCGATAGGCGCCCTTGACCGGTCGGTTCTTCTGCTCCCAGGCCTCCCAGGGCGGCTCGACATCGGCCACCTGGACCTGGACCTCCTCTTCGGCCTCGCGGGTGATGGGAATCCGCTCCCGCACCTCCAGCAGCGCCGCGCGGGACAGGTTGTTGCGCAGCTCGATGGAAATCTGATGCTCCAGCGACAGCTGCCGTCCCATCAGCCCGGACTTGTGCTCGCGGAAGTGGGTGTTGCGGGCCACGCGGATGGCCTCCTCCACGCCCAGGCCCAGCTCGCCCCGGCCTCCCGGCGGCACGGTGCGCAGCGGAGCCGTGAGCAGGAAATCCCCGCCCTGGTAGATGTCGGCCGGGCCGCCGAGCAGGGGGGCCTGCAGCGGGTTCTTCCACGTGACGAAGCGGAAGACCTCCTGGCTCTCGCGGGGCACCGTGACGTAGCGCTGCTCCACCTCCGCCTCGCGCCGCAGCAGGGGCAGGGAGTGGTACTCGCCGTCGCAGGGGACGTCCACGGGATGCTCGGCTTGGTAGGCATAGTCGAAGGAGAGCTCGTCCTGGGGCTGCTGATGGCCTGGGGGCAGCGGGACCTGCTGCGCAGCGCGCTGGCCCGCCCGCTCCACGGCGCCCAGCCAGGCCACGCTCACCTGCAGGTTCACCGAGACCAGCAGCTCCTGGTAGATCAGGGCGGCGCCCGCCGGGCGCAGCTTGCCGCGCTGAGGATGATCCACACCGGCCATGCGCAGGGCGCCGTAGTTCATCAGATCCTGGGGTGCCTGGCAGCCGGGAAGGGGAGCTTCAGCCGCGTGCTGGGCGGGAGCGCCGGGCCCCGGGGCGAGCTTGCGCCTGCGGGGCCGTGGGGCGGCGCTGCGGGACACGGCTCCGGCCAGGGCGGAGAGCGGACCGGCCCGGCGCTTGGCCTTGGCCTCCATGGGCATGGGCGCGGCCTGGGGGAGCGGGGGCGGGGCGCTGGGCCGCTCCTCGCACAGCATGCGGTCCATCAGGACGTCCTCCAGGGCGCTGCCGGTGTCCTCTTCTTCGTCCTCCAGCTCCATGGCGGGGCTGTCGGCCGCCTGGAAGAAGCCCGGCTCGACCTGGGGCTCGGGCTCGGGCTCGACCGCGGGCACGGGCGCGCGCTTGAGCTCGGGGGATGCGGCCAGCAGGCGGCGACGGGCGCGGTCGTAGTCCGCATAGAGCGCCCCGGCGCCCTCGGGGGGCGCGCGCCAGCCGGTGGAAGGAGGCGCATCCTGCCGCCGGCCGATGCGGATCGAGGGCAGCTCGGGCAGCTCGTGCCAGGCCATGGCATCGGCCGTGGAGAGCGTCAGCCGCACGCCTTCCCAGTCCTCGCCGCTGCGCTGCCGCACCTGGGCGCGCATGGTGAGCTGGGCCTTGCTGCGCTGCGGCTCGAAGTGCAGGCTGTAGGCCGGCGCCCACTGGGCGCCGGGCACGCGGTAGGAGAGCTCCACGCGGAACTCCCCCCTGGCGCTGCCCGCGTCCGGCGCCTGCAGGCTGACGTAGGCCATCTTGCGCAGCTGGTGCAGGCGCAGGTTGCGGCGCTCCGGCTCGGCGGCTCGGCGGGCCTGCAGCGCGGCCAGCTCTTCTTCGGCCACGCGCAAGGCCTCCCGCTGCGCGGCCAGCTGCTCCTGGCGCAGCCCCAGTTCCTTGCGCCGGAACTCCAGCAGAGCCAGGCGCGCCTCGAAGGCCGAGGGCGGAGGGGGGGCGCCGCGCTTGGCCTCGGGACGCGCGGGCACGCGCAGGGATCCCAGCTGCTCGCAGATACGCTCCAGCCGCCCTGCTTCGTCGCGGCAAGCGCGCATTGCGCGCTGGGCCGCGCGCAGCTCCTCGTCGTCGGGGGGGGGCAGGTCCTGGTCCTGGGGGGGCACCTCCAGCCCCACGCGCAGATCGGCGGCCACGGGCAGCCAGGCCGCGCTGCCACCGTTCGCCGGGACCAGCTTCACCTTGACCGAGCCGTCGTCCAGGCTCAAGGGCAGGCCGGGCAGGCGCAAGGCCACGGGGAAGCGCTGAGGAGAGGCCACCTCCGCGCTGCGACGCGTGACCTCGGCGCCCTGCCGAAACACGGTGACGGCGTGGACCTGGGAGGCCAGGGGCTGGGGGGCGGGATCCATGGGAACCTCCTTGGGGGGCTGGGAAGTTCTGTATCGCGGTGGGATGGAGAAGGGACCCGCGGAACCCGCACCCACGATCCCCATGGCGCGAATCCCGCGACGCCGACCACGACCCCGCGCGCCCTGGGAGTGAGAACGCGAGTTTCCAAGGTAACAAGCCGTTTCCGGCTCGTTTCTTGCATCACCTCGCGTGTTCCCGGGCCATGAGGAGGAATGCATGCGCCACAGCCACCCCGTCCGTTCACCCCTTTTCCGGACCGCCTCGGGCGGACTGATCCTCGCCCTGGCCTGCGGAGGCGGCATGGCCTACGAGAGCGGCGGAGGCAGCGGCTGGGGAGATGAGCCCGCTCCGCCCACCGCGCAAGACATGGGCGACACCGGCGACGAGGCCGACAGCGGCGCGCTGGAGGACAGCGCCATCGAGGGCGACACCGCCGACACCGCGGAAGAGGCGGACTGCGACGACCAGACGCCCGTGGTGCTCTACATGTCCCCCGACGACTCCAACTCCATGTCCTCCCCCGTGCAGGCGCGGGCCGCCGTGCTGGGTGGTTGGTCGACCCTGGACAACGTGGCCATCCGCGGCTGGGAGTTCATGAACTACTACGACTTCGCCTACCAACCGGCCGCCGAGGACAGCCTGGCCCTGTCCATGGAGCTCGAGCCAGCCGAAGAGGGCGCCGAAGACCGCTTCGCCCTGCAGATCGCCGTGGCCAGCCCCAGGCGCTCCAACGAGGAGCGCGAGCTGATGAACTTGACCTTCGTGCTCGACACCTCCGGCTCCATGTCCGGCGATCCCCTGGACATGCTGCAGGAGGTGCTGGTGGCCAGCGAGAGCCAGCTGCGGCGCGGCGACATCGTCAACGTGGTCACCTGGGCCAGCAGCGACAACGTGGTGCTGTCTGGCCATGTGCACCAGGGCCAGGGCGACCAGGCCCTGGCCGCGGTGGCGCAGCAGCTGTCCGCCTCGGGCTCCACCAACCTCTACAACGGACTGGAGACCGGCTACGAGCTGGCCTGGGCGCACTACGCCCCCGAGCGCATCAACCGCCTGATCCTGGTGAGCGACGGCGGCGCCAACGCCGGCATCACCGAGCTCGACATGATCACCGCCCAGACCTCGGGCAATGAGGCCGAGGGCATCTACCTGGTGGGCGTGGGCGTGGGCTCGGCCCAGAGCTACCACGACACCCTGATGGAGGCCGTCACCGACGCCGGCAAGGGCGCCTCGGTCTTCATCGACAGTAGCCAAGAAGCCTGGAAGATCTTCAGCGAGCGCTTCGTCAACACCATGGACGTGGCAGCCAGGGACGTGCAGCTGGAGCTGGAGCTGCCACCGGGCTTCGAGATCCTGCGCTACTCCGGTGAGGGCTACAGCAGCGATCCCACCGAGCTGGATCCCCAGCACATCGCGCCCAACGACGCCATGGTCTTCTACAACCTGATCAGCACCTGCGCCCCCGACCTGCTGGGAGACGACACCGAGATCACGGTGACCGTGCGCTTCGAGGACGCCGTCACCTCCGAGCGCCGCCAGGTGTCGCTGTCCCGCAGCCTGGCCGAGCTGTACGCCGGCGACACCGCGCTGCTGCGCAAGGGCGCAGCCGTCTACGCCTACGCCGAGGCCCTGAAGGCCGTCATCCACTCTCCGGGGGACAATGGCGCCAACACCGCCCTGTCAGCCGGCCTGGAGCTGCTGGAGCTGGCGGAGCTCGCCAATCCAGGCGACGCCGACCTGGCCGAGATCCGCCAGGTGCTCGAAGCCCTGCAGGTCGACAGCTTCTCCTGCCGCGGCGGCACCCTGGCCAACCTGGGCCTGCAGCTACGCCGCAGCCGTGCCATGACGGCCTGGGAAGAGCTGGGCATGGGCGGCGGGGAGTAGCTCTCCGGCCGCAGCGCGGCGCCGTTGTGCCCCATTTCCGCTTGTGGTACGGTATTCATCGCCCAGCTCGAGCAAGGCATGGAGGAGAACATGATTCGCTGTCCCGACTGTGGCAGGCACCACATGGCCGAGGAGTCGGCCTGTCCCTTCTGCAAGAAATCGCGCCCGCTGCTGAACAAGGCCGCGAAATCCGCCACCGTGCTCCTGTCGGCCATGGTGCTGATGGCCTGCTACGGCGGCTTCAAGGACACGGCCGAGACGGGCACGCCCGGCGACACCACGATCGAAGATGTCGACAGCGACGGCTTCACCGTCGACGACGGCGACTGCAACGACGACAACGCGGACATCAATCCCGTGGCCGAAGAGATCTGCAACGACAAGATCGACAACGACTGCGACGACCTGACCGACATGGAGGACGACGACTGCTCCAAAGGGGGCTAGCGCCCTGGCCGCCGTCTAGTCCTGCCAGGGCTCCAGCACCAGCTCCCACCTGCCGCAGTCCATCGCCTCGCCCGGGGCGTCCTCCACCCGCACCAGCCGCTCGCGCAGCCCCTGGGCCTTGAACTCCAGGGCCCTGTGGTGGCAGAAGGGCGTGTTCCCGGGGCGACCGAAGTAGGTGTGGGCGTTCCACACGCAGCCCGCCTGGCAGATGCGGGCGTAGTAGCACTCCTTGCAGTAGCCCCACAGGTCGCTGCCATCGCGCTGCGCGGTGAGCTTCAGCTGCTCGGAGTCGGCCAGGATGTCGGCCAGATCGCGGTCGCGGATATTGTCGGAAGCGTAGGGCACAGTGGGCAGGGAGGCGCAGGCCTTGATGCGCCCGTCGGACTGCACGCCCAGCGAGAACTTGCCGGCCGTGCAGCCGATCCAGTGCCCCCCCATGCGCAGGTCGCCCTCGTGGGGGCCGAAGTAGCCGATGTTGTCCGAGGCCACGAGCTGGCAGCCCCGCTTCTTCAGCTCCTTCGAGAGCCTGGCCAGCCGGGGCATGATGTCCAGCAGGTGGTAGGGCTGCAGCGTGAGGTTCACGTGGTCGGCGGCCCTTCCCATGGGGTTGGTCCACTGCAGCTGCCAGGCGCGGGCCCCCCGCTCGACGAGCGCGTCGCCCAGCTCCTCCAGCTCAAAACGGTTCTTCCTGTTGATCTGGGTGTTCACCGAGGGGTTCACGCCCGCCCTTCTCACCACGTCCAGAGCGGCCATGGCCGAGGACCAGCTGCCCGGGACCGAGCGCAGGCTGTCGTGGGTCCGCTGCAGGCCGTCGATGGATATCGATATGGAAGAGACGCCGGCCCTCTTGGCCGCCCGCACCCGCTCGGGCGTCAGCTGGCGCCCCCCGGTGACCAGGATGCAGCTCATCCCGACCCGCACGATGGCCCGCATGATCTCAGTCCAGTCCTTGCGCAGGTAGGACTCGCCCCCAATAAGCGCCACCTCCCGCACGCCCACCGCGGCCAGCTGCCGCACCAGCCGCAGGGCGTCCTCCGTGCCCAGCTCCTCGCTACGGGGCGTTCCGGCCCGGCTGCCGCAGTGGCGGCAGGCCTGGTCGCACTTCAGGGTCAGCTCCCAGACCACGTAGATGGGGTGGGGATTGGCGTAGTCCTGGGGTGTCAGGGACCGCGGGTGGGAGGTGTTGGCGGACATCGTCGCTCTCCGAGAAGATGCGACAGAGAGATAACTGGTGACCAGGGCGCCAGGAGACGTATTCTCTACTGGATGAACCGAGGAGGCCCCCCATGTTCTGCACCATCTGCGGCCAGGAGATCCCGAAGAGCTATCGCCTGTGGAAGGGCATCTTCTGCAGAAGCTGCGAGAAGTCGCGGAAACGCAGGAGGATGGGAGCCGCCCTGCAGGTCGCGCTTGGCGCGATCTGCGGGGCCCTCGCCATGGCTTCCGTGTGTGTTCATCACCCCTCCCTGCAGACAGCTGCCGTCGGCCTCCTCCTGGTGACGTGCAGCGTGGTCATCGCGGGATCCGCCCCCTACGCTCATTGGGCGTTCGTCGTCGCCAATCAAGGCGATGGCGCGCCCAGCGGCCGAACAGGGCAACGGGAGCCAACACGGCCTTCGTGACACCTGGCGGTGACACGCCGGTTCGAGCACGCCATGGTCGCGACCAGCCCCGCACAGGGACATGAAACGCTCTCTCCGGTACGATATCGCTGCACAGCGAGGAAGGGATAGGCATGTTCCCATCAGCTCCGACACGGTTCATCAACTCCAGGATGACGCGCCGCGGCCAAGCGACCAGGCCACAGGCCTTCCTTCCGCTCGGTCTTCTGAGCCTCGCTCTTTCCGGCGGCTGCACGAGCGGCGAGAAGGGTTCCCCACAGCTGGACCATCGAACGACCCGCGTCTACCAGGCAGCCGAATCCAGCTGGGAGCACTGGTCCGCGACGGGCGACTTCGACCAGCTGACCCAGCGCTTCTCCCTGAGCCTGGAGGCCGAGCGCGCACCAGCAACCCAGCTCAGCCTCGTCGCCTCCCAAGCCCCGGGGCAAGCCATCCTGGGCGAGTCCCTGGCCGCAGCGGCCCGCACCCTGGGCCTGGAGGCCTCCTACAAGCGTCAGACCCTCAGCCTGTCCGGCGCCTCCGACCCCGCCCTTGCGAGCGCAGAGCTCGGCCTGCTCCTCCTTCCGACCGGCGAGGCGGACGGGGCGCTGCTCGGATCCGCCACGAGCCGGCACGAGCACCGGGACTGGACCATCGCGCTCTACGGCGCCGAACTCCACCGCAGCGGACCGCACCTGGCCCTGGCCGGGCACCGCAAGCAGGAGCGACCCCAGGTTCCCCCCGACAGCCTGCTCCCCGACGACGCCACCACCGCCCGCATCGAAGAGGACCAGCAGGTCTCCGTCGAGGGCATCGACGGTCTCGGCCAGCTGGAGGTGTCCGCCGGCGCCGAGGCCAGGCTCGCCCCGCTGCCCCAGCTCTGCGCCCAGGTCGCGCGCCACAGCTCCACCGCCATCGAGCTCCACGGGCCCAGCGATGAGCACCTGTTCATCTCCTCCACCGGTCCCATCCCTGTCCTGGCCGCCCTGCGCGCCCTGGAGCTGGCCGCCCCCTACCTGGGCCTGGAGGCGGCGAGGGGTGAGGACCTGTTGCTGCTGCTGCCCGCCGAAGCAGGCGAGCAAGCGCTCCCGGAGCTCATCGGCGTCTGGCTCTTCCCGCGCGGCTCCGAGCTGCTCGGCGCCTCGTTCACTCCTGATCAGTTCCTGCGGATGCTGCAGATGCAGCAGAGCTTCGGCCTCCCCGGCCTGCAGGACTTCGAGCTGCAAGAGGAGACGGGCACGGTGATCGGCCTGATGCTCGAGGCCTCCGCGGAGCCGGTCGAAGAGATCGACGAGGAGGAGCGGCTGCGCGAGGAACGCCGGGCGCGCATCGCAGAGCGCACAGAGCGCATGAGGGCCGAAAGGTCCGGCGCGAGCGCGGAGACCGACCTGCCCACCAGCCGCCAGCAGGCCGGCGTGGAGCTGGATGGCGACCAGGTGAAGGCCCCTCGCAGCGCGCTGGAGCCCCTCTTGCAGCCACAGGAGCTGTTCGACCGCTTTCGCCTGCAGGCCTCACCCGCTCCCGCCTGGACCGCCGGCTACGAGCTGAGCTTCTCCAGCCGCCGTACCAGTCCGCTGCAGCTGCTGGGCCTGCAAGCCGGCGACGTGCTGCTGGCCCTCAATGGCGAGCCCACGTGCGAGAGGGAGCACGTCTCGGCTCTGTTGCGGGCTCTGCTGCGCGATCCGCGCGTGGAGCTGACCATCCTGCGGGGCGCAGAGGAGCGCCGCCTGTCCATCACCATCCACGGCGAGGCCTTGGCGCTCCCCGAGGGCTGGACCCTCGCCCGGCTCGTGCCGGCCAGCGCGGCCGATCTGGGGATCGAGGCTCAGGACGATCGCTACGCGCTCCCGAAGACCGCGCTCCAGTATCTCTTCGCCTCCGACGACAACCTGCCGGTCCGCGCCACGCCTCACAAGGGATCCGACGGAGAGATCGATGGCCTGCGCCTGTCCGCCATCCGCCGAGACAGCTCTCTGCACCTGCTCGGCATCAAGAACGGCGACATCGTGCACAGCTGCAACGGCCAGGCCCTGCACCAGTCCCTCACGCCATTCCCGGAGGCGATGCGGGCTGGAGGCACGATCACGCTGAAGCTGACCCGCCGTAACGCGCGTCGTACGTTGATCTATGAAGTGGGTGAGCGATAGGGCGCAACAGCACCCGCGCCATCACGGAAACCCCATCCCAGTCCGCCAATCCCGGATGGTCTCGAAGACGGCGTAGGGCTGGTTGTCGGTCTGCACCCAGGCGAAGCTGTCCCAGGCGGCGTCCTGCAGCTGGAAGGGCATGACCGCTTCCAGCTGGCTCTCGGGGAACCAGTCGTTCTGCCAGGCCTGCAGGGTCCACTGGGCCACGTCGTCGCGGGAGCCGCAGGCGCCGTCGTCCACGGTCCAGCCGGTCTCGGTGATCAGCACCGGCGCCGATGGCACGCCGGCGGCCACGACCTCCTTCTGCCAGTAGGCCAAGCCGGCGGCGCAGTCCTCGTAGGCCTCGAAGAAGCCCCAGCCCTCGCCCTGGGAGGGGTAGGAGTGGGTGGCGAAGCCGTCCAGGTCAGCGAAGACGCTGGGCACGGCCGCCCGCATGGAGGCGATGAAGGTCTCGGAGGTGTAGCCGCCGCTGTAGTCGTCGCTGCCGCACTCGCAGGAGCCCACACCCCCGGGCGCCAGGCCGCCGTTGATGACCTTGATGCGCCCGTCGCCCAGGCCGTGCAGGGCCCCGGTAACGTCCCGCAGCAGCGAGGCGTACTCGGCGGCAATGTCGGCCTGGTCCAGCCAGCCCTCGCCAGCGTCGCACTCCCACTCGTAGCAGAGGTTGGGCTCGTTGTGGATCTCCAGCCAGATGGGCCAGCCCTCGCGCAGGGGCAGGCCGGCCACCACGTTGGCATGCGACTGGGCGTAGGAGCCGTAGTCGAGGTGCTGGGAGTCGTCCGAGAGGTTGCGCACGTTCATCTGGCCCCAGGGCCGGTTCATGCGCACCACGGGCACCAGGTCGCGCGCGTAGACCTGCTCGATGGCCTCGTACCAATCGTCGGGCGGGCCGCTCATGCCCAGCTCCATGCCGGGAAAGATGAGCTTGATGTGACCGCCGGGGCCGGCCAGCTCGGCGGCGCGGTCCCATTGATCCGTGTTTCCCACGCCCACCAGGCCGATGCCGAAAGGGTTGTCCGGGCGCTCGGGATCGCCCGGATCGCCGGTGTCCGCGCCCCCGCCCTCGCGCGCGTGCACGGCGGCCTGGCAGATGGGCGTGGCGCCGTCATCGGCCGAGAAAGCGATTCCGTAGCGCGCCTCGTCGTGCAGCACCCAGCTCTGGCTCCAGGTGTAGGGGCCGCCGCCACTGATGTCCAGCTCGCCCTGCTGCGTGGCCGATCCCCCGGTGATCTCGTAGCCCACGTAGACGTAGCCGCTGTCGGCCGTGACCGAGGCCTGCAGCACCTCGCCGGTGTAGGGGTAGCTGGGCTCGACGGTCATGCCGGCATCCGCGGCCTGGCAGCTGATCTCGGGCTCGGGCCAGGGATCGGCGTCGCTGTCGCTATCCGCGTCGGCATCGCCGTCGGCGTCGGCGTCGGCGTCTACATCGCTGTCCTGCTCGTCGCGCTGCGGATGGTCCCGCTGGGCCTCGTTGGCCTCGCTGCAGGCCGCCAGGAAGAAGATGAGGAGCGGAAGCTGCGATGACACGTGGGTTCTCCTGGAGCCAGGAACTCTCTCTCAGACTAGCATAAACCGGATGTATGCCGGGTGTCATACCGGGTGTCAGACACTAGATACCGGGTGTCAGACACTAGGAACTAGGAGTTTTCATTGTTGGTTCATCGTGCCTGACACCCACTTGATGCGGCGAAGACGTAGCCGTGGCGAATTTCCTATGGAAACGAGTGTCAAAACGGGTGTCAGACACGAGGACCCAGAGTTCGTAATTGTTAATCCCTAGTGCCTGACACCCATCCGACACTCATCTGGACACCCATCCTGGCAGAGGGCTTGCGAGGGGAGCTCGGCCCGGGTCCAGCGGCGACGGCGTGGCCGTAGCGAGGATTTGGCCCAAGCATGCGCTCGGGCAGGCACGGAATCCCGGCGTTCGGGAGAGGATGCTCTCCGGGCGACCCGAGCCGAGGCTACGCCGGAGCGCAAGCGGATCCACCTTCCATGGCCGCCCGCGGCTTGCCACGCGGGGAGGCCGTTTCAAGCTTCAGGGAGTGACCCTCAAGGCTGCGTGGACGGCTACTGCACCATGGAAAAGAACGAGCCGTCTTCGATCGTCACGGTCCCACCCACGGTCCCCATGAAGCTGCCGTCGAAGCTGCCGGAGATGTAGCCCAGCAGGGTGTCCGCCGAGTTCTCCGGGATGTGCTCCTCCCAGCTGTCGATGCTGAGGCTGCCCGTGACCGAGACGTAGGAGTTCATCTCAGTGTCGAACCAGGCGAGGTAGGCGTCGGCGCTCTCCAGGTCGTCACTGAGGGTCCAGAGGCCCTGGTCCCCCGGCGCCCAGTTGAAGAGGTAGCCGGACAGGTTGTCGCTGGGCCAGAGCATCAGGTAGGTGGGCTCGGATTCGCCGTAGTAGACGGCCCCCTGGCTGTCGCCGACGTAGGTGCCGCCGTCCACGGTGGCTGTGACGAAGAAGTCTTCGCTGCCGTAGTCGCTGCCGCCGAAGCTGCCGCCAGCCCCGCAGGCGGAGAGCGTGGCGCCGCAGGCGAAGAGGAGCGAGAGAGAGAGCCTCATGGTGCCTCCTGGAACCGGGAAGAGGGGCCTGGCGATGCGGATACCCCGCACCCCAGGGACAGTCAACGGCCCCGTCGACCAAGCGACGGGGTGGAGGGCCCTTGGGCCAGCCACCCCGCCAGAGGGCGCCACACACGCCAACTAGAAGTAGAGGTTCACCCCCAACCTGCTCTGGAACGCCACCGGGTTCGTGGGATCGTCCAACTCTTGGTTCACGTAGCCCACCAGCCGACCTTCCAGGTTGACGGAAGCCCTGTCACCGACCGCGAACTCCACACCGAGGCCGCCGTGGGGGCCGAAGCGCACGTCGTGCGTGTCCAGCGTGTCAAAGTCGTAGCCGTCGCAGTAGGTGTCCTCGTAGTTGCGGCCGGTCCAGGTCACGCCCACGAGGCCGTAGGGGCTGACGCGAGCCCATGGGAAGGCGAAGACCTCGGCGGAGAGGCTCAGCGGCGAGGTGGCCCGACCCTGGCTTCCATCACGGAAGTGCTCCCAGGAAACCTCGAATCCCAGGGCCTCTGCCGCGCGGTAGCGGGCCTGCAGGCCCAGGCCGAAATCGCCGAAGCTGGTGCCGCTCTCGTAGCCGCCCACGTAGCTGCCGCCGGTCAGGCCGATGGAGAACTGGCCGGTGCGGTCCACGGAACGGTTGGGAGCCACACGTCCGGAGGGCGAGTACACGAACACGCCCCGTCCCCAACCCGGGCCGTGCCTGTGGGCCCAGCTGCGCCGGTTGGCCTTGGCGCGGGCGGCCTTGGTGCGGGCCGCAGAGGAGGCCTTGGCGCGGGCGTGACTGTGCGCGACCTTACGGGTCTTGGCGGCCTTGCGAGCGGAGCTGGCCTTCTTGTGAGAGCGGGCCTTCTTGTGCGCGTTGCTGGCCTTGGCGGAGGCCTTGGCCTGGCTAGCCTTGGCCTGATCGACCTGGGCCGCACCGGCGAAGGCGGGGCTGGCCAGGGTGAGACAGAGGGAAGCGGACAGCAGGGGAAGCAGGGCTCTCATGGTGGTCTCCGTCGTGTACTTGCGTGCGAGCATCCAGACGCGGGCCCCTGGGAATCATTCGGAGCTTTTTTTGTCCCCCAGGCGGAGAAAGCGCCCCAACCCTGTGCGACACCGCTGGAAAATGATATTCCTCCCTGCGCCTATCGCGAAAGCAGCCCTGGCTGCGGAGGGAGAAGGCGATGATCCAGAGCGCCAGCATCTCGCTACGGAGCGACATGGGCGTGCACTTCGGCACGGCCTACCGCATCGAGCAGGCAAAGCTGATCGTCGAAACCGACGGCATCTACCGTCTGGGAGCCGAGCTGGAGTTCCAGCTGGAGCTCCCTCGCTTCGGCAGCACGGTCTACGGCTCGGTCCGCGTGCAGCGCGCGGCCGTGCGCTCCGATGATCTGAACCGCTACCAGCTGGACATCTGCAAGCTGCGCGCCGAAGACGCCGTCCTGCTGCAGGAATGGGTCGAGGACATGAAGTCGGGGGGCACCTCGGCCAACCCCCAGCGCCACGTCACGATCAGCAACATCTCCCTCGCCTCGGACATGCAGGTTCGGCAGCTGGGCGGCGGAACCACCTGGGACGGCGGCCGAATGGCAGCCCGCCGGGAAGGGCGCGGGCGCATGGGCATCCGCGCCATGCTGCGTAGTCGCCTGGGGAGCGAGGGAGCGCCCCAGGCCGACCCCGAGCTGAGCTTCGACACCGAAGCCTCCATGCCCCGGCTGCAGCTGCTCTACCGCAGCTGGCGCGCGTACTACGGCGACTTCGAGGGGGGCTTGGAGCGGGGAGCCCTGCTGGTGGAGCTCTCCGAAGACAGGCCCGCCCTGGGCACCACCCTGGAGCTGCTCTTCGAGCTGCCTTCGGGAGTGGAGATCTCCTGCCTGGGCACGGTGGAGGCGCTGACGCTGACGGGTTTTGGCGTGGCCATCGAGGGCGATCCCGCCCAGCTCTTCTCCCAGGAAGGGGAAGACCCGGCCTCGCTCTTCACCGAGGAAGGCGAAGAGATCGACATCGTCTTGATGGACGAGCGGGAGGAGTAGCGCCCCTCACCTCCTGCGCTTTGCGCCCCTCATCTCCTGCGCTTTGGCGGGCGCCGCTGCTGTACGCGCCAGCAGGGGTCGGCCTGCAGGTCCAGCACGACCCGTGCCTGGCTGCGCACCCCCGCCGGCCCCACGAAGCCGCGGGCGTACTTGGTGGCGCGCTGGCGGCTGAAGAGACGCTGGGCCTCCTCGTCGCTCAAGCGCCGCTGCTCGATGACGAAGGGCACCTGCAGGGCGCAGCCCTGGCGCCAGCGGGAGCAACCCCAGGCGGTCCGTCCGGCCACCACGTAGCCCGGTTGCCCGTCGAATAGCTCCGCGCAGGCGGGGCAGGCCATGCGGCGACCGAAGGCCGGGGGCGGCGCGCCCGCGGGCAAGGGCTCGTCCACGTCCCCGTCGCGCCGCTTGTAGTCCAGCCGCACATGCCCCTGCTCATCCAACACGAGCGAGGCCTTGAACACCGTGCCGCTCTTCTGGCGGAAGCCGTGCAGGCGGGCCGAGCGGCCGCGGGCCAGCAGATCGCCCACCTCGACGAGCCCCAGCGCGCGCCGGGCCACGCTGCCGGGAATGCGCAAGGCGCAGCCCGCGCAGCGCCAGGCGCCGCGCGTAAAGGACACGGCCTGGCCGCAGCGCGGACAGGCCCCAGCAGGCCCTTGCTCCTGGCGCGCGTCGGTCCGGACCACCTGCACGCGCTGCCCAGTCCAGGTGAGCACGCCCGCGAAGTCCTGTCCGTCGCGGGTGCGGAAACCGTCCAGCAGCGCGGAGCGCCCCTGGCTCAGCAGCTGGCGCACCGCCTCTTCGGGCAGGGCCCGCCCGGACATCTCCTCGTAGACCACGAAGGGGCATTCCCTCCCGCTCTCGCAGGTGTAGATGCGCCCGCGCGCCCGCACGGGCCGGTCGCAGGCCGGGCAGTCGCCCAGGGCCTCGGGCTCGGGGAAGTGCAAGCGAACGCGGCCGCCTTCGTCCAGTCGCAAGGCGGCCGAGAACTTCTTCCCCTGCTTGGAGCGGAAACCCTTGACCACGGCGCTCTGGCCCTTCTTCAAGAGCTGGCCCGCCATGCGACGGCTGACCGGGCGACGCGCGACGCTGCCCGGGATGAAGAGCACGCAGCCCTGGCAGCGCCAGCCGCCGCGGGCCTCCACCACCTGCGCCTGGCAACGCGGACAGGGGCCCAGGGGCTCCCCATCCGGAACGGAGACACCGGCCAGCGCCCCCTCCAGCTCGACGCTCAACGGCGCCTGGCGCAGGGCGGCCACCAGCTCGCCGGTGAAGCCGCGGATATCCGCCATGAAGCGCTCGCGCGCCTCCTGGCCCTCGGCCATGGCCACCAGCCGCGCCTCCCATTGCCCGGTCAGGCGCGGTGAGCGCAGGGCCTCTACGGGCAAGGCGCGCAGCAGGGCCCGACCGCGCTCCGTGGGCACCACCTGCCGATTGCGGCCTGCGGCGCGGCGCTCGACGTAGCCCCGCCGCAGCAGGGTCTCGATGATGGCGGCCCGCGTGGCCGGGGTACCCAGCCCGTTGCGCTTCATGGCCCGCTTGAGCTCGACCTCCTCGAGCACCTCGCCCGCTCGCTCCATGGCTCCCAGCAGCGCGGCCTCGTTGTAGCGCTTGGGGGGGCGGGTGCGACCCTGGTGCAGCCGTGCCTCCAGCTGCTGAGCCACCTGGCCCACCTCCACGGCCGGCAAGAGCAGCTCCTTGCGCTTGGAGAAAGGCGGATCGACGACCTGCCAACCCGGGTCCAGGCAGCTGCGGCCGCGGGCGCGGAAGCAATCCCGCCCGATGGCCGTGTCCAGCTTCACCACGGCGAAGACGGCGTCGTCGAAGAAGACCGCCAGGAAACGCCGCGCCACCAGGTCGTAGATGCGTTTCTCGTCCAGCTGCAGGCTGCAGCCGCGCGGATCCAGGCCGGTGGGCACGATGGCGTGGTGGTCGCTGACCTCGCTGTCGTCGATCACGCGCTTGCCCAGGCTGCTGATGGGGCGCTGCTGGGCGACCTGGGCGGCCTGGGCGTAGGGCCCGAATTCCAGGCCGCGCAGGATGTCCGGTAGGCCGGGACGCTGGTCCTCGGACAGGTGGCGCGAGTCGGTGCGCGGGTAGGTCAGCAGCTTGTGCCGCTCGTAGAGCGCCTGGGCCAGGTCCAGGCTGCGCTTGGCGCTGAAGCCGAAGCGCTTGTTGGCCTCGCGCTGCAGGCTGGTCAGGTCGTAGAGCAGGGGGTGGCGCTCACGCCGTCTACGGCGCTCGGCGGCGATCACCTCGCCGGGTAGGCCCTCGACGCGGCGCAGCACCTCCTCGGCCTGCTGGCGCTCGAAAAAGCGATCTCGATCCCCGGACTCGCCGCCAGGCTCGCCGTTGGGCTCTTCTTCCGCATCCGTCGAACCCGTCCGCACCCAGACCGCCTCCCAGCTGCCGGGCTGGGGCTCCTCCACGGCGAAGCGCACGCGCAGCTGCCAGAAATCCCTGGGCTGGAAGCGCTCGATCTCGGCCTCGCGGGCATCCAGCAAGGCCAGGGTGGGGGTCTGCACCCTGCCCAGGGACCACAGGGGGCTGCCAGGGCCGCGCGACAGACGCAAGGTCATGGCGCGGGTGGCGTTCAGGCCCACCAGCCAGTCGGCCTCGGACCTGCAGCGCGCGGCGTCCTCCAGAGGCTTCATGCGCGCGCCGGGCCGCAGCTGCTGGAAGCCGGTCCGGATGGCGCTGTCGGTCATGGAGGAGATCCAGAGGCGCCTGACGGGCGCCCGGCAGCCGCACAGCTCGTAGGCGTAGGCGAAGATCAGCTCGCCCTCACGCCCAGCGTCGCAGGCGTTGACCACCTCTTGCAGCTCGGAGTCGCGCAGCAAGGCCTTGACCACGCTCCACTGGTCACGGCCATCCTTGCGCGGCTGCAGCCGGAAGCGCTCGGGCAGCATGGGCAGGTCCTCCAGCCGCCAGGACTTCCACGAGTCCTGGTAGCGGCCCGGCTCGGCCAGCTCCACCAGGTGCCCCAAAAACCAGCTGACTCGCCGCGTTCCGCGTCCGATGACGCCCTTGCCGCCGCCGCGCAGCCCCAACACGCGGGCCACGTCCCTGGCCACGCTGGGCTTCTCCGCCAGGATCAGCTGGAATCCGGCCATGCTGGAAATCCACCCCCCTCGTCAGAAGAGCCCGAAGAGCTTGCCCGCCGAGACCAGCACCACCGCCACCAGCACACCGCGGATGAAGCGCGGCCCCCAGCTGACGGTCATGCGCGCGCCCAGCAGGCCGCCCACGGCCGAGCCCGCGGCCAGGGCCAGGCCCGCGTCCCAGGCGATCAGGCCGTTGCAGGCGTAGACCGCCACGGGCAGCAGGGTGAAGCCGGCCACCAACAGCACCTTGACGCCGTTGGCGCGCAGCAGATCCTGCCCCTCGAGCAAGACCAGGCCCACCAGCAGGATCACGCCCACCCCCGCCTGCAGGAAACCGCCGTAGACGCCGATGAAGAAGAAGGCCAGCGCGCGCCAGGCCAGGTGGCGGGGCTCTCCTTCGCCGCGGCCCTCGAGCCAGCGCTTGGGACGCACCATCATGATGACGAGCATGAGCAGCATCACGGCGGCGATGACGCGGCGGAAGAGCAGCTCGTCGATGTCGATGGACAGCAGGGAGCCCAGCACGGCCCCGATGCAGGAAGGCACCAAGAGAACCAAACCTCGCCGCAGGTCCACGATACCCTGGCGCCGGTAGCGCTCGGTGGCGGCCAGGGACTGGGTGAAGACACCGACGCGGTTGGTGGCATTGGCGGTCACGGCGGGCATGCCCATGAAGATCAGTGCCGGCAGCGTGATCAGGGAGCCACCGCCGGCGATGGTGTTCACGGTTCCGGCGAAGACGCCGATGCCTGCGATGGCCAGCAGCTGGAGGATCGTCAAGGCGCACCGCCGGGGAAGGAGCTCAGCATACCCGATTGTCGCAGCGGCCGGCGGCAGCTCCGGCAGCTCTTTGCGCGGCGCGCCCGCCGTCCGCCTGCGACCCCTGTGAAGAAGCGGCCAACAAGCCTCGCTCCATCGCGCTGCGCGGCCGACGCCTGTAGCGGAAGCGGATCCAGGCAGATACCATGCATGCCCCCCCGAGGTGCCTATGCGCTGCACACCCCTGGTCCTGCTGCCATTCTCCGCCTTTCTGCTGGGTGGTTGCGGCGATCTGGATCTGGCCTGCCCCCATGATCCGCACGAGTGGTACGACAACCCCACCTATTCGCTGCTCAAGGCCGAGTTCACCTCCAAGAAGGCCAGCTTCGACTTCAACCCGGTGGGAAAGCCCTACTCCCGGCGGCGGGGCAGCTACGAGCTGGACCAGGGCTACCTGCACTGGTCCGACGCCTGCCCGGACAGCCACTACCTGACGGAACACCGGGTGGAGGGCTACGGCACGGTGGCCGACAACGGCAACCTGGACCTGCTCTACAAAGAGGTCTGGACCGACGTGCTGGGCAACATCTGGGCCGAGCTGGTGCGCGAGGAACGCAGCAAGTGCAAGGGCACCATGCTGCGCTGGGATTTCGACCCCGACGCCTACTACATGACCCGCCCGGACATCGACGCCGGCAAGAGCTTCTGGACCACCGAAATAGCCTCCGACGACAAGGTCACCATGTACGGCGAGGAGCTGATCTACGAGCTGATGATGGTCATCCAGCGCACCTACACCCCCAACTTCCTGTACAGAGAGACCTGGGATTGGGGTGACGGTGGCTACTCGGGCACGCGTCAGCTGAACACCAACGGCACGCGCGACACCGAGTGGGTGCTGATGGGCAGCTGGTTCGGGCAGTCCTACGACACCTACGGCTTGGAGGAAGTCTACTTCGACGGCTCACGACAGGTGGATTGCGCGCTCTACGACGCCAACACGGCCAACGAAGCCTACGGCTTCTCCATCTACTACCAGTACGACGGCTGGGGCTGGGGTTCCATGTACCTGAGCTCCGACGGCCAGACCGTCTCCTGCGGCCTGACCGTGGATCCCACCACCGGCAACTGCGAGGCCCAGTGCCCCGACGGCATACATGACTGCAGCTTGCTGCGCTGCTGAAACCTCCCCTCCCAGCTACCCCGGTGCGAACATGAAGCCAGCCCTCCTCACCCCCATGTTGCTGGCCTTGCTGACGGGCTGCGGCGAGGGTGGCCGTCAGCAGGAAACCGAAGCCGAAGCCGAGCTCTCCTGCGCCTTCGATCCCCACAGCTGGTACGACAACGCCTACCACACCCTGCTGCAGGCCGACGAAGACGGCAGCTTCTCCTTCGACCCGGTGGGGACGTCCGTGGCCTGGCGCAGCGGCAGCTACGACTACACCACGGGCGACTACTACGTCACCAACACCTACCTCGACGGCTACTACCTGCTGCAGAGTGTCAGCGCAGGCTACGGCACGATCTACGACGATGGCGACCTGGACCTGATCGCCAAGCAGACCTACGAGGACGTGCTGGGAGAGAGCTGGGCGGAGCAGGTGCGCACCAAGCGCAGCGGCTGCGTCGGCTCGGTCAAGCGCACCGAGGTCGACCTGGATCACGGTGTGGACGAGCACCCGGACGAAGACGCCGA
The DNA here is from genome assembly GCA_964454135.1 of uncultured Enterobacterales bacterium. Lineage (GTDB taxonomy): Bacteria > Myxococcota_A > UBA796 > UBA796 > JAFGLY01 > CAYVQL01. The sequence continues at coordinate 25,547 of CAYVQL010000018.1, read as the reverse complement.
GTGGACGCGCTGGACCACCGAGATCGTCTCGGACGAGCAGGTCGACAGCCACCTGGAAGCGGAGCTGGAGGAAGGCACCTACATCTCCCACTCCGTCTCCACGCCCAGCGTCGCCAGCCAGTACAATTGGGACTACGCAGACGGCGCCTACACGGGCGACGGCACCTGGCAGTACGACGGCACGGGCCAGGACAGCTTCATCCAGTACGGCGAGACCTTCGGCTACGACTACGACTACTACGGCACCAACGACTACTACTTCGATGGTTCGCGCTACAACTACTACATCGTCTACCAGGGCGGCACGGACACCTGGGCGGCCGACGTGGCGCTGTTGTGGCTCTACGACGGCTCGGCCACGGGCACCTACGACTACGCCTACGGATCCAACATCGTCGAATGCGAGATCACCATCGACACCAGCGGCTACTGCTGGGCGGAGTGCGGCAGCTACGGCTCGGGGGAGTGCTAGCGGATCGCGATGATGGTCCGGCCTGAGATCGAGGCGCGGCGTACGCTGGGGCTGTGGGCCTGCGCAGCGCTGGCGCTCTACCTGCCGAGCCTACCCTGGCTGGCGCGCTGGGGAGACTGGCCGCGGCTGCTGCTGCCCAACCTGTGGTTGCTGGCGGTCGCCCTGCTGCTCTGGCGCCGCGGCGCGCCCTGGCCCAGCCAGCTGCTGCGGGGCCTGGCCGCGACCCGGACCATGCTGGTCCTCTGCGCGGGGGCGGGAGCGCTGCTGCTGGCCTTCGCCCTGGCCTGGCCGCGGGGCGCGCTGTCCTGCGATCCCGCGTGTCTCGCACAGAACGCGCTGCTGGTGACGCTGGTGCCGCTGGCCGAGGAGCTCTTCTTCCGCGGCCTGCTGCTGGCCTGGGCCCGACAACGCTGGGGACCCTGGCCCGCCGCGCTGGCGGTCTCGCTGCTCTTCGGGCTGCTGCACCTGCCCCAGGGGCTGCTGATCCCCATGACCCTGCTCTCGCTGGCGCTCTGCAGCCTGACCCTGCGGGCCCGCAGCGCCATCTGGGCCGTGGCCCTGCACGCCTGCTGGAACGGCCTGGCCGCGCTACGCCAGCTGGCTCCGGGCCCCGACCGCTGGCCCTTGTGCGCCCTGACCCTGCTCTTCGTCGGGGCCCTGGCCCTGGCGGGGTGGCAGGGCGCGGGAAAGAGAACCCGCAAGACGAAGTGATAGAAGCCCCCATGCCCAGCTCCATCTCACGCAAGGCCGTCTTCCACTGCTTGACGCCGGAGCTGCGCGACCGGCGCGGAGACGCCACGCTGCTGGTCTGGGGCGCGCTGGCGCAGTGGATCGTGGCCGACGACGAGCTCTTGGCCTTTCTGGGGCGCTTCGACGGGCGGCGCGACCTGCGCCAGGCGATCCGCAAGCAGGCCAAGGCCCTGCGCAGGCCAGCCTCGCAGGTGGAGGCCGAGGCCATGCCCGTGGTGGCAGAGCTGCAGCGCCGCGGCATCCTGTCGCAGCGCGCGCGACCGGCCCCCTTGCCCGAAGAACCCGTCTCCATCGCCAACGTCACCCTGAACATCACCAACCGCTGCAACCTGCGCTGCCGCATGTGCTACAACCGCGGCCACCTGCCGCAGGATGCCCCGGTCCCGCGCCTGCTGCAGGGCCTGCGGGCCGGCCGCGAGGTGCTGGAACCCGACGCCTCGCTGGTGGTGCTGGGGGGCGAGCCGACCCTGGACCCCCAGCGCCTGCTGGCCCTGCTGGAAGGAACACAGGACCTCTTCGGCCAGGCGCCGGTGGTCTCCACCAACGGCACGCTCGTGGACGAGGCCCTGGCAGCCCAGCTGGCGGAGCGCGGTGCCGAGCTGCAGATCTCGCTGGACCACCACCTGGCCGCGGGGCACGACGCCCTGCGCGGCCCCGGCAGCTTCGAAAAGGCCCTGCGAGGCGCGCGCCGCCTGTTGCGGGCCGGCGCCTACACCATGCTCTGTCGGGTGTACGCGCGCGGCGACGGGTGCGCCATCGAGCCCTATATGGACCTGGCGCTGGAGCTGGGGGTGCAGGAGGTGCGGCTGATTCCGATGCGCTGCATCGGCGCTGGCGTCCAGCTGCAGCAGCGCGCTCCGGACCAGCTGGCGCTGCTGCGCAGCCTGCTGGAGCTGCTGGGCCGGCGCCCGGAGCTGGCCCAGTTGCTGGTGCGCGACTGGTTCTCCATCGCCGCCAGCATCCTGGGTCGCGGCAGCCCGCGCGGCAACTGCGGCATCGGGCGCCGAGTGGTGCTGATAGACGCCGACGGCCTGGTCTACCCCTGTCCCAACCACACACAGCCGGAACATGCGGCGGGCGACCTGGCCCAGCAGGATCTGGCCACCATCGTGCGCAGCTCGGATGTCTTCTGCCAGCTGCGCGCGCGCTACCACGTGGGCCGCTACACGCGCTGCCAGCGCTGCCCTTTCCGCCACTGGTGCGCCGGAGACTGCCGCGGCGAGGTGCTGGCCATCAGCGGCGATCCCCACGGCCCCTCGCCCCATTGCGTTCAGCTGCGCCAGGTCTACAAGGAGCTGCTCTGGCTGATGGCCGCCGAGCGCTGCCCCCTGGGCGAGCGGGCGCGCCTGCCAGACGGACGGCCCGTGCCGCGCAGGACCTTCGTATGAGCCGACGGCGTGATCCAGACGGCAGGGCCGGTTCTGATACCCTGGCGGGACCGCACTGATATCATCCGCACATGCGCCCCAGCCTTCTCGCCATCACGCTGCTCGCCGGCTGCCCCTGGATCCCACGGGGCGACCAGGAACAGGCCCGCGACAACCGCGACAGCGCCCCCAGCGCCGACACCGAGTCCGACGCCGACGCCGATGCCGACGCGGACGCAGACGCGGATGCCGACGCGGACACGGACGCCGATGCCGACGCGGACACGGACACGGACACGGACACGGACACGGACACGGACACGGACGTCGAGCCCGTCCCCTGCACCGACAGCATCACCGACATGATCCGCGTCTCCGCGGCCGGCGCCAGCTTCACCATGGGAAGCGACGAAAAGGAGATCGGCCGCGACATGTGGAACGAAGACGCGCGCGAGGTCACGTTCCTGCAGGACTACTGCATCGGCGTCTACGAGGTCACCCAGGGTCTGTACGACACCTACGTCAAAGGCGACAACCCCACCGTGTCCACCTGCACCACCAGCAGCTGTCCCCAGGACAACCTCACCTGGCACCAGATGGCCGCATTCACGAACCTGCTGTCCTCGATTGCGAGCCTGGACGAGTGCTACGCCTGCAAGGGCAAGGGGGACGCCGCCACCTGCGCCCCCGCCATGGATCCCTACGCCTGCGAAGGCTACCGTCTCCCCACCGAGGCCGAGTGGGAGTACGCTGCGCGCGCCGGCACCACGACGGCGTTCAGCAACGGCGAGGATCTGGCGGACGAGGAAGACGCCGACAACTGCCTCGACGAGATCACCCTGTCCGGAGGCACCGTCTTCAGCGAGTACGCCTGGTACTGCGTAGGCTCGTCGGACAACCCCCACACCGTGGGACACTGGCAGCCCAACCTCTGGGGCCTGTACGACGTCCACGGCAACCTCTGGGAGATGTGCCACGACGTGTACGAGGCCGAGCCCCCCGGTGGCAGCAACCCCGCCGGACCCGAGGGCGACGAGACCTCCCAGCGCGTGCGCCGCGGCGGCAGCCACAGCAAGTGGGCCGCCTGGTGCCGCTCCGCCACCCGCTACGGCTTCTCTCCTTCCAGCACCGACAACGAGTACGGCTTCCGCCTGGCCCGCGCCCTCCCCGAGACCTACGTGGGGAAGTAGGGAAGACGGAGCTCGCGGCGTCTGCCTGGTGCCGCCCCCTCACTCCGCCAGGCAGTCCTCCAGGGCCTCGGCCACCACGCGATGTCCATCCGCGCTCCAGTGACCGTCGTAGACCAGGTAGGTGGCGTCTCCGGCCTGCTGGGCGCGCCGCAGCGCGGGCGTGAGATCACAGGTCCGGACGCCGAGCTGACCCAGCAGCCCCTGCAGGGCGTCGCGCGGGGCGTCCAGCGCAGCCTGGGCCGGATCCAGATCCACCAGCTCGAAGCTGGGCGCCACCAACGCGGGCTCCACCTGGAAGCTGGGGGGGGCCAGCGCCACCACGAGTCGGTCGCCGCGCTCGGCGCAGTGCCGCTGCAGCTCCAGCAGGGCCTCGCGAGTTCGAGGCAGCATGCCCTGCAGCGTCGCGCGGCCCGGGACGCTGAAGAGCGCCAGCTCCTGCCGCCAGCCCTCCTGCACATGGCTGGCCCCCTGCTGGTAACGCTGCCGGCGCACCAGGACGCGCCAGTGGGCGTAGAGCCGCGAGTGGGACAGCAAGAGCCTGGCCACACCCGAGGCGTGGGGGCGCTGGCCCGCCGCAGGCGGTTGGCCGCCAGGCCCGGGTCCGTTGCGCACGACCGCTTCAAGCCGCTGGTTGTCGGCCAGGTCGTTTCCCAGGAAGAACACCAGCAGCACGCCGTCGGCCTGCAAGGCGTCGTCCAGCAGCAGGTAGCGCCGCGTGGCCTGCCAGGTGCTGTCCCCCTCCACGCCGCCGTTGAAGACCTCCAGTCCCAGGCGCCCGGCCAACAGCCCCACGAAGCTGCGCTCCTCGGGGACCTGGGCAGCAAAGGTGAAGGAATCGCCCACGGCCAGCCAGCGAAAACCGTTCTTCTCGCCTGGCTCCGGTCCGCGAAAGCCCAGGCTGTTGATACGAATGGGGATGCGCCGCCCCGGCCCCACCACCGTGCCGGAGAATCCGGGCTGCAGCACATTGAGCAGCTGGGGATGGTCCAGCAACAGGCCCTCGGGCTCGCCGTCGCTGGCGTTGAACAGGAACTGAGCCCCGCCGTCGGGCTGCGCGACCCGGGCCAGCCCCTCGGCCAGCAGCACGCCTGCCAGCAGCCCGCCAAGGAGCAGCCCCAGCCTGGCCAACCACCATCGCAACCGCGTGTTCATGGCCGAAAGCTAACTTGCCTGACACCCTGCAGAGCTCAGCGGATCATCATCGAGTCCAGGGCGACCGGGTAGAGCGCCATGACCTGGTACAGCGCCTGTCGAGGCAATCCCAGGCGCTGTACCAGGCTATGGGCCAGCAACCTGTCGCTCTTGTTGAAATCCTCGCCCTCTTCCAACCACAGCTGGTAGACCAGGTCGGAGAGACGCAGGTAGTAGGATGGTTCCTGCAGCGTGGGGGGCGGACGCGGATCGTGGTGATGATCCACCAGCTCGGCGAAGTTGCGCGGCAGCTTCCAGCCGTTGATGATGGCGGCACCCGCCCGGGCGTGCATCAGGTGGAAGATCTCGTCGGCCACCTCGTCGAACTCCAGGTCGCCGGGAACCACCCTCAGGATCTGGTCGAGCATGCCGGCCAGGACGGGCTTGCCCACGTCGTGCAGCAAGCCGATCAGGAAGGCCTGCTCTCGATTGCGCCGCGCGATGCCGCTGAGGAGGTTGAAGGCCACCGCCGATCCCAGGGCCGCCTGCCAGAGGGCCCGCATGCGCTTGCGGTGGCGACCGCGGTAGATGGTCTGCTTCACAGCCACGGCCATGATGACATCCCGCGTCTGGGCCATGCCCAGCCGGGCGACCGCCTCGGGGAGCTTGGTGATGCGCCGCCCGCCCCGCGGGCCGTAGTGGGCGGAGTTGGCCACCAGCAACACCGCCCCCGCCAGGAAAGCGTCCTGGTGGATCAGGTGCGCCAGGCCCCTGGCGGAGCTGCGCTCGTCCCCGGCCACGCGCAGGACCTCAGCAGCCACCTCGGGCAGGCGTGGCGGCTCGAACTTCCCCGCGTTGAGCGCCAGCCAGACCCGGCGGCGCACCGCCAGGATGAGGTCGAGCTTCGTGTCGAAGCTCTCTCCCTCCAGCTGTCCGGCCTCCACGTCCAGCTGCAGCAGAGCCTCGGGACTGACCGCGTAGATCCCCGTGTCGAAGGCGGAAGCGGAGCGCTCTCTCCGATCCCTGGGCATGCTGGACTCCTCCGTCGACGCAGAGAAGTGTATCAGCAAACGACACTGGCAGGGGAAGAGGCCGACCTGCCCAGGCGCTCCGGGAAAAAGCAACCCAGGCCGGCAGAGCCTGGATTGCCCCTCTCCTCCGGAATCCTCGCGAGCTAGTCCCGAACGATCTCGATGGTCGTGCTGCTGGTGGTGATGGTGCGCAGCATTGTGCCCGTGGGCAGGGGCACGAAGCCGTAGTCCGCCCTGAAGATCGTGGCCTCGAGCTTGTCATCCGGCAGCTTGCCGAGCACCTCGTAGGGCAGCTTGGGATTGTCGCCATCCTCGAAGCGGCAGAGCACCACATCGTCGTCGTTGGCCACGAATGACATGAACAGGCCGTTCTCGTCACCCTCGTCCACCATGTCCAGCGACACGTTGCCGTTGCCATCGACGGTGGTGGTGTTGGTGGGCTCCGTCTTCAGCGGGCCGATGGGGAGCGTGGTGGCCTCGCTCACCTCGAAGCCCGGCATGCCGCCCTCTTCGCCCTGCACCTTCAGGTCCAGCTTGGTCCCGTCCTGGTAGAGGTCGCCCATCTCCAGCAGCTGATCGCTCTCCTGCAGGCGATAGGTGAGCTTGCCGCCCTCCTCCTCGTAGGGCTTCAGGTCCAGCGCGACGGTGTTGTCCAGCTTGGCGCGCACCACCTCGCCGGCCTTGATCCACTCGCGCTCGTCGTCGGTGAACATGCCGGTGTAGTAGTCCTGCTCGGGCTCGAATGTCTCGCAGGTCTCCATCTCCATCTCTTCGATGGGATCCTCGCACCACTCCAGCACGCCGCTGGGCTCGTAGAACTTGGCCGTGCCCCAGGGGACGCGGTACTCGTCCATCACGTTGTCGGCCCCCAGGGAGAAGCCCCCGGCAACGCCCTTCAGCAGGTCGCCGCCCACGATGCAGACCGGCAGCTGGATGGTCTCCTCGATGGCGCAGACGCCCGAGGAGGCGCTCGTCGCGCCACCCAGCGTGTAGGGATCGATGGCCTCGTTGAACTCCATGCCGCGCACGGTGATCTTGGCCTCCAGGACGGCGGTGCCGAAGGGCATGCCGACGACGACGCCCTTGCCCTCGGAGTCGGTGGTGTCCGTGATCATCGAGGTGAAGTCGAGGCCCATCAGGGACACCTCCACACCCTCGATGGGGTTGTCCAGCTTGTCGGTGACTGTCACCTCCACGCAGGTGGAGTCGAAGAGGTAATCCAGGTTCCAGGTGGAGAAGTGAGGCAGCTCGGCCATCACCGTGTCCAGCCCGTCTCCGCTCTGCTGGATGACGGCCTCGTCCACGTACTCCCAGCCAGCCTCGTCGCGGTTCCACCACCACAGCGGGATGCTCTCCTCCAGCAGGTCCAGCTGGGCCGCGGGCATGTCGCTGCGACCCGGCAGCTCGTAGTCCACGCCGACGGTCAAGCCGGGGATCACGTTCAGGCTGCGCCCATTCTGCTCGGCGCGCACCTCGAAGAAGCCGAAGCTGGCCATGGGCACGGAGCCCTCGCCCGCCACGGTCATGAAGTCGCCAGGAGAGCCCTTGGTGCCCGTCGCGCTGAGATCGGGCGCGGTGACCGTCAGCTCGATCTCGCCCTGGGGCTGCGATCCGTCCTCGAACTGGAAGGCCGCCTCCGGCACGCTCAGCGTGAGGGGGCCCTCGCTGAACACGCCGCCATCGTTGACGGTGAAGCTGAATACCTGGCCGATGGGCATCAGCTCGAAGTGCACGCTGCGGGTCTCCCAGCCCTCCAGGGTCACAGCACGGTCCACCTGCACGTAGCCATCGGCATCGACGTGCACGACCAGCTCGTCGGGCTCCACGTCATCGAAGACGAAGGCGCCCTCGCTGTCGGTCCAGGCCTGGGCGCCGGAAGAGAGGGTCAGCTCGGCGTCCGCCACGGGATCGCCGTCGAGGTCGAGCACGATTCCATTGACGCGGCCAAGGGTGGGGCCGTCGTACAGGTCGAAGTCCGCGGGGTACTCGTACCCGCTGGTGGCGTCCTCGTCGGAGGAATCGCCAGCGTGCTGGAAGAGAGCGCAGCCTGGCAGGGCCAGGACGGCGAGCAGGATGACACGGGGGTTCATGGGAGCTCCTTGGCAGTCGGACGGGGATGCCCAAGGAGAATGCAAAGGCGATGCCAAGCCCGCCAGACGGTCCAAACACGCTTTTGACGCGCCGTGGGGTCCTCCCTAGGTGGGCATGCCCTGGACATGTGGGCTAGCCGCACCCCCAGGTGAAGGCTCGCGAGGCTCACTGGGCCAGGATCATAAGCAAGCTGCATGCCAGGACAACGGCAGAGGACGATTGGCGAGTTTGCAACGACTACAACAAGGATTCCCACCCGCGAGGAGCCCGCCAGTCTCAGCGAGGGGGGCACCTGAAGTGGGTGCTGAGAACCCCCAGGCGCGGAGCTCCTGTCGCAGCTGCGGGCGTCCGCGTCGTTGCGCTCCCTTCGACGGCAGCATGCCCCGCGGGCGGCTCGCCGGCCTCGGCGGGCCAGTCTCATTCGTTAGGTTCAACCTTGTTCTTGCTGATCAAGGCCGCCAAGCATAGGGATCCCCGCGTCCGTGGATCGAGCGGATGATTGGGAGGCAGCAGGCATGTTTCGCAGCAATCTTACACGAGCCCTTCTGGGCACACTCTTGCTGGGCGCGGGCTCGGTCCGCGATGCCTGGGCCAACGATCTTCGCATCACAAAGGTCGATGGCCAGTGGTATCAGGGCGAAGAACCGATCACCAAGGACACGGTCGAGCTCGTCGTGAATGCGAGTCCCGCCACCGCCGGGCGGCGGGGCGCGGCCGCAGTGCTCACCCTCGGCGGTGTGCTCACTGCCCTCACAGGGGGCATCCTCTGCGCCGCCCAGGTGCCCGGCCCCGGCATCGGGCTCTCGGCTCACGCCGTCATCGTGCTCACCACGGGCCAGGTCATCACGCGCAAGAAGGCGATGGCCAGGAGCTACAACAGGGATCTGCCGCCACCAGGAGTGGAGTGAACCTCGCGGGCCGCTCCCCCAGGCGCTGAGCCGAAGAGGAATCGGTGATACCGTAGGCGAGCCCCAACCAGAAAGGGAGGAGTGCGCATGTCCCGCTCCGCGCTGCTCGCCGCTGCACTCGCGGCCCTGTCCGCCTGCAACCCCGACGAAGACAGCGGCCTGCCGCCCGAGGCCGACACCGACACGGATTCGGACGCCGACGCCGACGCGGATGCCGACACGGATGCGGATGCCGACACGGACACGGATGCCGACAGCGACACCGGCTACCTGCCTTCGGGCTTCGACGTCGAAGGCTACTGGGGCGACGCGCCCGAGCAGGCCGACCGCCTGGAGGCCTTCGACCAGATGTGGGAGATCCTGGCAGCCAGCTACGCCAGCTTCGGCGCCTCGGGCGTGGACTGGGACGCGGTGTACGACGAGTACCGCCCGGCCATCTCCAAAGCCGAGAGCGAGGGGCGCTTCTTCCAGCTGCTGGGGGACATCTTCCTGACCCTGCAGGACGGCCACTCCTACCTGGTCAGCGCCGATGTCTGCGGCTTCGACGCCAGCTCCCGCCCGCCCATCCTGCGCCTGCTGGACGGCGCCAGCTACTCGGGGGTCTGCCTCACCCCCCTGGAAGACGACAGCCTGCTGGTCACCCGGGTGGAGCCCGACAACCCGGCCGGCCTGCAGCCCGGCGACCTGGTGCTGGGCTACGACGGCTTTCGCTGGCGGCACCTGCGCACCCGCCTGCTGGACGCCGGCCTGCCGGTCTGCGGCTACCACGCCTCGTCCGACGCGGCACAGGACTGGAACTGGATGAGCGCGGCGCTGAACAACTACCACCTCTTCGACGAGCTGGAGGTGCAGCGCCACGGCGCCAAGGAGTCCGAGTTCCTCTCCACGGATCTCTTCCTGGGCTACTCCTCTTCCCTGTACTGCACCGATCAGCTGGCCGTGGACGGGGCGGATTTCCCCTACACCGACTACGACGGCTCCGCTGAGGCCGAGGACACCGCCTGGGGGATCCTGGAAGGCACCAATATCGGCTACATCTACGTCTACGCCTGGTCCGGCAATGTGACCTACGACTTCGAGATCGCCGTGGCCGAGCTGATGGACACCGACGGCCTGATCATCGACCAGCGCTACAACACCGGGGGCGGCACGGGCGCGGCGCTGGGGGGACTGGCCCTGCTCTTCCAGCAGGACGTCGAGCACATCATGAACTGCGGAACCCGCGATGATCCGCACGACTACACCAGCCTGGACATCTCCGACTGGGCCTGGCACGAGTTCTCGGCCGATCCCACCACCTACTACGACCGCCCCATCGCCGTGCTGGTGGGTCCGCGGGCCATCTCGGCCGGCGACCTCTTCCCCTACTACATGACCTGGCACCCCCACGCGCGACGCTTCGGGCGCACCACCGACGGCAGCTTCGGCTCCATCGAGACCACCTGGTATCCGGATCCCTACATCCAGGATCTCTACCTGGCCTACACCTACGCCGCCTGCGTGGACGCCGACCTGGAGTACCTGCAGGGCGCCGAGCAACCCCCTGAGGAAGAGGTCTGGCTGACGCCCGACGACGTGGCGCTGGGACAGGACACGGTGGTGCAGGCGGCGCTGGACTGGATCGCCAGCGAAAAAGGCGCGCGCTGAGGGAACCGCGCTCCTGTCTCTCCGCAGCTAGCCAAGCGCCACGTAGGAGGCGCCCAGCATGCCGCCGCAGGCCAGGATCAGCACGGCCATCAGCGCGAAGACCGCCACCAGCGCCAGCCCCATCCACAGCCAGCGCTTGGCTCGTGGTTCGGGAGCGGGGGGCGGTTCGGGAGCGGGGTGCGGCGGCTCCAGCGTCGGGGTCTCGGTGGCCAGGCTGCGACCGACGAAGGCGCCCTCGGCGGCGTCGGGCTGCGGCCAGTGCCGCTCCCGAGCCCAGCCGCGCAGGCAGCCCCCCTCTCCGGCGGAGAAGACCTTCTCCAACCAGGGCACCAGCTGGGCGATGGCCGGGCGGTAGGCGGGATCCGTGGCCAGCATGGCCGCCAGCAGGGCTTGGGTGCCGGGCGGAAACGAACGGTCCAGCAGGGAAAGGGACTGCTCGATGTGGTCGCGATGGGATCCGGGATCCGTCATCAGGGCGATCAAGTGGGGGGTGGCGAGATCGCCCACCAGCTTTCGACCCGTGAGCATCTCGAAGAGCACGCAACCCAGCGAGTACACGTCGCCCGCCGGTCCCTCCGCTCCCTCGAAGAAGCGCTCCGGGGCCATGTACGAGATGGTGCCCACGATCATGCCCTGGCGGGTGCGGGCCTCGCGCTGGCCCTCTCCGATGGCGATGCCGTAGTCCAGCAGCTTGGTCACGCCGGCTCGCGCCAGGCGGATGTTGGCGGGCTTGATGTCGCGATGAATCAGGTGCAGCGGCTGGCCGGTCTCCGGGTGGGGCGTGTTCCAGCCAGCGTCCAGGGCGTCGGCCACCTCGTAGGCGACGTGCAGCGCCACCTTGGGCGTCAGGCTCCCGCGCTCCTCGAGCACGGTGGAGAGATCCTGGCCGGGTACGTACTCGGTGACCAGGCCCCAGCGGCCGTCGAGCATGACCAGGTCGTCCACCGCCAGGATGTTGGGGTGGTTCAGGGCGGCCAGCAGCCGTCCCTCGTCGCGCAGGCGCTGCACGGCGTCCAGGCCCAGCGCCGAGTCCCCGTGCAGCAGCTTGACGGCGACCTGGCGCCGCAGGCCCGAGACAGCCTGGGCCGTAGCCAGGTAGACCTCGCCGAAGCCCCCTACGCCAAGGCATTGCTCGAAGTGAAAGGTCCGTTCTGGCAGGGGCTGCATGAGGGCTCCCGGCAACAGCTATTCACCAGGTAGCATATCTCCTCCGTCGCAGGATGCGCATGGTGCCTCCGCCAAGCGTCGGGTTAGGCCCTCTCCACCCCCTTGACGAGCGAGGCGAACATGGCGAAGTGGTGTTCCTTACTGGCCCTTGCGCTGGCCATGGCAGGCTGCGGCGGCACCTGCCCCGAAGGCGTGCTGGATCCCGACGTAGACGACGGCTGCGACTGCCAGGGCGAAGAGTACGAGGTCTTCGACAACGGCGAGACCTGCGAGTGCACCGCGGACGGCCTGGTCTGCAGCGGGCCGACGGACTCGGGGGAGTAGGAAGCTCCCTCACTCCGCCGTACAGCCCACCCGCTCCTTCTTCAGCTCGATCAGCTTGGCGACGTCGCGGGAGGCCTGGGCAGAGAGCCACGCGCTATCGAAGTCCTCGCGCTTCCGATACCAGGGCTCGGCGCCGAAGAGCGCCTGCCACTCGGCCTCTCCCGTCCCTGGCGCCGCCGTCGTGCACGCCGCAGAGGATCCTGCTACCCTCCCGCTGGTGCCCCAGGAGTGACCTTGCTTCGTTCCAACCCCCTCTTGGCGAATCTCGACGCCTACCCCCTGGCCGAGCTGGTGCGCGCCCGCGCGCGCATCGCGGAGCAGGGCCTGCCCGTCTACGACTTCGGCTTGGGCGACCCGGAAGAGCCCACCCCCCTCTTCGTACGTCAGGCCTGCCAGGCCAGCATCGGGCCCGCCAGCAGCTACCCCACGGTGCGCGGTTCGGCGCCCCTGCGCGCCGCCATCGCCGACTACCTGCAGCGCCGCTACGGCGCGGACCTGGATCCCGAGCGCGCCGTGCTGCCCACCAGCGGCTCGAAAGAAGCCGTCTTCCACCTGCCCCAGGCGGTGATCGATCCCGGGGCCCCGGACCGCGCCGTGGTCTTCCCCGATCCCAGCTACCCGGCCTACGAGCGCGGAGCACTCTTCGCCGGGGGCGAGCCCGTGGCCGTGCCCCTGCCCCAAGACTGGCAGTTCCGCCCCTGGGAGCTGGACGAAGCGCTGCTGGACCGCACGCGCCTGATCTACCTGAACTCCCCTCACAACCCTTCGGGAGCCGTCAGCTCGCTGCAGGACCTGGCGCGCATCCACGCGCTCTGCCGGTCGCGCAATATCCTGGTGGTCTGCGATGAATGCTACGCCGACTGCTACGACCGCACACCGCCGCCATCCATGCTGGAGGTTGCCAGCCAGGGCGTGCTGGTGCTGCACAGCCTGTCCAAGCGCAGCGGCATGACCGGCTATCGCTCGGGCTTCCTGGCCGGCGACGAGGCCTGGATCGCCCTGCTCGCCGAGCACCGCACCAACCCGGGCCTGGCCCCTCAGGACTTCGTCAACGAGGCCGCCCGCGCCGCCTGGTCCGATGACGAGCACGTGCGCGAGCGGCGCGCCATCTTCGCGGCCAAGCGCCAGCTGCTGGAGGGCTTCCTGCGGCAGCAGGGGCTGCAGGTCGCGCCCAGCCAGACCACCTTCTACCTGTGGTTCAAGGCCCCTCCGGGCCACGACGACGAGAGCTACGCGGCCTGGCTGCGCCAGGCGGGCATCATCGTGGCGCCCGGGCGCATGCTGGGCAGCACCAGCGCCTGCCACGGCTACCTGCGCATGGCCATGGTGCCCAGCCTGGAGCGCTGCGCCCAGGCCATCGAGGCCTGGAAAGCGCTCGCCAACCGTCCAGCCTGAGGAGCCCATGGACATCTCATCCCTGCAGGCGCGCATCGAGCGCAGCGTCTCCCATCCCGAAGAGGCGGATCGCGCGGCCGTGGAACAGGTCATCGCCCTGCTGGACCAGGGGCGGCTGCGCGTGGCTGAAAAGGGCGAAGATGGCTGGAAGCTGCACGAGTGGGTACGCCAGGCCATCCTGCTCTACTTCAAGCTGGCCGAGATGAAGGAGATGGAGCTGCCGCCATTCTCCTTCTACGACAAGATCCCCCTCAAGCGCGATCTGAAGCGCCAGGGCGTGCGCGTGGTGCCCCCGGGCACCGTGCGCTACGGCGCCTTTCTGGAGCCAGGCTGCGTGGTGATGCCGGGCTACGTCAACATCGGCGCCTGGGTGGGGGCCGGCACCATGGTGGACACCTGGGCCACGGTGGGCTCCTGCGCCCAGATCGGGGCCGGCGTACACCTGTCCGGGGGCGTGGGCATCGGCGGCGTGCTGGAGCCCCCGGGCGCCTGGCCGGTGATCGTCGAAGACGGCGCCTTTGTCGGCTCGCGCAGCATCGTGGTGGAGGGCGTGCTGGTGGAGCGCGAGGCCGTGCTGGCCGCCGGCACCGTGCTCACCGCCAGCACCTACATCATCGACGTCACGGGCCCGGAAGAGATCGTGCACAGGGGCCGCGTGCCAGCCCGCAGCGTGGTGGTGCCCGGCACGCGCAGCAAGGACTTCCCCGCCGGCAGCTACCAGCTGCCCTGCGCCCTGATCATCGGCCGCCGCAAGGCCTCCACGGACCGCAAGACCTCGCTGAACCAGGTGCTGCGGGAGTTCGCCCTTGCGGTTTGAGGTCCCCAACTTGGAGGACGGCGGGCTGGCCGAGAGCCTGGCGCGGCTGCTCCTGAACCTCTGCGCGGTGCCCAGCCCCACGGGACAGGAGGGCCGCCTCTGCGACGGCGTGCAGGCCGCGCTGGAGGGAAGCGCCTTCCAGGTCCGACGCCTGGGCAATGGGCTGGCCGCCCGCGGCCCCGCGGCCGGGCGCCCCCTGGTCACCCTCTTCGGCCACCTGGACACCGTGCCCGCCGCCGAAGCGGGGCCCTACCAGCTGAAAGACGGGGACGTGCTGCCCGCCTGGCGCGAGGGCGATCGCCTGCATGGCCTGGGCTCCAGCGACATGAAGGGCGGCCTGGTCCTGATGCTGGCCCTGGCCAACGGCCTGCCCCTGGACGAGCTGCCCTGCGAGCTGGGGCTGGTCTTCTACGATCGGGAGGAGGGGCCCTACGACGAGAACGGGCTGGAGGACCTGCTGGAGGGCGTGGACTGGCTGCAGGACACGGCGCTGGGCATCTTGTTGGAGCCCTCCCAGAGCCAGGTGCAGCTGGGCTGCCTGGGCGGCTTGCACGCCCTGGTGCGCCTGCAGGGCAAGTCGGCCCACTCGGCTCGTCCCTGGCAGGGAGAGAACGCCATCCACAAGGCGGCCGGCCTGCTGAACGCCCTCGAGGCGCGCGCGCCCAGGCAGGCAAAAGTCGGGGGCTTGGTCTTTTCGGAGAGCCTCTCCGCCACGATGGCCCGGGGCGGACGCTACCGCAACGTGGTGCCCGAACGCTTCGACCTGAACCTGAACTTCCGCTTCGCCCCCGACCGCAGCCTGGAGCAGGCCGAGGCCTACTTGCGCAGCTTCGTCGAGGCGGCCGCGCCTGGCGCCCTTGTGCACTTGACAGATCGCGCTCCGGCCGGGGCCCCCGACGCCGCCAATCCCCTGGTGCAGCGCTTCCTGCAGGCCGCGGGCGGCGAACCCCAGCCCAAGCTGGGCTGGACCGACGTGGCGCGCCTGGCGCAGCGCGGCATCCCCTGCCTGAACTACGGGCCCGGCCTGTCCGCCCAGGCCCACCAAGCCCACGAGCACGCCCTGCTCTCGCTGTTGGTGGAGAGCTACCACAGCCTGTGGACCTTCCTGGCGGGGCCGTGGACCTGAGATCGATCCTGGCGGGCCGCAGGCTCGAGTGGGGGCTGGCGCTGGGCGCAGGGCTGGTGGTACTGGTCACGGCCTGCAAGCCGCCGGTGGTGGACGAGGAGTCCTACCTGTTCATGGCCCGCGCCCTGGCGGCCGATCCCCTGCATCCCTACAACTGGTTCCGGGACTGGCAGCCCTGGCGCATGGAGCCTCCCAGCTTCGACTTCGCCCATCCGCCGCTGCACTGGATCTGGGTGGCGCTGTGGCGTGGGCTGCTGGGGGAAGAGAGCCTGCCCCTGCTGCGCCTGGCCGCGGGCCTGCCCCCGGCCCTGCTGCTGGGCTGGGCCGTGGCGCGCCTGGCCAGGCGCTGCTGCGCGCAGCCGGGCTGGGCCGCAGCCTTCTGGCTGGCCTCGCCCATCACCGTCTTGGCCCTGGGGGCTGGCCTGATGGTGGATCTGGGCGCCACGGCCCTGGCCTCGGCCGGTGTCGTGGCATGGCGCGAAGGTCTGGTTTGGGGGGGCGCACCGCGGCGAGAGCGCCTGTGGCTGCTGGCGGCCGGGGCCCTGCTGGGCCTGGGCTGCGCCACCAAGTACCCCATGCTGGTGCTGTTGCCCGTGGTGGCCTTGCACGCCTGGCACCTGGGAGCCCTGCGCCGCAGCCTGCCCCTGTGGGGCGCCTTCGCGCTCAGCTGGGGGGCGGTGGAGCTGTGGATCGGGCTGGCCCACGGCGGATTCCACCTGTTCGCGGTGCTGGCCAACGCCGGCGCCATCGCTCGTGGCCCGCTGTCCGGACGCCTGCTGGGCGTGCTGGCGCGCGCAGGCCTGGGCCTGCTCCTGCTGGCGCTGTTGGCCGGGCGCCCCTGGCAGCGCCTGCTGGCCCTGGGCCTGGCCGGCCCGGCGCTGCTCTGGGGGCTGCCCACCGAGTTCTCGCCGCTCAAGCTCTGCTTCCTGCTGCTGCTGGCCTGGCTGGGGGCGCAGCTGGCGGTGCAGGCCGTGCAGGCCATGCGCGAGCCGCCAGGGGAGCGGGGCGATGGTTGGTTGTTGGGCAGCTGGGTGCTGGCGGTACTGCTGGGCGTGGTCCTGGGGCACAACTTCGCCTCGGGGCGCTACCTGCTGCCGGCCGTGGCGCCCATGGCCTGCCTGGCGCTGCGCGGATCGCGCGTGCCGCGCTGGGGCCTGGGCGCGGCCCTGGCGGCCTCGGCCCTGCTGAGTGCGGGCATGGCTTGGGGAGACATGCGCTTTTCCCGCGCGGGGGCGCAGCTGGCGCGCCAGGTGGCCGCGCAGCACCCGGCGGGCTTCTTCGCCGGCGAGTGGGCCTTCCGCTACGAGCTGGAGCGAGCCGGCTGGCGCTACCTGGGGCCGGCGGGTCTTGCTGGGGAGCTGCCCATGGGGGCGGTGGTGGTGGCGCCGCTGAACGCCGGGGCCGGAGTGCTGCCCCTGGAGCGCTTGCGGCACCTGGACACGCTGCGCAGCTCGGACCGCTTCCCCTTGCGCCTGGTGGATGTGCCCGGGGGCATCGGGTACTACGGCGAGACCCTCGGGGCGCTGCCGGTGGGGTGGCGGGTGGCGCCGCTGGAAGAGGTGGGGGTGTTCGAGGTAGGACCCTGACAGCTGGCGGTAGAGTGCCGTCGCTGGGAGCCGGGTGACGATGGGGCGCCTCGATCTTGGGCGTATTGGCACGCACTGACGGCAAATGACCTCGATCTCATCCCAGAGGTCGGTGAGCTCACGGCCAGGACCGCTGGCGGCAGCGGGGCGGGGGTGGAGAACATCGGCCTGGCAGTCCACGAGCCAGGCGCGGTCGTCGAGGCCCGAGCCGGCCGCCTTCGGAGAACTCACGCTCGGTGTCTCGACGACTGCCATGTTCAGAACACCACCACCACACGCCCCGGGTAGCGCCAGATCTGCACCGGGCCCACGCCTTCGAGCTGGATCTCCTCCACGGCGACGCGCCCGGCGTGAATCAGCCGGAGATGACAGGAAGGACAGTGGGAATCTCCGTTCTCGAGTTTATCGTTCCCCCCCTTGGCGCGCGCATGCTTGTGGTGGGCGTGGGCGCGCAGCGTGCGGCGGCGACACTCAGGGTTCTGGCAGCGGAAATCGTCTCTCTCCTTGACTTTTCCGAAGCCCTTCTGGGGTTCTGGCTTGACGTTTTCGAGGAACCAACGTGCCGCTTCGGGCAGATCGGCGTGCACGGTGACCCAGCGGGGCGGGGGCGGGGGCGCCAGCACGGCCCGCAGGGCCACGGCCAGCCTGAGGGCGCGGGGACCGTTTCCGGATCTTGTCGCATCGGTCCGGGGGGCGCTTCCGGATTCCGTCGCAGCGGCCTGGGGCGGGTTTCCGGAATCTGTCGCATGCCCGTCCGCGGCCGGGGCGGCCTCTTCATCGGCCGGCGCCAGTCCGATGGGCTCAGCGCCGGGCACCAGCTCGCGCGCCGCGGCGATGGCTTGCTGGTACATGGCCAGCAATGCCTGGGCCACGCGTATGCTGCTGCCCACCAGCTCGATGGCGCGGCTGAGCTCGCCCACGCCGATCCATTTCGCCACGTGCAGCCACTGCTCGATGTCCTCTTCGCAGGCGATGTCGACCAACTTCTGGGCGCGGGAAAGATCCAGCCCCTGCTCCACCGCATCCCGCAGCGGGGGCAGCTCGTCGATGGCCAGGGCCAGGGCCCTGTGGCGCTCCAGGTTGCGCTTGCTCATGCCCAGGCCGTCCTTGGCCAGGCCGCCCAGGCTGTGGTAGCCCATGTCGAGGTAGAGCCGGCCCTGGGCCGCCAGCTGGTAGGCCCGCCCCAGGGCCAGCACGCGCAGGCGGCGCACCTGCTGCAGGTCTTCCAGCAGCTGCAGGCCGTGCTGCAGGTCGCGCGGCTCAATCCAGGGGCCCACCAGGGGCGTGGCCGGATCGGGCGCGTCGCACCAGGAGCTCTCGCCCACGTCGGGCACGGGCGGGGGCTGGCGGGCTTCGGCCAGGATCTGCTTGCCGGGCTTGCGGGCTCGCCACTGCTTCAAGATGTAGCGGTCGGCCTGCTCGTCGCTGACCGGGCGGCCCATGCAGAGCCGGGCCAGGTTGCGGGCGCGCAGGATCTCCTGCATTTCTGCGCCCTGCAGATCTGCGGACCAGCGCAGGGGTTCCTCGTCTTCGCTGGGCCGTGGGCGCTCTTGTCGCCAGGCCCCCACCAGGCCGGCCAGCGCGCGGTCGAGCCAGTCGATCTGCTCTTCGGGCGTGATCTCGCCCACAGCCTGAAAGGCCTGCTCGAGCGAGATCAAGCCCAGGGCGGCGGCGGCCTGGATGCGCGGCAGGCCCGACGAGGCCAGCTTCATCAGCTGGTAGGTCCAGCTGGACTTCCAGTCCACGCGCTCCCGGAGGAAAGCCGGGAAGCCGGGGTAGCCCAGCAACGCCAGGTCTTGGGTGCGAAACCAGGCCAGCAGCCGGGCCTGGCGCAGATCCAGGGCCCGGCCGCCGCCGGCCAGGGCCACCATGCGGCGCAGCAGTTGGCGGGCGGCTTGCTCGCGAGACGCGCCTTCTTCGAGGGGCTGGTCATTCCAACCGTGCAGCCAGAGCTCGCGCACCCAGCCCCGGTACTCGGCGAAGGGCTCGGGATCGCGGGTGGGCTTGTCGCCTTTGGACGAGCTGGGCTCGTAGGGGGGGCCGTCGCCTTCGGCCGCCATGGACGGCGGTTCCGGGTCTGGAAGGACATAGGTCAGGGGCCGATCCTGCGCTTGGCAACCAGCCGGTTCCCAGGACGACGGGATCATCAATCCCAGGGGGCCCGCGACGAGGCCTCCACCGATATCTTCGCCTTGAATCATGGATATGTTCTATCCGGTTTCTTCGCGAACGGCCAGCGTTTGCGGACCAATCCTGTCCGGCTCTTGCGGAAACAACTGTCAATCTTTGTCATGCCCACGTACGCGGGCAGGCTGCCGAGGGAGGCCTCGTGCTGCGGGGTCGACCAGGGGCGGGCCGCCCGTGTCGTCGCGCGGCCGAACCCGGCGATGCAGTCACCCCAACCCCATCACCCACGTCTATCGACCCTGCGGCCGTGGGAGAGGTGGCGAAGAGGATAATGGCGGGCCCCAGGAGAGCACACCGTCTGGAGGGGACTAGATAGCCACCGACCTATGGGCAATAAAATGGAAATAGTAATGAAGTCATCCTGACCCCATCGCCTGACCCCATCGCCGTGACCCCATCGCCGACCCCATCGCCTCGCTCTCGCCGTCGGGCATGGACTCGCCGTCGAGAAAGGTCCAGTTGTCCTTGGCGCCGTCCGCCACCTTCACGACGTGGAGATCGGGTCGCTGTGCGAGCACGAACGCGAGCTCGGCATGCAGCCAGGCCTTCAGCTCGGGCTTGCCGGAGCTGGGCATGCGCCCATGCCTGATGGTCTCCAGCCTGTTGCCATCGGCATCGTAGAAGGACAGCGTTGCGCAGCCAGCCTCCCGATGACCCGCCGGCCCGGATGGCTGCTTCCCCTCTTCGATGGCGCGAGCGCGCTTGCCGACGCGGTCGCCGTCCCTCATCGGGACCATCACGCCATCGAGCGACACGGCGGCGGTGACAGCGCAGGCTGGGACCTCGGCGGTCCGGCGCATCTCGGCTTCCAGCTCCGCCCTCCGCGACTCCCAGGCGGAGCCGACCTGCTTGCCCAGCCGGTCCAGGCCGCTCTTCGAGGGCGTCATGCAGCCGATGGTCTCGAACATCTCGGCCGCCGTCTCCACGGGCAGGTGCGCAAGAGCGAAGATGCACTGCTTGGCCGCTCGCGGCGTCCACGTGCCCTCGACGATCCCGGCCCGCAGGTCCACGGGGGCGACACAAGGGCCTCCCCCTGGAGGCCGGTAGAGCGTGCGCTCGACGGAGACCTTGCCAGCGCTGGTCTGGTAGGCACGGCGGCAGCGAACCGCTCGCCGATGCTCGACGCCCTCGATCAGGACCACGGGCGCGTCGATGTCCAGCTTGGAGAGGCCGTGGGCGAGGAGCTCGGCCTCGAATTCCATGACCGCCACCGGAGCTCTGCCCCGCCTCGACGTGTCAAGAGAATCGGGCAGTGTCACGCCGACGCGTGCCGAGTTGGCCTCACGCTGCCAGGAGGCCCACTACGACAGTGCCCCAGCCGTCAGAGCCTGGGATGCACCCAAATGGCATCACGCCTGCCAGATAGCAGAGAGCTACCCCGCCTCCGGCACCAACAACCCATTCAGCGTCAGCTCGATCAACGCATCCGCCACCCGCCGCGGCTCGAAGGCCTCGCGCTGGTGGTCCCAGCTGTAGAAGACCTCTTTCACCGCTCCCACGATGGCGCGGGCCACCACCTCGCGATCCACGGGCTCGAAAAGGCCCAGCTCCTCGCCCAGGGCCAGGCCCTGCTCCACCTTGCGGGTCAGATCGGCGTAGAATTCGCGCAGGCGCTGCCGCACCTCGGGCTCCAGCGGAACACCCTGCTCCAGCAGCAGCGTGGTGAGCCGCGGCCGCGCCAGCAGCACGCCCACGAAGCGCTCCAGGTTGCGCCGCAGCTGCTCCACCGGAGACACGGCCGCGCGCGGGTCGAGCACCTCGGTCACTCCGTCCAGGGAGTGGAACATCTCGTCTATGAGCGCCTGGAAGACCTCGCGCTTTCCCTGGAAGTACAGGTAGAAGGTGCCGCGCGCCACGCCGGCCTCGGCGATGATGTGGCTGACGTGGGTGCCATGGTAGCCGCCGCGCGAGAAGGCCGCCAAGGCGGCTTCCATCAGCTGTGCACGGCGTTCCTCTGCGCGCATCCGGGGCTCCGAAGGCTGGCCTCCGACGACGCCGGAGGGGCCTGCGCACAGTCTAACACATCCGGGCGCGACTGGACTGACGTGTCAGGTTAGTCGACGAGCCAAGACTAGACTGACATGTCAGGTCGCCTTCCCTTCGGAGGTCCAAGAAAATGACCACGCATCCCGCCCGTCTGGGTCTCGACCTGGGCTCCGTCGCTGTCCACGCCGCCCTGCTCAGCGCCGACGGCCAGCTGCTCGGTGGCCGCTCCAGGCCCAGCGCCGGTCGCCCCCTGGCCGCCCTCGATCGGCTGCTGGCGGAGATCGAAGCCGACTGGGGCGCGCTGGCCCTGCCCACCGGCCTCACCGGCAGCGCCGGCAGCCTGCTGGCCAGCCGGCTGCAGGGCATGCAGCCCGCCAACGACGTGGTGGCGG
This sequence comes from uncultured Enterobacterales bacterium, assembly GCA_964454135.1. GTDB lineage: Bacteria > Myxococcota_A > UBA796 > UBA796 > JAFGLY01 > CAYVQL01. Next base: position 3,980 of record CAYVQL010000018.1, on the reverse strand, counting down.
TGGCCATGGGTGCGGCTCGCCTGTGCCCCCAGGCCGCCGCCGTCGTCGAGGTGGGCGGCCACCTCAGCCGCTGGATGGCGGTGGAGCCGGGCGGCTCCGGCGAGCTGCTCGACTTCTCCCTGAGCGAGCTCTGCGCTGCCGGCGCGGGCGTCTTTCTCGAGCAGCAGGCCGGGCGTCTGAAGCTGGGCGTGCCCGAGCTGGCCAGGCTGGCGGGGCAGGCCGAGCGCGGCGCCACGGTGGCCGGTCGCTGCACGGTCTTCGCCAAGTCCGACATGATCCACCTGCAACAGAAGGGCACGCCCGTGGCGCAGATCGCCTACGGTCTGTGCCTGGCCCTGGCCCGCAACTTCCAGGCCTCGGTCATGCGCGGGCGCGAGCTGACCCCCCCCGTGGTGCTGGTGGGGGGAGGCGCCCTGAACCCGGGCCTGGTGCGCGCCTTCCGCCAGGTGCTGGGTCTGGACGCCTCGCAGCTGCTGGTGGCCGACGACGGCCGCTTGGCAGGCGCCCTGGGCGCGGCGCTGCTGGCCGAGGACGACACGCTCCTTCCCCTGGCGCTGCTGCGCCAAGCCCTGGCCGGCAAGCGCAAGGCGGACCGCGCCCTGGTGCGTCTGCCAGCCCTGCCCCACCCCGGCTGCCCTGAGCCCGGGCTCGAGGTCCGCCAGGGCCAGGCCGACCGGCGGCCCTTCGTCTTGGGCGTGGACGTGGGCTCGGTGAGCACCAACCTGGCCCTGGTCAATCCCCAGGGCGATCTCTTCGACGCGCTCTACCTGGCCACCCGCGGCCGTCCCCTGGACGTGCTGGCCGAAGGCTTGGCCGCAATGTACGAGCGCCACGGCGACGGGCTGAACATCATCGGCGTGGCCACCACCGGCTCCGGGCGCCACCTGGCCGCCGAGTACCTGCGGGCCGACCTGGTGCGCAACGAGATCACCGCCCAGCTGCGCGGCGCCTTCGAGATCCTGCCGGACGTGGACACCGTGCTCGAGATCGGAGGCCAGGACTCCAAGTTCATCTCGGCTCGCGACGGCTGCATCACCGACTTCACCATGAACAAGGTCTGCGCTGCGGGCACCGGCTCGTTCCTCGAGGAGCAGGCCAGCCGCATGGGCCTGTCCATCATCGGCGAGTTCGCCCAGCGCGCCCTGTCCGCCGAAAGCGCCGTGGACCTGGGCAGCCGCTGCACCGTGTTCATGGACTCGGAGCTGGTGCACGCCATGCGCCAGGGGGCCAGCACCGAGGACCTGGCCGCTGGCCTGGCCCTGAGCGTGGCGCGCAACTACCTGGAGAAGGTCGTGGCCGGCCGTCCCATCGGCGAGCAGGTGCTCTTCCAGGGCGGCACGGCCTCCAATCGCGCCGTGGTGGCCGCCTTTCGCCAGCTGCTGGGCCGCCCCGTCACCGTCCATCCCCACAACCGTGTCAGCGGCGCGCTGGGCGCCGCGCTGCTGCTGCTGGACGCGCGCGCCGCCGATGAGCTTCCTGCCGACACCCGCTTCGGCGGCCTGGAAGCCTGTCAGGGCGAGGTGGAGCGCAGCTTCGAGTGCCGTCACTGCTCCAACCGCTGCCAGGTGATCCGCTTCCGGGCCGGCGACAGGCGCCGCTTCTTCGGCGACATCTGCGAGCGCTACAGCGAGAGAGACGACAGCCGCAGCGGCGCCACCAATGGGGAGCACCTGCTGGCCCAGCGCTGGCGGCTGCTGCTGGAGGCCGCCGGACTGGACAAGGCAGCGCAGCAGCCCGCCGATCCGGCGCGCGCCATCGGCATCCCCCGGGCCTCGGTGGGCTTGCAGTACCTGCCCCTGTGGACCGCCATGATCCGTGCCGCGGGCCGGCAGCCCCTGCTCTCCCCCCCCACCAGCTCCACCATCCTGAGCGCCGGCCAGCGCCGGCTGCAGGCCGACACCTGCCTGCCGGTCAAGGTGGCCTACGGCCACGTGCAGGCCCTGCTGGATCGGGGCGTGCAGGACATCCTGCTGCCCTCTGTCAACGCCACCCCCCAGCGCCAGCCCGACGAGAGGGGGCCCTACGTCTGCGCCTTCACCCGCCACCTGCCCTTTATGCTGCGCACGGCTTTGCAGGGCCGCATCCTGGCGCCCGAGCTGGAGCTGGACCAGCCCCCCGGCAGGGAGCTGCACGACGCCGCGGCCGTGGCCGAGCAGCTGTGCATCGGCGAGTCGAAGCTGCAGCAGGCCCTGCAGCGGGGTCGCCAGGCCCTGTGCCGCTGGGAGGAACAGCTCGCCGAGCTGGGGCGGCAGCAGCTGGCCGAGGATTGCGACCGCATCCTGGTGATCCTGGGCAAGCCCTACAACCTGGCCGACCCCTACCTGAACATGGACCTGGGCCGGCAGCTGGGCCGCCTGGGCCTGCCCGTGCTGCCCATGGACTGCCTGCCCCTGGACGACGTGGAGCTGCCCGAGCGCTACCGGGAGCTGGTCTGGGCCGGCAACCGCGACTACCTGCGCGCCGCCACGCTGATCCGCAAGGATCCCCGGCTCTTCCCCGTGGTGCTCTCCAGCTTCGGCTGCGGTCCCGACGGCTTCGCCAACAAGCACCTGGAAGAGCTGCTGGCCGGGCGGCCGCGCCTCTTCCTGGAGCTGGACGAGCACCGCGCCGAGGCCGGCTTCGTCACCCGCCTGGAGGCCTTCGCCGACGAGATCGACGCCCACCTGCGGCGCCACCGCCCGGCCGAGCCAGAGGAAGCCGCCGACCACGAGCGCCCCAGCAACGGCTATCCCAGGGGTCGCATCTTCCTGCCCTACTTCGCCGACCAGGTCTGGGCCTACCGCGGCGTGCTGAAGCACGCCGGCTACGACGTGGTCCTGCTGGATCCCCCGGACGACGAGGTGCGCCGCCTGGGCGAAGAGTTGGGCTCGGGCCGCGAGTGCCACCCCTTCACGCTGATGGCCGGCGACCTGGCCCAGGTCGTCAAGCAGGGCCGCTGCCGCCCTGGCGACGCCCTCTACTTCATCGGCGGGAGCAACGCCTGCCTATTCTCCCAGTACGCCGACGGGCTGCGCCACGTGCTGCGCCGTCTGGGGGCCGAGGGCCTACGCGTGGAGTCCCCCATAGCCACGGAGCTGCAGGCCGCCATCGGCCTGCAGGGCGGGGTCTCCCTGTACCGCGGCATGATGGCCGCCGAGATCCTGCTGCGCCAGGCCTGCCGCTCGCGCCCCTACGAGCGCGAGCCAGGCAGCGTGAACCGCGTCTACGGCGAGCTGTTGCCCCAGCTCTCCGAGGCGACCGAGCGCCACGAGGTGCTGGATCTCCTGCCCGCAGCGCTGCAGCGCCTGCAGGCCGTGCCTCTGAACGACCTGCCCCCCAAGCCCGTGGTGGGCGTGGCCGGCGATATCTACACCCGCGTCAACGACTTCGCCAACGGCGCCCTCTTCCAGCGCCTGGAGGCCCTGGGCTGCGAGGTCTGGCCCGCGCCCTTCTCGGTGGACATCTTCGATTTCGGGCAAGAGCGCCATGCGCTGGAGGCCGCCCGCCGCTGGGACCTGGGCCGCATGTTCCGCTCCGCCTTCCTGGTGGCGGTCAAGGACATGGAGCGCTGGTGGGAGGGCATCCACTGGCCCCAGGACGAGCGCTTCCGCGAGCCCAGCAACCGCGAGGTGCGCGAGCTGGCCGCCCCCTACCTGGGCCCCGAGGCCGAGTCCCTGGTCATCCTGAACGTGGCCAAGATGGCGGATTTCGCCCGTCGCGGCGCCGACGGCGTGCTCAACGCCATCTGCTTCGGCTGCATGGTGGGCGGCATCTCCGCGGCGCTGCTGCAGCGCATCCGGGACGATCACGGCGGCATCCCCATGGCCACCGTGGCCTATGGCGGGGGTGGCGGCTCGGACGGCTCGGCGCGCCTGGAGGCCTTCGCCCACCAGGTCAAGCGCTTCCATCGGCGGCGCGAGGCCGCGTCCGTCTCCAGCCTGCCCAACTAGCAGACGTCGGGAAAGCTCGATAGTCGACGTTCAACGATCATTATGGGCGAA
>CAYVQL010000017.1:0-57304 GCA_964454135.1 uncultured Enterobacterales bacterium | reverse complement strand
CGCGGGGGGGGGGGGGCGCCCCCCCCCCCCCCAAAAAAACCCCGCCCCCCCCCCGGTGGCGCCCAACGCCCCCAAACGATGACCAAGGCCCATGGAAGCTGTCCAGCCAGCAGCACGACAAACGCCCGCATGGGCCTGCCGCCCATGTTGGCTGCATGGGCAGCGTCGCAAGCGCCCTGCTCAAGCCCGCAGCACGGTGACCTCACGCCCGCTGGGCGCCCTGGCCCGCTCGAAGCGCGTGCGATCCTCGGGGTCTCCTGCCTCGGGCCGACGATCGAAGATCACCAAGCAGCCGTGGTCGAGCCCCGCCCGCTCCAGGTAGCTGTCGAGTTGGGAGAGCCCCTGGACCAAGGGGTCCTTGCGGCCGGGGGCCCAGACCTTCAGCTCCAGCGCCTCGCGCTGCCAGGCCTGGGGCTGGCCATGGGGCCAGCGCACCAGCAGGTCGATGCGGCCCCGGCCCACGCCGTACTCGCGGTCCACAAGCCCGCCGCCGTTCACCACGCGCTGCAGCCAGGCCATCAGTACGAGCTGGGGCGCCACCTCGTGGTAGGGCATGCGGCCCGCCAGGACCCCACCGTGCTGTCGCCAGAAGGCCGCGAACTCCTCGATCACCCGCCGCGTGTCCAGCCGGCCGTCGGCCTGAACGAAGCTGCGGGGTTCGAGGACGATGTTGCCCTCGGCCGCCGAGGAGAGCACCCGTACGATGACCTCCCGGTAGATGGGATTGGCCACCTGCACCGGCGGGTCGGGGGTGACCAGCCCGAGATCGCGCACGTACTGGACGTCGTCGTCGTAGGTATGGAACCTACCAGCCCGCCCGCCAGCAGCGGCTCGAGGATGCGTCGCACGCGTGGCTCCTGCAGGCGTGCGGCCAGGGAGTCCAGGTGCGTAGCGCGCGCCAGGACCAGGCGCTCTGCGACCTGGTCCAGCTGCGCGGCGGTGACGGGCTCGCTTGCGGGGACGCCCATCTTCTCGACCACCTCGCGGGCCAGGGCGTTGACCAGCCAGGGCTGCCCGGCCGTCAGCTCCCAGGCCCGTATCAGAGCCTCGGGCACGAAAGCCCGGCCCGCCTCGGCGCTGTGCTGGGCGTAGAGGCGCGCCACCTCCTCAGCCGTGAAATCGCGCAGGCGTAGCGACTCCACCTTGATGTTGAAAGGGCTAGCCGTGCCCAGCCGCGTAGGGTCGCCGCCGCTGGCCGCCTTGTAGTCGCGCACGTCGCGCAGGCCGCAGAGCAACACCGAGGCGGGGAAACCGCGTGGCCGATCCGGGAAGCCGGCCCGGAGTTGGCGCAAGACCGAGAGCAGGCTCTGGCCCATGAGAGCGTCGATCTCGTCGAGCAGGAGCACCACCGGCAGAGGGCAGGCGCGGGCCCATGCGGCCAGGGCAGCGCGTAGCTGACTGCCGTCCGAAGCTGCGGGCCATGGCGGCGGGCGCAGCTCCGCAGGGAGATCCGTGGCCGCGCGCACAGTCAGCTCATCCAGCAGGATCCGCTCTACTGCCCCAGCCTCATCGCCGAAGGCCTGCCCCGCCTCGCAGGAGGCGTACAGTGCCGCGTGGCGCCCCGTTGCGGCGAGCCGCACCGCCAGATCGCGCAGCGCCGTGGTCTTTCCCGTCTGCCGGCGGGGCGTGCAGCACGAAGTAGCTCTTCTGCTCCACCAAGCCTCCCACGTCTGGCAGGCGCTCCAAGGCCGGGAGCATGTAGTGGTCGGCGGGGTTGCAAGGACCTGCGGTGTTGAAATGGCGCATGGGAAGCTCCGTTCGACAATCCTAACGCACAGGGGAGTACGTCACCCCATCGGCCGCTGCGGCGCCGTTCACACCCCCTCCCCTCACCTCCCCCGCCCGCAGCACTTCTTGTACTTCTTGCCGCTGCCGCAGGGACAGCTGTCGTTGCGCCCCACCGTACGGCGCCGTTCAAGGCGCTCGCGCTCACCAGATCGCTCCAGTCGCTCCCGCTCGGCACCGCGCTCGACCTCAGCGACCTCGAGGCTCCTTGTCCCCACCTCCTTGATGCGCTTGTAGTGCCTCTCCAGCCTCTCTCGCTGGTTCGGGTACTTTTCCGCCCAGGCTTGCAGCAGGGCTTCTGCCAGGGGGCGCTGACCCGAACCGCACTTATCCAGCAGCGGCTCGCCGCCAAAGGGGATCCGGGCCTGAAAGACATCCTCCAAGCGGGCCGTCTTGGCGTCCTCTTCGATGGCCTCGAAACAGAACAAATAGGCCTCCTGGCAGTCGCAGTCCGGGCTGCAGCAGTGCAGGTCTTCAGGTAGAAGAGCCGTTCCTCGTGTTCCAGGCTGTAGGCGGTCGCGCGGCCGCCCTCCATCACGCTGCCCTCGGGGTTCACGATGTGGGTGTAGGACACCAGGATGCCCTCCACCACGTCGCGGGGCTCCAGGACTTTGTCCCGCAAGCGCTGTGCCCGCGCCCGCTCTTCCCGCCGGTTGTCCGCCCATTCGGCCAGCCTCTCGGGCGGCAGGTCGCGCAGCAGCTCGGCGACCAGGGCGGCCTCGCGCGGGTCGCGCTCCCGCGGCTTCTCCTCCAGGCCCGTCTCTTCGTGGACAGTCACGTCGATCTGGTAGGGCCTCTCCCCCTCCGGCAGCTCCTCGTCCGCCTCGACCAGATGCAGCTTGATGTCGCGACAGCTGCAGTCCGGCGACGTGCAGAGGCTGATCTGCAGGGCGAATCGGGACGGCCATTCCTCAAAATGCAGCAGCGCCTGCACGCTCGGCGCCAGCTCCTTCTCCCAGTCATCCAGGACTTCGTAACGCAACGCGACCTCCTCTCATAGCAAAGCATTCCCCTGCACCCCCACCTCCCGCATCAGCCCCTCTCGCCGCCCCTCATCCCCCCAGGTCCGCTGCCACTCTGGCGCCAGCGCGCGCAGCGGATCGAAGTGGAAGTAGAGGCGAGAGGTGTGCATCACCGGGCTGCGAAAGACCGCCACGCCGCGCGCTCGGTCGTAGCGCTCATAGGCGTGCACGTCGCGCTTGCCCGCGCCGCCAGCCAGGTCGCAGACGAAGCCAGGGGTCATGAAGCCGGCGGTATGACCCCGTACCTGTTTCTCCAGCTCCGCGGCATCGGCCAGGGTGGTGCGCAGGCACTCCACGCCGGGCACCAGGTCGTGCAGGTAGACGTAGTAGGGCTGCACGTTGATCCAGGCCAGGCGGCGCAGCAGCAGGATCATGGTGGCCGGATCGTCGTTGACGCCGCGCAGCAGCACCGTCTGGCTGCGCAGGGGGATGCCCTGCTGGAAGAGCAGGTCTGCGGCCCGGCGCGTGTGCTCGGTGATCTCGGCCGGGTGGTCGAAGTGGGTGTGCAGACAGACCTGCACGCCTCGCTGCCGGGCCTGCGCCGCGACCTCCTCCAGGGCCTTCCTCCAGGTACGGGCCGACAGCAGCAGCTGGGGCAGGGCGGCCAGGCTCTTGGTGGCGAAGCGGATACGGCGGATGTGCTCGATGCCCAGCAGGCGACGCCCCAGGAACAACAGCTGGTCGGGGGCGAGCATGCAAAGATCGCCGCCGCTCAGCACGACGTCCTCGATCTCGGCGCTGCGCGCCAGGTAGCGCAGGGCCTGCCCCCAGTAGTGCCGGCTCGGCGCGATGTCCACGGTGTCCCGGCCAGTCGCCCAGGCACGCGTGCAGCAGCGGCAGTGCACCGGGCAAGCGTCCAGCGCCAGCAGGAGCGCCTTGTCCGGGTAGCGTTGGACCAGGCGGGTCGCGACCGTGCTGCGCCGCTCTTTCAGGGCATCCGGCCGGCACATGGGATGGTCGGGCTCGCGCTCCGAGGCCAGGGGCAGGAAGAGGCGCCGCAAGGGATCCCGCCTGGGCCGCCTCCAGTTGATCAGGGAGAAGGTGTAGGGCGTGAGCCGCAGAGCCATGGGCGAGGCCTCCAGGCCCGCATGCAGGTCGTCCAGGAAGCGCTCGTCCGTCAGGACGCCCACCAGCGCCGCCAGGTCGCGCAGCTCAGTCACGCTGTTGTCCAGCTGCCAACCGTGGTCGAGGAAGCGCGCCTCCCCCACGTTCCTCCAGGCTGGGATGCTCCGCCACCAGCGGCCCCGCCTCAGGTCACGGTGGGCGGCCGAGGGCAGTGGCTGATCTGCGGCCGATATCGGGTCGCGCTCGCTCATGGCACCCAGGGCCTATCGAGCAAAGATGCATCGCACAACAGCGACCGTCGGCGGAGGCCAACGACGCGCCCACTGCCCCGTGAGGTTGAATCAGGCGTGGATCATGACGTCCAGCGCGCCGGGATAGACATTGATGGCCCGCATCAGCTGCGTGCGCTCCAAGGGATAGCGCTGTACCAGGGCGTGCTCCATGAACCAGGAGCGGTCTTCCTCTCCGGCAGCCAACAGACCGTCACGGTAACCGCGGTACATCAGCTCCGACACGCGGATGGTGCGCATCACCATGCGGTAGCCCTTGGGCGGAGCCCGATCGTGGTGGTGCTCGATGGCGTTGGTCAGCAGGGGCGGCAGCCGCCAGCGGCGGGCGATTCTGGCCCCCGTGTCGCAGTGGAACTCCTTGATCAGGCCTGGCAGGGCGCCGTCGAGCTCCGCGTCCGCGATGCCGATGGGACGCTGCGCCTTGTCCGCCAGCCACACCACCACGGGCTTGCCGATATCGTGCAGCAGGCCGATCAAGAAGGCCTTGTCTGCGTCCTTGCCGAGCGCGCTCCCCAGCAGGCGGCAGCCCATGGCCGAGCCGAGGGAGGCCTGCCAGAGCCTGGCCATGAGGTTCTTGCGCCGCCCCTTGCAGATGCTCTGCTGCAAGGCGGCGGTCATGATGGCATCGCGGACGATGTTGATCCCCAGGCGCGCCACGGCCTGGCGCAGGTTCAGGATCCGGCATCCCCGGGCGCCGCGCGCGGCGGAGTTGGCCAGGGCGAGCACGCGCCCGGCCAGGAACTGGTCGCGGTGGATGATCGCCGCCATGTCCTCTGCGGAGGAGCGCTCGTCCTCAGCCAGGCGGGCGACCTCCAGCGCGACCCTGGGAAGGCGCGGTGGCTCGAAGCGCCTCTGATCAACGGCCAGCTTGACGCGGCCATGGAGCGCCCTCCACAGCCGCGGATCGATGTCGGCAGGCGCAGCGCCCGCAGCGGCAGGGGCCTTTCTCGTCGTATCCGTGGAGACCATGGCCAGGCTATCGGCCCCCAGCCGCTCCACTTGAGCAGGAATGGGGGCCCGAATCCGGCCGCTAGTCGTTCTGCATCAAGCGCAGCATCTCGTCATCGTCGACGTAGAGGTCCACCACCTCTTCCTGCTCCAGCAGCCAGTCGGAGACGAGCTTGGCCCGCGCCGAGTAGCTGCGAACCCCCTCGAGGGCCTCGGTGAGGCGAATCGCCAGCCGCTCCAGCGACACCCCCTCTTCCAGCTCCAGCGATTCGGTCTTGACCAGCCGCTTCAGCAGCCTGTGGAGCTCCTCTTCCCGCCGGGTGAGGATGGAGATTCGCTCGAGCACAGCTTCGATGACCGGATCGTCGGGTCGTTTGCGCCGTGGCTTGCCCTTGCGGCGTCGCAGCACCTTGGTCACGCGACCTCCCAGTGATGGGATGCGCACGGACTCTATCCCGACAGCGCGCCCTGCCCGGTCATTCCCCGGCAAAAAAATGCACCAGCCCTCAGAGTCGGGCGGACGCCGCGCAGCGCCCAGGCAGCGTCAATCCTCAATCCAGGGGCACCAGGCGACCCCCCTCCTGCACGAGCACGGTCCCCGGCTCCACGGCCGACGGTATCGAGCGGACGACCTGACGGGGATTGCGCACGACCACCGCTCCGTTGGGGATGGCGCGCCCAGGTGCCAGCCAGAAACCCGTGCCCAGGATAGCGCCGTGACCGACTGCCGATCCGAGAAAACGGGTCCCCGCATCCTGCAGCTCGCCATCGAGCGGCACCCGCACGTCGCCGTCAAAGCGCATGTCCATCATGAACCCACCGCCCGTGGTGATGGCCTTGCGCCCCAGTACGGAGAGCTGCATCAGGATCTGGGAGGCGGAAGCGTCGGGGTAGGTGACACTGAAGTTGACCACCGAGCCTGCGGACACCAGGGTGCGCGCCCCCAGCACGGACATGCTGACCTGCGCATGACCCTGGATCCAGCTGCCTGCACCGATACGCGAGAAGCGAACCACGGCGAAGGGTCCAATATTGACCCCGTCCTCGAGAATGACACCCTCGAGCACGGCGGTGGGGTGGATGGTGCAGCCCTTGCCGATGCGACCCAGGCGCCGCAGCACCCGGGAACGCGTGGGGATCAGGGCGCGGATGCAGGCCCAGGCCAAGGCGGCGATGTTGCGCCAGCGGGGCCTGTCCAGCAGGTCCAGGGCCCACGCGATGCGGTTGACGGCCAGGATATGGGCCCAGTGCCGCATCCGGAGGGCGGCTCTGCCGGTGATGGGCACCACGATTTCGGGCTTGCCGAAGTACTGCTCGGGCACGGGCAGCCGCAGCAGCTTCTCGTCGGGACGCACGTTCAGGGGCTCGCAGGCGGCATCCACGCCTCTCCAGGTGCTGCCAGGAGCGAGATACCAGAGGGGATAGCGGGCCGTGGCGCGCTCCTCAGTCCGCTCCTCGAGCTGCAGACCCTGTAGCGGCGCCGTGTCGCGCACCAGGCAGGAGTCCTGCACCCGCAGCACGCCGACAGCGCCCTCGGGCAAACGGGCCGCAGCGTCCAGGAAGGACCGCAGCAGCGCCCTGGTGAGGAAGAGATTGTCGGCCATCACCAGGCATGGGCCGCTGGGCTCGTCTTCCCAGGGCGCCAGCTGCAGCCCACAAGCCGAGAGCACCGCTCGCTGCCACTCCGCGAGCGGTCGATTCGCCACGGGCGTCTCGCCCACCGGATCCGCGAATGGCGCAATGCGGGTCCCGGTCTCCAGCAGGTGGCAGTTCACGTCCGGATCCCAGTGAAGCGCATTCAGGTCATGCCCAGGGCGCCGCGAAGATTCGCCAGCAGCGAAGCGTGCAGGCGACGAGCCTCCAGCTTGACGTGCGAGGGATGCAGCTCGGCCACCTTTCCGCGGAACGAGAGGAAGTGCCCCCCAGGCAGCTGGAGAAGGATGGACAGCTCCATGCCCTCGCTCAGCGAGGCATTGGGTGCCACGAAGAGCCAGACGCAGTCGCCGTGCTGCACGACGTCGGCCTGCATCACCTCACGGTAGTTGTAGACGATCATCACCGTGGGCGGGTCGCCCGGGGCGAACTTGACCTGGACGCGCTCATCTCTGTCCATGGGGGGATTGATCTCGACCGGCCGATCAGCAACGCGCCTGCGTCGCCGAATGCGCTGCACCGCCTTGCTCCCACGTCCACGCCTGCGACGGGCAGCCGGCCGGCGCCTGCGGCGTGGCGCACGTTCCCCGGGTGGCGGACCCGCTGGGGCAGCCGGCGGCCGTAGGCCCGGGGCCTCTGACTGGCTGGCAGGGCTGCTCTCCGCCGCCGCAGCTTCCTGTTCCCCAGCCAGCTTGCGCAGTCGAGCCAGCTCCTCCTGCTCCATGCTGGAATCCTGGTCGGCTTCTTGCAGCCAGGCCTCCCAGGACTTGGTCTCCACCGGCAACCGCGTGCCAGAGGCCTTGCCAGGCGCACCAGGGGATCGGGCTGCGGGCTGGGGGTCTTTCCTGGCTTTGGTCGGAGGGGTACGCGTGCGCCCGGAGGGCTCGTACTCGGGATTCTCTTGCCAGAAGCGCTCGAAGAGGCGCGACTCGTCACTGGCCGTCCCCGCGAGGAACCCACCCCGGTGCACATAGCCGTGCCCCATGGCGGCGTCCCTGCCATCCATCACGGCGTCGACGGCCACCTGCAGGTCCACGTTGCGGCCCACCGTGCCCATGTCCACGCGCATCTCGTAGGCTATGTCCGTTCGCAGGCGCTCAGCCGCCCAGAAGATGATGCCGCGCTCATCGATATACCACAGCTCCCCTTCCTTGAGGCCCAGTTCTCCGTGCACGGTGGTGTTGAGCACTCGTCGCGCGCGCTTGTACGGGAAGATGGAGAGCTGGGTCGGCATGAGGGATCGCGTTTCGCAGGAACAAGAATAGCCGCCGCAGGCCCCCCCTTGCCAGAAAGGGATGCCAAGCATTTCATTGGCGGGCAGCGGCCCAGGATCCGGATACCCTGGACGGGCCCAATTGCCTGGCCTGGCCATGCCTGGCCTGGCCACCCCAGCCCGGAGGAAATCCATGGTCCTGTTGGAGTTCAGCATGTCCCCGCTCGACAAGGGCGAGAGCCTGAGCCCTTTCGTGGCGCGCTCCCTCGACATCATCGACAGCAGCGGCATTCCGTACCAGCTCACGCCGATGGGCACCATCCTCGAAGGCGAGTGGGACGAGGTCTTCGAGGTCGTGCGCCAGTGCTATCTGCGCATGAACCAGGACTGCCGGCGCATCTCGGTGAGTATCCGCGTCGATGCGCGCCAGGGCTCCTCGGACCGTCTGCGGGGCAAGATCGCCTCGGTGGAGCGAGAGCTGGGCCGGGAGGTCCGCAAGCAGGTCGCGCCGATAAAGCCGTGAAGCGCCTTACGACCCCCTGGATGCGCCAGTCTTCGAACGCCCATGGCTCCCCTGTCACCGCTGGCTAGGTTAGATGCCGGGCCACCCATTCTCGATGTCCGGACGGGCGAACAGGGAGGAGAAATGACAACATCCGTTGATGATCCGCAACCTGGAACCACGCTCACTCGGCTGGAAATCCTCGACACGCTCAGGCGCGAGAAGGTCCCCTTCCTGCGGCTGGTCTTCTCTGATGTCATGGGCACCAACAAGAACGTGGAGGTGCCGGCAGAGCAGTTCGAGAAGGCGCTGGACGGGCAGGTGCTCTTCGATGGCTCCTCCATCGAGGGCTTCGTGCGCATCGAAGAGTCGGACATGCTGCTGGTCCCCGACTTCAACAGCTTCCGCATCATGCCCTGGGACGATGGCGGGCAAGGCCGCGTGGCACGCCTGATCTGCGACATCCACCTGCCAGACGGCAACCCCTTCGTGGGCTGTCCGCGACTGACCCTCAAGCGCCAGATCCAACGCGCCCACGACCTGGGCTTCGAGATGATGGCCGGCATCGAGGCAGAGTTCTTCCTCTTCGAGCTCTCCAATGACGGGCGCGTGCCCACCACGGTCACCCACGACCGCGCCGGCTACTTCGACCTGGCTCCCCTGGACCGCGGAGAGACCTGCCGACGGGCCATCACCCACGCCCTGCACGCACTGGGCTTCCACGTAGAGGCCGCGCATCACGAGGTGGCCGCGGGCCAGCACGAGATCGATTTCCGCTACGGCGACGCGCTGTCGGTGGCCGACAACCTGGCCACCTTCAGGCTGGTGGTCCGCAAGGTGGCACGTGACTTCGGACTGCACGCCACCTTCATGCCCAAGCCGGTGGCGGGCATCAACGGCTCCGGCATGCACACTCACCAGTCCCTCTTCCGCTCGGATGGCGAAAACGCCTTCTTCGATGCCCAGGCCCCACGCCAGCTCTCCCAGGAGGCCCTGAGCTACATCGCCGGCCTGCTGAAGCACGCCCCGGGCATCACGGCCCTCACCAATCCCCTGGTCAACTCCTACAAGCGCCTGGTGCCGGGCTACGAGGCCCCGACCCTGATCGCCTGGTCCGAGAAGAACCGCTCTCCCTTGATCCGCATTCCCGCCCGCCGCGGCGTGGGCACCCGCATCGAGCTGCGCTCCCCTGACCCCTCCTGCAACCCCTACCTGGCGCTCACCGCCATGCTGGCCGCCGGTCTCGACGGTCTGGAGCAGGGGCTGCAGCCCCCCTCCCCCACCGATCAGAACCTCTACGACCTGAGCGCTGCGGAGCGTGAGCGACGGGGAGTCCGCAGCTTGCCGCCCGATCTGGCCGCTGCCGTAGCCGCCCTGGAAGACGACGACACCATCCGCAATGCGCTGGGTGAGCACATCTGCGAGTACTTCATCCGCACGCGCCGCGCGGAGTGGCAGGAGTACATCGCCGCAGTGCACCACTGGGAGCTGGAGCGCTACCTTTCCGCCTACTGAAAGCAGAGGAGAGTCATGGCAACGCAGGACTACACACGCTTCGAGGAGCTGGTGCGCCGTCACAACGCCGCCTATGTGGACTTGGGGCTGGTAGACCTGACCGGCCGCCTGCGGCGGGTCACGCTGCCCGTCTCGGCCGTCACACCCGCCATCCTGGAAGAGGGCGTGGGCTTCGACGGCTCGTCCTATGGCTTCGTCGAGGTGGAGCACAGCGACATGGTGATGGTCCCAGACCTCTCCACGGGCCACCTGGACCCCTTCCGCGAAGCGCCCACCCTCTCCTTCCTCTCCAGCGTGCACCTGGCCTGCGACGGCCTGCCCCTCTCCCAACAGGACACGCGGGGCATCTTGAAGCGGGCGCTGGAGCTGCTGCGCGCGACGGGCGTGGCGGATCAGCTGCTGGTGGCACCCGAGTACGAGTTCTACATCTTCGACGAGGTGGAGTTCCACTCTGGCACCACTCGCTGCAGCTACCACGTCCAGGGCCGCGAGAACAGCGATACCAAGGCCTACCACGCCTCCAACCCCGGCGACCTGCACACCGCTTTCCGCGACGAGGCGACGGGCATGCTCGTAGAGCGCGGCATGAAGCTGCGCTACCACCACCACGAGGTGGGCGGGCATGGCCAGCAGGAGATCGAGTCTGACCTGGAGCCGGTGTTGGATGCCGCCGATCACGCGGTGATGGTGCGCTACGTGCTCAAGAACCTCGCCTTCCGCCACGGACTGCAGGTCACCTTCATGCCCAAGCCGCTCTACAAGCAGGCGGGCAACGGCTGGCACGTGCACCAGATGGCCACCCGCGACGGCGTCAACCTCTTCCACGATCCCAGCGGCCTGGTAGGCCTGAGCTCCACGGCCCTGGCCTGGATCGGGGGCCTGCTCTCGAAGGGTGGAGCCCTCTCCGGGATCTCCAACGCCTCCACCAACTCCTTCAAGCGCCTCACCCGCGGCTACGAAGCGCCCGTATCCCTGACCTTCGGTCCGGCGGACCGCACGGCGGCTGTGCGCATCCCGCGCTGGGCGCGGGGAGAGGCCACGCGCGTCGAGTACCGAGCCGGCGATTTCACTGGCAATCCCTACCTCACCCTGGCGGCCCTGGTCATGGCGGGCATCGATGGGGTCCGGAGAGGTGCCGATCCCGTGGCCGAGGGCTACGGTCCGGCCGAGGACCTCGACCGCGAAAATGTGCGCACGCTGCCCTTCTCCCTGTGGGCCGCCTTGCGAGCCCTGGAAGAAGACCACGAGTTCCTGCTGCGGGGCGATGTCTTCCCAGCCGAAGTGCTGCGCAAGTGGATCCATCTCAAGCGGGCGGAGAACGAGGACGTCTCACGGCGGCCCCACCCCCAGGAGTACATCCGCTACTTCGACCTCTGATGCTGCGTAGCGAAGCCTATCGAACGCCTCCCGAGCTCGAGGGCCAGCGCCTGGATCGCGCGCTGGCCCAGCTGAGCGGCCGCTCCCGCGGCTGGGCGCGGCAGGTGATCGCCCTGGGCGGCGTCTACCTGGATCGCAAGCGCGTGCGCAAGCAGTCCCGCTCGCTGGGCGCCGGGCAGCGCCTGCAGGCCTGCTGGGTCGAGCCCCCCGAGGCGCTGCCCCCTCCCCTGCCCCAACAGGCGCTGTTGCTACGCCGTCATGGACTGGTGGCGGTGAACAAGCCCGCGGGCGTGCACTGCCAGGCCGCTCGCCACCGGGTGGCCGGCACCCTGCCCGAGCTGGTGCGCGCGCTGCTGGGTATTGCCAGCGCCCCGGATCCCATACATCGCCTGGATCGCGACTGCTCCGGGATCGTCGTGCTGGGCGAGACCCGCCGCGCTCGAAGCGGGCTGGGCGCGCTCTGGCGCACAGGAGGGGCATCGAAACGCTACCTGGCCTTGCTGGCTGGCCAGCCTCCCGAGGAAGAGCTGGAGATCGACGCCCCGCTGGCTCGCGAGCGCGGCAGCGCCTTCGTCAGCGAGCAGGGCAAGGCCAGCTTGACGCGCCTGCGGTTGCTGGACCGGGCGGGGGCGACCTCGCTCGCCGAGCTGGAGCCGGTGACCGGCCGCACGCACCAGCTGCGGGTCCACTGCGCCCACATCGGCTGCCCCATCCTGGGGGACCAGCGCTACGCCCACGCCCAGGCCCGGGAAGCCGCGTCCCAGCTCTGCCTGCACGCCTGGCGCTTGAGCCTGCCTCCCGGATTCCCCGGCACGCCTTGCAAGCTGCAGGCGCCCCTGCCCGAGCGCTTCGCGCAGCGGCTGGAGGCGCTGGGGATGCGCCTGCCCGGCTGCTAGCTGATCTCCTCCACCAGCATCCCCACCAGCCGTGCGCACATACGGCGCCGGTAGACCGCCGTGGAGCGCACATCGTCGATGGGGCTGGCGGACTGGGCCGCGGCCTCTCCCGCCCGGGTCAGGACCTCCGGTTCGGGCCGCTGTCCCTCCAGGACCGCCTCCACCCCCGGCGCGCGCAGCGGAATCGGAGCCACGGCGCCCAGGGCGAAGCGTACGTCGTGCAGGCGCCCCTGCTCGAGCCGACACGCCAGCGCTGCGGAGACCTTGGAGATCACGTGCTGCGCCCGCGCGCCCAGGCGCCGATAGGCGCTGCGCGCCCCATCGACGACCGGGTAGCGCAGCGTGGTCAGCAGCTCGTCGGGCTGCAGACAGGTGCTCCCGGGGCCCAGGAAGAGCTGCTCCACGGGTAGCCAGCGCTCCCCACGCGGCGAGAGCAGGCGCGCCTGCGCCGCCCCCACGATCAAGGGCGGGATCGCATCGCCGGCGGGGGATGCATTGCAGAGGTTGCCGCCGATGGTGCCGCGGGCGCGGATCTGCCGCGAGCCCATCACGCTGGCCGCTTGCCAGAGCGCGGGCAGGCTGCGGGCAACTTCTTCGGAGTCGGCGATGGCCCGGAAGCTCACCAAGGCACCCAGCGTCACCTGGCCGTCCTGGACCAGGATCTCCCGGGCAGCGCCACCGATGCGCGTCAGGTCGATCCACGTGGCCGGCGGTTCCGATCCGGCACGGATGCGGGTCAGGGTGTCGGTTCCACCTGCCAGGGGACGAGCCCCGGGTCCGGCCTGGCCCAGCAAGTGCGCCGCTTCCATCCAGCTCGCAGGTCGCAGCACGGCGCTCATGACTCCACCTCCCGCTCGGCGCGGTCCCAGGCCTCGAGCAGGCTCTCGGGTCGGATAGGCAAGCTTCGGATGCGCAGCCCGGTGGCGTCCGCCACGGCGTTGGCGATGGCCGGGGCCGCAGCCACCAGCACAGGCTCGCCCACGCCCTTGGCCCCGAAGGGCCCGCTGGGCTCCGGGTCCTCCACGATGATGGGTACCACCTCGGGCACATCGCAGGGCCCGGGCGCGCGGTAGGTGTCCATGTTGCGCGTCAGGGGCACGCCCTGCTCCAGGCGGTGCTCCTCCAGCAGGGCGAAGCCCAGCCCCTGGGCCACGCCGCCAGCGATCTGTCCCTCGATCATGCGCGGGTTGATGGCTCGGCCCACGTCGTGGGCGGCCGCCAGGGAGATCACCCGCACCTGTCCGCTGCGAACATCGACCTCCACCTCGGCCACGTGGGCCGCGAAGGCGTAGGGCCAGTAGGCGTCTCCCTGACCCGTCTCCAGGTCCAGGCGGGTGGTCGAGGCCCGGAAGCGGGCCTGGCGCCTGGTGCGGACCTTGGACTCCAGGCAGGCCTGGTAGAGCTGGACCAGGTCGCAGAAGGGAGCCTCGTCCCCTTCGCTGACGCCGCCGTCACCCAATCGCAGGCGCCCCTCGGGCCGCTGCCAGCGCTCCGCCGCCAAGGCCAGCAGGCTGCCCCGCAGACGATCAGCGGCCTGGCGCACGGCCTCGCCCGAGACGTAGGTCTGGCGGGAGGCGACGGTGCTGCCAGAATCGGGCGTGCTGCGGGAGTCCCCGGTGCGCACCCCCAGCCGGGCCAGGCTCACCCCCAGCACCTGGCCGGCGATCTGGGCGAAGACCGTGACCGCGCCCTGGCCGTAGTCGATGGCGCCGCAGCGCACCTCGAAGCGGCCGTCGGGCATCAGCTCCACCACGGCGGAGCCGATGTCTGGGATGGCGTTGCCGTAGCCGATGCCGTAGAAGATCGTGGCCAGCCCACGGCCACGCAGCATATGCGGCGCGGGCGGCGGGCGCAGCGCGGCGGCCTCATCCGCGGCCTCGAGGGCTTGGTCCATGCAGGCCTGCAGGCCGCAGCTGCCGCTGATGGGCTGGCCCGTGGCTGTCAGGCTGCCCACGGCCAGGTGGTTGCGACGGCGCAGCTCTGCCGGAGAGAGACCTGCCAGGCCCGCCAGCTCGTCCATGAACGACTCGCAGGCGAAGACCACCTGGGGCGCGCCGAAGCCGCGGAAGGCGCCCGCGATGCCGTTGTTGGTGTAGGCGGATCGCACGTCCACGGCGATGTTGTCGATGGCGTAGGGACCAGCCGCGTGGACCAGGGCCTTGCGTGCGATGTTGGGCGCCCAGGAGGCGTAGGCCCCGGTGTCGAAGAGCACGTCGATCTCCAGGCCAATGATCCGTCCGGCGCGATCCATGCCGGCCCGGAAGACCATGGTGCCCGGGTGGCGTTTGGTGCTGGCTACCTGGGTCTCCTGGCGGCTCCAGACGATGCGCACCGGGCGGCCGGTGAGCAGGGCCCCCAGGGCGGCGTGGATCTGGCCGTAGATGTCCTCGCGCCCGCCGAAGGCCGCCCCCGTAGGCTGCTGGATGACGCGCAGTTTCTTGCGCGGCAGGCCCAGGGTGCGCACCAGGTGCGCTCGATCGAAGAAGACGTTCTGGGAGGGAGCGCGCAGGGTCAGGCCCCCATCGTCGTCGGGCGTGGCCAGCGCCACTTCGGGCTCCAGGTAGAGATGCTCCTGGGCGCCAGTGGTGTAGCGCCGCTCCAGCACGAGCTCGGCTTCTTGCAGCGCGCGGGCCACGTCGCCCTTGCGCAGCTTCTGATCCACCAGCAGGTTGCCGCCTTCGTGCAGCTGGACAGCGCCCTCGGCCAGCGCCTGCTGCGGACTGAGCACGGGTGGCAGCTCCCGCGCGACCACCTCCACCAGGGCCGCTCCCGCGCGGGCCGCTTCCAAGGTCTCGGCCAGCACCACGGCCACGGCCTCGCCCCAGAAACGCACCCGGTCCCGCGCCAGCACGGGCTGGTCGTTCACGGCGTTGCCGTAGCAGAGCTCACCCGGAACATCCCGCCAGGTCAGCACGCGCAGCACGCCGGGCACGTCCAGCGCCGCATCGATCTTCAGCTCTCGCAGCTCGGCGTGCGCGTGCTCGGCGCGCACCGTGACCCCGTGCAGACAGCCCTCGGGAAGTGGCAGATCCGCCGTGTAGCGGCAGGCGCCGCAGAGCTTCTCTTCGGCGTCCAGGCGCCAGGAGGACTCGCCGACCCTCAGCGGCGGCGAGCGCTGGGGCACGCCCCCGGCATCGCCGCCCAGCGCATCCTGCAGCGCGTCCACGATCTGCGTATAGCCCGTGCAACGGCAGGTGTTGCCCGAGAGCCGCTCGCGGATCCGCTCCCGGTCGGGCTCCAGGCCCTGCTGCAGCATGGCCGTGCCCGCCACCACCATGCCCGGCGTGCAGTAGCCGCACTGCACCGCCCCATGGCGCAAGAAGGCCTGCTGAACGGGACCCAGCGAGCCGGGCTGGCCCAGGCCCTCCACGGTGAACACCTGGGCGCCATCGGCCTGGAAGGCGGGCACCAGGCAGGCGTTGACAGGCACATCGTCCAGCAGGACGGTGCAGGCTCCGCATTCCCCGACGCCGCAACCTTCCTTGGCGCCGGTCAGGCCCAGGTCGTCTCGCAGCACGTCCAGCAGGCGCTGTTGGGGGCCGACGCGCAGCTGGCGCGGCTCACCGTTGACCAGGATCCGGATCTCCAGGCTCTCTGCCATGGCTTTCACTCCTGAACGAAGGGGCGCAGCATAATTGGCGCCGCCCCCGTGCGACAGTCCGTGCCTCGAGGACCTGTGGCCGGGCCTACCAACCCGTCCAGCGCCGCAGCAGCTCACCGGAGCCGATACCGCCCCCGACGCAGCGGGAGGTGACGCCCAGCTGCGCCCCGCGGCGCTGCAGCTGGTGCACCATGTCCGCCAGCTGGCGGGCGCCGGTGCAGCCCACGGGGTGCCCCAGGGAGATGCCGCTGCCCCAGGCATTGACGCGGTCCGCCTTCAGCTGGGGCAGATCTGCGAAGGCCGCCCCCAGCACGGCTGCGAAGGCCTCGTTGATCTCGAAGAAATCCACCTCTTCGAAGTCGCGTCCGGCACGTTCCAGCAGGGGCGGCAGCACCTTGAAGGCGCCCTCGCCCATGTACAGGCGCTCGACCCCCAGGTTGTAGAAAGCCTCCAGACTGGCCAGAGGCTCCAGGCCCAGCTCGCGGGCCTTGCTGGCCGAGGCCAGCACCAGGGCTGCAGCGGCGTCGTTGATGGAAGAGGAGTTCTGGGCCGTGACCGTCCCGCCGTCGGGCTTGAAGTAGGGCCTGGGCCGCGTGAACCACTCCAGCTCCAGCTTCCTGGGGCCCTCGTCCCGCTCCACCTTCACAGGTGGCTTGCGACGACGTGGGATCTCCACGGGCAGGACGTAGTCGTCGAAGAAACCACCCTCCCAAGCTGCGATGGCCCTGTGGTGCGAGCGATGCGCGATCTCGTCCTGCACCTGCCGGCTCACGCCGTAGCGCTCCACCAGGCGCTCGGTCATCAGGCCCATCAGCTCCGTGCCCTCGGGCACCTCGCGCTCCATCAGGGTGCCCATCAGGCCGTCCTCGAGGGTCAGGTCCCCGTAGAGCCGAGGAGCCGTGCGCCCCTGGTAGAGGTAGCGGGGCACGTTGGACATGCTCTCGGCCCCGCCCGCCACGCCCAGCTCCACCTCTCCCAGGGCGATGCGACGCGCCAGCGCGTGCACGGCGGCCGCGCCCGAAGCGCAGTTCTCCTGGTAGGTGGTGGCGGCGGCCGTCTGGGGCACGCCCGCCCGCTCCGCGGCGATCTTGGCCATGTTCGTCGCGCGGGGATCCTGGATCACCCAGCCCATGCAGGTGTACTGCACCAGCTCAGGTCCGATCCCAGCGCCAGCGATGGCCCCCTGGATGGCCAGGGCGGCGAGGTCGGTGGCCTGCAGAGGAGCCAGCGCTCCGCCTACGGCGCCGATGGGGGTGCGCGCGGCACCCAGAATGACGACGGGTCTAGGAAGAAAGCTCAAGATTGCCTCCTGTGGAGTGACCGTGGGTTCTCCGCCAAGGCCAGGCCCTGGCCTGCTGTCTCATGAAATAGATGGGGGAGGGGAGGTCCCCTCCCCCATATCGCGCTTCGCGCTCCCCCTCCCCCGCGATGTTCCCCACCGTGATAGCGCCAGGCCGCCCCCGGTTTCATAATCCAGGGACGACCAGCCTGGCCGGTGGGGAACTATCAGGTCGCTGTAGCCAGGCGCTCCAGCTGATGCCTGGCTGCGCGCTTGACGCGCCAGGCCAGCTCGACAGCGCGCTGGCCGTGGCTAGCGGGGACGGGGTAGGCCCGCCGGCCCCGCACATGGTCGATCATGGCGTCGTGCTCGGCCCGCAGGGCGTCACGAGCCGGAACGGCCACCGGCATCGCGTCCAGCCGGCCAGCGCGCCAGCGAATTCTCTCAGCCTGGTGTTCCTGCAGGTCCAGGCTCCAGTAGTCCTGGGAGGTGACCAGGCGCAGCTTGCGAAGCCCGCTGCGCGACACGCGGCTGGCCGACAGGTTGGCCACCTTGCCGTCGACGGTCTCCAAGCGCGCGTTGGCGATGTCCGGACCCTCCTGCGAGCCCGCACCCTGGGCCGGCACCGCCAGTCCGACGGCGCGCAGGTCCTCGATGTCATCACCCAACAACCACAGCGCCAGATCGAGATCGTGGATCATCAGGTCCAGCACGACGTCGGCGGAGCGCGCCCGGCCACCGGCGGGCGCCAGCCGCTCGGCCTGCAGGTAGCTGGGTCTGGCGCCTCCCAGCACGTCGAAGACCGGGTTGAAGCGCTCGACATGGCCAGGGAGGCAGTGGGCATGGGCCGCCAGCTGGCGCGCCTGCTCGGGATCGCTGGCCAGCGGCTTCTCCACCAGGCAGGGCACGCCTGCCTCCAGCAGCGGCAGGGCCACCTGCAGGTGCAGGGGCGTGGGGACCGCCACCACGGCGAAGTCGGGCGGCGCAGGCCCCACGCGCAGGCCCCTGGGGGGATCGCTGACCTCGAGCCGGACGTCGTCTCGGGCCATCAAGTGGCGCTGGTGATGCGCGCCCATGCTGCCCAGGCCGTAGAGCACGCCCCTCAAGGGGGCGGCGGCACTAGCGGCGGCCACGGCAGACACCACGTCGGCTGGCCTCGACGAAGTCGGCCAGCTCTGTGACGCAGGTCGATTCCCGGGCCAGCTCCCTGGCGCGTTCCAGGGCTTCGCGCCGCGGCAGCTTGGCTTGGAACAACAGGGAAAAGGCCTCTTTCAGGGCTCGCAGCTCACTACCGTTCAGCCCGGCGCGCCGCAGGCCCACCAGGTTGAGGCCCACCAACCTGGCCCGATCGCCCTTGGCGATGGTGAAAGGAGGCACGTCTTGAGAGACCATGGCGCCGGCCGCCACCATGGCCCGTCGGCCGATCCTGGCGAACTGGTGAATGCCGGCCAGTCCGCCCAGCACCGCGTCGTCCTGGATCACGGCGTGCCCTGCCACGGCTACGGAGTTGGCGAAGACGCACCTATTGCCGATACGGCAGTCGTGGGCGACGTGGCACTGGGCCATGAAGAGGTTGCCGTCCCCGATGATCGTCAGGCCGTGTTCCCCCTTGCGCGTGTCGGTCCCCCTGTGGGCGGTGGCTCCTTCGCGGAAGACGTTGTCGCGCCCCACCACCAGGCGGGTCGGCCCACCGCGATACTTCAGATCCTGCGGCTCGGCACCCAGCACGGCGTGGGGGAAGACGCGGCAGCCCGGACCCAGCACGCAGGGACCCAGCACCACCGCGTGGGGGGCCAACCATACGCCATCGCCCAGCTCCACGTCGGCGCCAACGACGGCGAAGGGGCCGACCTCCACGTCGCGCCCCAGCTCGGCGCCCGGGTCTACGGAGGCGAGGTGATGTATGGACAACGGAGGCTCCTCGCGGCAAGGGAGCCAGCCTAACCGGAAACCGCTGAGGAAGGGGAGGTCCCCTCCACTGCGTACGCCTGACTCGCGCTCCGCGCTGCCCTCCCTCGCGGTGTCCCCCTCCGGTTGTGGCGCTGCCCCCCCCCAAGGACTGGCAATCCGGCGGCGACCCGGCTGGCCGTTGGGGGACCACCTGGGGAGCGCCTGGACAGCAAGCAGCCCCCCAGCGGGATATCGACCCCTTTCCCGCCACAGTGAGCGCCACGCGATGAAGACCTTCTCCCTGGTGCGCGGCAAACGCGCCATCGAGCATGCCATCTCGGTCCAGGAACTGGTGGAGCACGACCAGGACCTCATCCAGCAGATCCTGGAGATCGATCTGACGACCTTCAGCGAGCCCACCTTGACCCGCTTCACGGTCGGCAACATCATGCGCCACGGGTGCCTCTTTCAGCTCTTGGCCGACGGTGAGATGATCGGCACCTGCCACTGCGTCCGCAGCTGGCGCAATCCCTCGGAGGTGGCCCTGGTCAACCAGGCCATCCGCACCGGCTGGCGGGGCTACGGCCTGGGCAGCTTCTTCCTGCGGGAGGTGCTACGGCTGCTGCAGGCCCAGAGCTTCCGCTCCGTGGTGCTGCACGTCGACCGCGACAACCAACGAGCTCGCCACGTCTACGAGAACAAGTTCGGCTTCGTCGAAGTCGCCTCCTGCGAGCACGAGTACGGCCCCGGCTACGCCCGCACCTTGATGCGGTTGGTGCTGGAAGAGGTCAGGGACTAGCAGCCCCGCAGCGCAGACTGCCCTCCTGCCAGCAGAGCGCTCGGCAGGCGGACGCGCGGGGATCGCCCTCTTCGAAGGGGCTGGGGATGCGTTGCTCGCACTGCTCCATGCGCACCAGCTCCCCCTCCCTCCAGGCCCTGCCGTCCAGGAAGAAACCCATGCCCTGGCCACAGGAAGCGTCGGGCAGCTCCAGGTAGCAGTAGCGGGCCGCGCGCAGGTGGGGCTCGGGGAAGCAGGAGGTGGCCAGGTGTCGCGGCAGCGCGACCTTGCAGGTCTGGGTGCGCTGCAGGAAGATGGCCTGGGCGCCCACGGGCAGCTCCCCGGCCTGCTGCTGCCGGACGGCCTCGGCGGCCAGCAAGAGGTTCTCCTCGGCCTGCCGTTGCGCTCCCTTCAGGTTGCGCCCCAGACCCTCGGCCCGCACCACGCCTTGCAGTGGACAGGCATCGTCGGGCTGCTGCCAGCGTGCGATGCAGCGATGGGGGCCGCGGCCGGGATCATCGCTGGACAGCGCGCGGGGAGCGAACAGGATGAGGGCGGTCAGCGCCCCCAGGGCTGGCACGGTCCACCGCTTTTCGCTTGACCTCATACGAACGCTCCGAGCCTCGCCAGTGTGACGTTCATGTGTTTCTTTTTTGCATGTTCGGAGGCTCGGTGCCAGGCACTGGCGACGCATCAGCGAAAACGGCCCAGGTCGGCCTCACGGGCCTGCGCCACCCGTTGGGCCTGAGCCGCTCGCCAGGCCGCTGCCTGCTCGGCGCTCGCCTGCACCTGCGGAATCCTGTACAAGACCACCTGCTCCGTCTGCACGACAGGCCTGCCTGCCAGCCTCTCCAAGGACACCATGAGCTGAACGGGGATTCCAGGGCGACCCGCGAAGGACAGCAGCATGATGTGGCTGAAGCCCGCTTCGCGCAACAGGAAGAAATCTTCGTCGTAGGTCCCCTCCAGGGGGACGGGAAGCCGTCGGTAGGAGGCGCGCAGGTCGACCACGAGCGGGAGCGAGGAGCTGAACCAGCGGCCCTGGCGGTAGTGCAGCTCCAGGCGCTCGATGGGCACCGCCTGGATGGGCCGCTGGTGAATCGCCTGCGCTCCAAGGATCTGGTAGCGGGTCTCGCGATCCTCCCACCAGGCCGCGGCCAGGTCGAGCACCGCCCCCTCGGGCTCATCCTCCGCCTGCTGCAGGATCTCGAGCTGGGGCAGGGCCGAAGCCGGCAGGGGGGTGGGCAGGAACTGCCGCAGCTGCACATCCGCTGCAGCCAGCAGGCCCAGCGAGGCCAGGCCCCAGGCCCGACGGCCCGAGAGGCCCGCCAGCGCCAGGGAACCCAGCGCAGCCAGGCAGACCTGGGGCAGGGCCAGGAAACGGACCGGGAAGTGCAGGGGCTCCGCCACCCAGCCCAGCGCCCTGTTCAGGTAGAAAAAGGGCAGACGCAGCACAGGTCCGTCGGACCAACTGCCGTGGGATCCCAGAGCCAGCAAGATCCCCAGCAGCGCTACGAGGAGCCAGGGCATGCTCTTGCGAGGCCGGCGGACCAGCGCGATGCAGGCCAGCAGCAAGGCCGGCGCGGCCAGCAGCCGCCCCCCTCCGTAGGCCTGCTCCGCCGCCGTGGCGTCCTTATGGGCCGAGCTGCGACCAAAGACGAGATGACCCACCTGCAGACGCGCGCTCTCTGGCTCTGTGCCCTCTTCCAGGCGTAGCTCACCCGTGAAGGACGAACCCAGGGCGCTGTCCGCCTCGTCGATGGGTCCGTAGGAGTGCGAAAAGGCCATGACGATGGGCAGAACCAGGGCCAGCGACAGGGACGCGGCGGCCACGAGGCGCAGGAGAAGTTCCCGCAGGCCGGCTTTCCTCTGCTCCAGCAGAGCCCAGATCCCCAGGACGAGCAGCCCCAGGGCCAGGAAGAAAGCGTAGTAGAAGCACGCCAGGGTGCCCAGGCCCAGGACCAGGCCCGTACCGACGACATCGCGCCAGCGCTGCCCGCGCACCAGGCGTAGCATGAACCAGAATCCCAGGGGCAGCAGCCAGAGGTGACGCAGCTCACCCACCCCCACAGAGAGGCTGAACAGCGCAAAGGAAGAGGTCTGCAGCAGCAGCCCCGCCAGGTGCCCTCCCATGTCGCTGCGCGAGAGCTCTCTGCCCAACAGACAGCCGCAGAGCCCCGTGAGGGTGAAGTTGAGCAGGGCCAGCAGGTTGGCGGCCAGCACCAGGGAGCATGGGAAGAGGACAATGGCTCCCAGCAGGTTCAGCGGCTCGATGGGCCAAAGCTCCATTCCCTCGGGGAAGTTGAAGTGCTTTGTCGCCAGCGACAGGCTGCGCTCCTCCAGGAGCCGGTGCCGGAAGTGCCAGATCGTCCAGAGGTGCTTCATGGTATCGGCGTCGGCCGAACCCAGAGCGAAGCGACCCGGATACAGCGCCAGCGGCCAGGTGAGCAACAGGGACAGCAGTCCCGACTGCCCGGCCATCGCCAGAAAGGCGGACCGCTTCACAGGGCTTCCGCCACCAGCTGGGCGAGTCGGTCGTTGCCCGCCGCGGTCAGGTGCAGCGGATCCTCGTCGAAGAACTCGTCCTCGGAGAGGTGCGGTTCCAGAACGAGCGCCCGCGGAGCCAGGCTACGCAGCACATCGAGGTGCGGCGGGGATGGACGCTGCATGGGAAACGCGAGCAGCACGGGCCTGGCTCCGGCCCGCTCCACGCGCGTCAGCATGGCCTCCAGGTTCTCTCTGTAGGCCGGGGGAGGAACGCGGAACAGCTCCCCTTCCGAGCTGGGGCGCGGCGCCCTGCGCAGGGCGCTCATGGCCCGCAGGATGCGGATGGGCGGCTGCGCGCGGCGGTCGGCATCGGCCGCTGTCGCCAGCTCGGCGTCGCGCACGATGTAGCCCAGGATGACCGTATGCGGTTCGACGGACAGGGCCCTGTCCATCGTCGCCAGGCCCTGATGCGTCGAATGCCCCGGCACCCCGGCGTTGAGCACGACCTGTCCGAGGTGCTGCGCCAGCCGTGCCGGCCAGGCCTCGTCCTCTTCCACGCCCCAGCCAAAGGTCGTGGAATCGCCCAGGCATGCGAGCCCGCCGCTCTCGGGTGCGGGGCCCCGACAGCCCAGCCGGTTGGTGCGGACCGTGAAGCTGCGCCCGATCTCCCGCGCCTCGACCGAGCGAGCCTCCAGCTCCGGCTGCAACCACCAGACGCTGCCCGGATCCCCAGCGTAGATACCCGGATCCGGGAAGCCGACCAGCCGCAAGCCAGCCTCCAGGCAGAGCAGGAAGCCGATACTGACGACCAGGCTGAAGCCCAGATTGCGGGCCAGACGCCGGGGCTCTGTGGCAGCGCTGGGTTCCCTGGCGGACGACATGCCATCCCCCTATCAAGAAACCGCCAGAGCAGGGGTCCAGGTTTGACAAGCCGGACCGCAGCGCGAAATACTGCCGTCGTGAACCAGAACCGACGCGACCTGCTGCTCTGGGGAGGGGGTGCGCTCCTGGTGGTCATCGCCGTGCTGGCCTGGCTGTTCCTGAGCGCGCCCGAATCCAATCCGCTCTCGGAGCAGTACTGGCACGGCGTGATGTAGGCACCGGGTTCCGAGGGAGGCGGGTGGCGTTGAAACAGGCCAGGCTCCATCGCAGGACGGTCTTCAAGCTGGGAGCCGCCACGCTGGCGCTCGCAGCGCTGGCCGGCGGCTGGGCCGTGCACTGGCGCAGGCGCGACCGCGGGCTCTCGTCGGCGGTCATCACGGGAGAGTGGCAGGCCCTCGGACCGGGCATCCACTGGCTGCTGCCGAACCTCGACGGCGCTCGCGTCGTGGTCCCGGACCGCCCCCATCGCGTCGAGGAGACACGCGATCCCGAGCTGCGGGCCCGCATCCGGCGCACGCGCAGCTTTCTGGTGAACACCAACGCCAGGCGCCTGCGAGGAGAGGCGTTCTCCGACACGCCTGCTGTCGGCACGACCCGCATCCTGGCCATCGGCGACTCCGTCACCTTCGGCTGGGGGGTCTCCCAGGAAGAAGCCTGGCCCGCGCGCCTGCAGCAG
Organism: uncultured Enterobacterales bacterium; assembly: GCA_964454135.1. GTDB lineage: Bacteria > Myxococcota_A > UBA796 > UBA796 > JAFGLY01 > CAYVQL01. The sequence goes on along the minus strand of CAYVQL010000017.1, from coordinate 33,445 downwards.
GCGCTGCGCGCCAGGGGGCGCTCCGTCGAGGTGCTCAACGCCGGCGTTCCAGCCCTGCGCCTGGAGGGCCTGGAGGGCTATCTCACCCGCATCGCGCCTTCTCTGGGGCCAGCAGCCGTGCTCTTCGCGCGGCGCCCCTACCCCCAGGGAGGGGATCCCCTGGGTGACTACGCCCGCACGGTGCGCCGCTGCATGGCGGCCCTGCCCAAGGCGCGCTTTCTGCTGCTGCTCCCTCCCATCAGCCGTTTCGATCTGCGTGGACGGGAGCAGGGCGCGCAAGAGGCTGCCCAGCTCGCGGCGCGCCTGCCCGAGGTGCCCCTGCTGGACCTGACCCCGGCGCTGCGCAGCGCCCAGGGCCAACGCGGCTGCACCCTGGTCCGCTCCAACCAGCAGCTGAGCGTGACCAGGCTGGAGACGGGCGAGACGCTGCTGCGGACCAGCTGCCCCGGTCTCGATCTGCCCGACGAGGTCTACGAGCTGCTGGATCGGGATTCCAGCGTTCGCGAAGCGCTCTTCTTCGACAGCGGGCACCCCGACGCAGCGGGCCTGCGCTGCGTGGCTGCCGCCGCAGCGGACATGGCAGAACCGCTGCTCTGGAAGAGCTGAGCCCCGCCCACCCCCTGTTTCCTCTGCTTTCGATTAGATTGTGCGCGCATTGTCGCTGTGATAGACGCGCCAGGCCACCGTCCGCAGGAAACCGAAATGGTCCCGCTCCGTCACAGCTTCTTCCCCACGCTCATCGGAGCCAGCCTGTGCGCTGCCTGCGCGACGTCCACCGAACAAGATCGAGCCAACGCCCCTGCCCATGCGGGTGGCGCGCCCACGCAGAAAGCGCCTCACAGCCCCGCCGCTGCCGAGCAGGCCACGCCAGGTCCCGGCATGTCCGGGCTCGCCTCCCCCTCCTTCTCCGCGCTGATAGGCGACGGCGCCGCCATCACCATCAAGGGCCAGGTGCAGGGCGCCGACCATGGGCAGGTGGAGTTCGCGGCGGTGCAGAAAATCGGCGGCGCGCGCCAGCCCCGGTTTCTGCACGTGGAGAAGTTCCGATCCGGCCTGTTCGAGCTGGAAGCTCCAGCCGAGCTCGACCAGCCCCTGTACGTCTCCGCCATCGCCTACGAAGAAGACGAGATGCCAGGGCCCAGCCACGAGATGGGCTTTCTGGCCGGACCACTCCTGCTGACGGGTGAGGATCTCGAGATCGTGATCGTGATCGGCAACAACCTCCAGGCCTTCGACGGGGTCTTCGACAAGCCGACCTCGGATGCCACGCCGCCGACGGATCCTCCCGATGGCGCCTTGGGACCCCCTCCTTCCCAGCCCCCGCGGGCTCCGCCAGGTGGCGACGGCGCCAATCCGACGAAACCTGCCGGTCAGGGCGCCCCTTCACCTCCGAAATCGGCCCCTGCAGGCCCCGCCAGCAATCCTGGAGAGGCCGCTAGCAGCCCCGACGACTCCTGAACCGGGGGGGAGCGCCTCAGTCCGGTTCCTGCGCCCACCTGCGCAAGCGGGCGCTGACCTCCTCGGGACCCGCGTTGTCCGCCAGGTAGTCCAGCGGTCCGTGCATGCGCTCCAGGTTTGCCCAGCGCCGCGGCTCGCCGCCGAAATCGTAGCTGAAGATCACCGGCAGCGTGCAGCCGGCCGCCCGCAGCGCCGCCACGACATAGGCTCCCTGGTTGTCCTCCAGGAAGCTGCGTGCTCGCTGCCCATCGCCGTTGAAGCGCTCCGTCGTGGCCTCCAGATCACCCAGCAAGGCCGTGCTGGCGACACGGTCGAAGCGCATGTCCATGAACACGACCTCGAAGGGGCCTGGCAGCGCCGCCAGGGCCTCGGCCCCGGAGCCCGCGCGCTGAAAGACGAAGCCCTCTGGCAGAAAGCGCTCCAGGTTCCGCGTGTACTCGTGCCCGTCCTCCACCACCAGCACCTGCACCGGCGCAGGACTCTGCTCACCGAGCCTCTTCATCTGCATCCTCCTCGCCGGACTCGGCCCGCGGCAGGCGTACCACCACCGCCTTGGTCCATCCCTGTCGCGCCTCCCGCGGCAGGTTCTCGACGTTCAGCAGCCCCTTGTTCTTCGCCAGCAGGTCGCCAGCCAGGCCCAGGCCGCGCTCGATGCGCCGGCCACGCATGATGGCCTCTGTCAGCGTGCGGGGCGCGTTGTCGCGAAAACGGATCGCCAGGCTCTCCAGCCCGGTGACCGGATCCATCTCTTCCACCAGCGCGATCCCCACCCTGCGTTCCTGCGGCGGAAGCTCCTCGACCACGGCGAAGAGCGCGTTGCGCAGCAGGTTCGCGGCGATGTCTTCCAGGTCTTTCCGGAAGATGCGCGCGGGCACGCGCAGGTCCCCGCCCTCCAGCTCGAGCTGGGGAGTCTGACCGTCCAGCTTGGGTTCCGCCGCCACCTGCTGGTAGACGCCGCTGAAGAAGCGCAGGTCCAGGTTCAGCACGCAGACCGACCGGATCAGCTCGCCGATGGCCCGATAGCCCTCCTCGTTCAAGACCTCCGACAGGGCGCGCAGCTCCCGTGCGAGCCGGGCCGTGCCGCTCCGATGGGGGCGACGCATGGTGGACTCGAGGCGCCCGAGGCGTCTCATGGCGCGGTGCATCGGTCCCAGCACAGGGTCCTTGCGCCGCAGGTTCAGGCGCAGCCCGTATTCGCGGCCGATCCCCTGCAAGGCGTCCAGGTAGCCCTCGAACTTGCGTACGACTCCCTGCTCCGTCCCCTCTCCGAACAGGCGCTCCGCCGCGTAGAGCGCCGCCTCGCCCTCCCCCCCTTCGAGCCGCTGCGAGACCGTGCTCAGCAGCGTGGTGTTGTGCTTCAACACCTCGTGACGAATGGCCGAGAGCAGGCGCGCCACCTTCTGATAGGAAGAGGGTTCCCGGTCCAGCAGCGTTCGCAAGGAGGCGCCCGTCCTACGGCGCAGCAGCCAGATCCCCGGCAGCAGCAGGAGCAAGGCGAGCGCCAGGCCGGCCCCCAGCTCGATGGCCCTGATCCTGCTGTCCAGGCGCCTGCGCAAGGCCTGCGCGGGTTCCTGCACCAGCCCCCCGGAGCCCTGTTGGAAATAGGCCCGCAGGTGCCGGCGCGCCTGCCACAGCTGCCCCTTGTCGGCCGCCAGGCTGGCCAGCACGTACCAGGCCTCGGGGGCGCCGGCCTCCGCTGCGCGCCGGTACAGTACCAGCGCCTCCTCTTCCTGTCCTATGCTGCGGCGCAGTTCCGCCAGGCTCAGGAGCAGGCCCGGATCCTGCGGGTAGCTGCGCAGGCACCGCTCGTAGGCCTGCAACGCCGGGTCGCTGCGCCCCTCGCCCAGCTCCAACGCGGCCAGGAGCTTCAAGGCGTCGCAATAGTCCGGCGCCAGCTCCAGAGCCGCCTCCAGCTCGCCGCGGGCGCTCTCCACGTCCCCTCTGCGCCGGTAGATGCGCGCTCGCAGGTATGCCTTGCGGGCCGGATCGGGCACGTCCGCCGCGGGCGCTGCCAGGACCTCGTCCTGCGACGCGGGCCTGCGGCGTGTCAGATCCTGCACGAGCGCACGCGCCTCGGCAGCGTGATCGCCGGCCGGCTCCAGCTCAAGGTAGCTGCGCAGCGATGCCAGCGCGTCCTCGAAATCCCCCGTCTCTCGCTGCAACCTAGCCAACCTGAAGTGCAGCTCCGCCCAGGTCGGACGCAGCCCCAACGCCGCGTTGAGCTCGGCGATGGCCTCGCGATGCCAGCGCCCGCCGTAGCGCTCGGCCAGCAACAACCCCAGCCGGGCGTGGTAGCGAGCTTCGTGGGGAGCGAGGGAGGTGGCCGTCAGGTAGGCCCGCTCAGCCTCGTCCACGGCCCCCAGGGCCAGCTGCACATCGCCGTGCAAGAGCCAGACTTCCGGGGCACGTGGCGCGCGCCCCACGAGGGATGCGAGGATCTCCTGCGCTCCATCCATGTCGCTGGCGACGAAGGCGGCCCGGGCCGTGTCCAGCTCTACGCGCTGGGGTGGAAGCAGGGGTACGGCGCCGCCGATGGCCAGGCGGGCCGCCTCTCGCTCCACGCCGATGCGATCGCGCAGGCCCTGCAGCTCCTGCAGGCCCTCGGCGGTCGGCCAGCGCTGGCTCACCTCGTCGAGCAGGGCACCGGCTTGCTCCAGCTCGCCGGCGGCCGACAGGGCCAGGGCCAGCTCCAACAAGCCGTCCAGGGCCGGGGGACCGTCCTCCAGGTCCAGGTAGGTGCCGATGGCCTGCAGCGCGGCGGGCGGATCGAACGCCGCCAAGAGCACGGCCTGGCGCAGGTAGGGTCTGGTGCTGTCGATGGCCAGGGTCTCCAGGCGCCGGTACAGCTCCAAGGCCGTCTCCGGGTCGCGCTGCTCCAACAGGGCCGCACGGGCGAAGACCACGTCGGCCTCGCTGGGCAAGCTGGCGTAGACCTCGTCGGCGCCCGCCGTATCGCCTTGCGCCAGGAGCACCCGCCCCAGGCCCAGGACCGCCGGGACCACCGTCGGATCGCGCAGCAGGACCACCCGGTAGTTGGAGGCGGCCCTCTCCAGCTCGGCCTGCCCCTCGGCCCGCAACGCTTCCTCCAGGAACGGGCGCAGGCCTGGCTCCACGACAGCCAGCTCCAGGGGGGAGAGCCCGGGCTCGGCTGGGGCCGCCAAGACGGCCTGCGCCAGCGCGCTGGCCACCAGCCAAGCGGCCGCGCCGCGCTGGGCGGCTCTGGCGATCCAGTTGGGAGTCACCGGCGTCGGACCTTCATGTCGCGCACGCGCAAACCCAGCTGGTTGAAGCGCAGCTGCACCTTGCGCGCGTTGCCCGCCTCACCCATCAGGACTCGGGCCATGGCGCCGAAATCTCCTTCCTCCTGGTGATACAGCGCGGTGAAGTACTGCCTTTCCACAGACTGGGACAGGGCGTTCAGGCTGGAATGGGGCTTGACCGCCACCTGCATCTTCCAGCCGCCCTCCTCCTCTACCGTGTCAGCCCGCACGGCACGCAGCAGGTCCCGCAGCAGCTTGGGCCGCACCTGGATCACGTCGGCCCGTTCTCCCAGGTTGAGGCTGGCCAGCTCGGCGAGGGTGAAGTTGAGCGCGTTCTCCACCGTCATGGCGAACTCGCGCAGGTTTCCCGGCCAGCGATGGCGCCGCAGCTGCCTCATGGCTTGGCTCGAGAAGAGCACCCAGATCACTTCCGGCGTGACGGGCGGGACATCCGCACCAGCCAGGACGCGCACCTGGGCCTTGCCCAGCCCGGAGCGCTCCCGGTAGTCGGCCAGCAGCTCGGCTGGGTAGGAGCTGCGCAGGGCGCGCTCCAGGCAGAAGGGAAGCAGGCGATCGATGTCATCCAGGCGCTCCTGGAGGGGCGGCAGGTTCACGGTGCAGGCGGGATTGAGCCGCATGTAGAGGTCGGCACGAAAGCGCCCCTGCCGCACCAGCTCGCCCAGGTCCTCGTTGGAGGCCACCACCAGCTTGACATCGACCTTGCGCTCCCGGGTATCCCCCAGGCGGGTCAGCACCCCCTCCTGCAGCACGGTGAGCAGCATGCGCTGGGCCTCCTCGGGCAGATTCCCCACCTCGTCGAGGAAGAGCGTGCCGCCGTTTGCGGCCTCAAATGCTCCTTTTCTATCTGCAATCGAACCCGTGTAGGCCCCCTTGAGCGAGCCGAACAGCTGCGCAGCCATCAGGTCGCGGGGCATGGTGGCCAGGTCCACGGCGACCAACGCGCCCTTGCGCCGGGAGCGCTGGTGCACGAAGTGGCGCACGATGAGCGTCTTGCCGCTCCCCGTCGGTCCGCCCAGGATGATGGGCAGCCGGCCACGAGAGAGCGTGATCAGCCGCTGACGGATGCGACGCATCCGCAGGCTGCGCCCCCAGAACACGGGACCGTCGGTCTCGGAGCCCCTGCGAGCGCGCTGAATGCCCTGGATCTGGGCGCGCAGCGCGTGGGCGTCCACATACTCGTCATCCAGGAAATAGGTGTATTCCTGCGCGTTGAGCGCCTCCGCTTCCCGCTCCAGGGGCAGGTCGTCGCGGCTGGTCATCAGGATGACGGGCAGATCCGGGTAGCGCTGACGCAGCCGGGAGAGGATCTCCAGGCCCTGGCGGCGCTTGCAGCGCTCCAGGCCCCGCTCATCGACCTTCGCAGGTAGGCCCACCAGGGACTCTGCGGGGATGTCGAAGTGCACGTCGAGCAGGACCAGATCCGCCTGCCCGCGGCGAGCGCGTAGCAGGGCCTCCGCCTCGCGCCAGGAGCGGGCTGGCCCCAGGTAGTCGTGCTCGGACAGCGCCCTCTTGCACAGGTCGATGGTGCGGTCCAGGTCGTCGATCACGAGAATATCAGCCATCATTGCTCCGTTCCGGACCAAGCCCTTGCAGCCGCCACAGGCGCCGCGTCATCGCTGCCCTTCCCGCAAGCGGCCGCGCAGCCGGCTCAAGGCGCTCGCCACGGCCCTGGCCGCAATGGCGCCGGCTTGCAGCTGCCGCAACCCGGCGTGCTCCAGCTGCGGGATCAGCTCGCCGATGACCGCCATGGCCTCGTCGATGGCCCGCAGATCGGGATCCGCGGACAGGTCCGCCAGCGCTCCCCCAGGCAGGGGGGCCTCGCCCACCAGAGCCGGACGCGAGCGACGCCAGATCTGGGGCCCCGACTCCACTTGCGCCGCGCTGCGATGCGTCTGGGCCAGGTCCGCGACCAAGGCCAGTCTCAGCTCCTCCGTGCTCGGCTGCGCCGGCAACCAGCGCAGCTGGAAGGCGATGTACTTCCCCAGGTCATGGCGCAGGCGCTCCACGTACTCCAGCAGCTCCTGCTGCTGGCCAGGATCCTGCGCCCCTGGGCCGCTACCTGGTCTGTCTGTGGCCATCATGCGCTTCCCTTTCCCATGGCAGCGCTAGCCGGCGCGGGGATCTGGGTGGGTCGCCTCTCCAGCAGCTTTGGCGGACGACGCAGCTTGTTCATCTATCTCCAGGTAGACCGTCACGCCCCAACCCCCTTCATCCACGTACTGCAGCACCACGTCGCTGCAGCTGGCGGGCAGCGGAGAGAAGGTGAGCACCTCGCCCGCGCGGGCGGGCCCCAGGGCCAACGCGCTGCCAACCACCAGCAGCTCGGCCTGCTGCCAAGCCTGATCCGGCACCAGGGTCAGCACGGGACCCATGCGCCAGACCTCCATCGGAGAGGCGGCGTCCGCGGCCTGCGCCCCTGCAGGGCCCAGCGAGAGCGAAGCGGCGAACAATACGGCGAAGCGCGTGATGGTCGTGGTCATGGCAGCCTCCTGGCGCATCTTGCACCCTGTTCGGTTGCAAGCATCGTGCCGCCGTCCGCCCCCCTCAGGAGGGGGATTGGGGACTGTTCGCCACGCAATATATCGCAGACCATCTACATAACGTAGATTCCCTGAGCCGGAGATGCGGATCCGTCGATACGAGTATTTGTATTATGTCCCCAGCATGGTGTAGTCTGCGGAATAGGCCTCGCATCGAGAAAGGGCCTGCCGAAGTTGTCGAAAGAACTCAAAGAGCGTTTCCTGAGCACGCTGGCCACCCTGCCCATCAGCGCCTCGGACAGTTCGTCCTTGGAGTTCCTCTTCGCCGAAGCCCTGGGGGCCAATCCCTACACCACCCTGGCCGAACTCACGGCGGGGACCTCTGTCAGCGACACCGAGCCGGTGCTCGGCACGAACGAGGATCGGGAGTGGCTGGGCGAGGCCACGCTGCAGCCCAAGCCGCTGGACCTTCCTGAGCGCTACTGGAGCCTGGGCCTGATAGGCGCAGGCAGCATGGGCGAGGTCTACCGCACCTACGATCGCGCCCTGCGCCGCGTGCTCGCCATGAAGATCCTCAAAGAGGATCTGAAGAACCCCGAGCTGGCGGTGGTGCGCTTCGTCGAAGAGGCGCAGATCACAGCTCAGCTCGAGCACCCGGGCATCGTCCCGGTGCACGACATCGGGCAGCTGCCCGACGGGCGTTGGTTCTTCACGTCCAAAGAGGCCAAGGGGCGCCGCCTGACTGGCATCATCAAAGAGGTGCACGCCCACCGCCTCGAGAAGGGCACCTTCTCCTCCGCCGACACGGACTGGTCCTTCAGGAGGCTGATAGACGCCTTCCACCGGATCTGCGTCGCGGTGGCCTACGCCCACGCCCGGGGGGTGCTGCATCGCGACCTGAAGCCGGACAACATCCTGGTCGGTAGCTTCGGCGAGGTGTTGGTGCTGGACTGGGGCCTGGCCAGGCCGCTGGGCGTCTTCGAGGAGGAGATCGAGGAGCGGATCGACGAAGACGAGTTCGAACCTGTGGACTCCGACCGACAGCAGGATCAGCTGCTGGTCACGCGCAAGGGCGTGGTGGCCGGCACGCCGGCGTTCATGGCCCCTGAGCAAGCCCGCGCCCAGGCCGACCTGACCCCCGCCTCGGACGTCTACGCGCTGGGGGGCATCCTCTACATGGTGCTCTTCGGGCACCACCCCTACGAGTCGCTCAGCGCGAAAGAGGTGCTGGCGCTGGTGCGTAAGGGTCCCCCCCCCTTCCCGCCCGCTCCCTGGGCTCCCCTGCACCTTGTCACCATCTGCCGCAAGGCGCTGAACCTGGATCCCGAGCAGCGCTATCCGGACGCCTCCGGCCTGGCCGCCGAGATCGACGCCTGGGTGGAGGGCGCGCGCAACCGGGAGAGGGCCCAGGCCATGGTGCAGGCGGTCAAGGGCCGCGTGCCCGAGCTGACCGCCAAGTACATGACGGCCGTGCGCCGGCGCGAGCGGGCCAGGCGCGCCATCGAACGCCTGGCCCCCACGGCCCTGCTGCAAGAAAAAGAGCGCGGGTGGATAGAAGAGGACAAGTCCGAGCGCGACCTGGATGACGTCGAGGACGCCTTCCAGGACGTCGTGCAGCAGCTGCGCGCCGCACTGCTGCAGTGCCCCGACCTGCTTGAGGGGCGGGCCGCCCTGGCGGACCTGTACCGCAGCCGCTATGAGACGGCTGTAGCCTTGGAGCAGCACGGGCGGGCCCGCGGCTTCGAGAGGCTCGTTCGGGAGTACGACATCGGCCACCACGCGGCCTTCCTGCAGCGCCGTGGCCAGCTGACGCTCTTCACGCAGCCCCCCGATGCCCTGGTGGAGGTCTACCGCTACGAGACCAGGGGCCGACGCTTGGTTCGCGAACCCCTGGAGGTGACAGGTCCCACACCGGTCGAGGGTCTGTCCCTGGCTGCGGGCAGCTACGTGCTCGTGCTGCGCGCCGCGGGGCGGCCGCTGGTCCAATACCCGGTGGAAGTGCCGCGCGAAGCGCACTGGAACGGCGTCCCACCGGGGGTCAAGCGTCCACAACCCGTGCTGCTGCCCGAAGAGGGGCTCGTTCCCCGCTCCACCATCGAGATCCCCGCCAGCTGGGCCGTCTTCGGGGGCGATCCCCACGCCCGCAACAGCCCGCCACGCCAGCGGCTCTGGATGTACACCTACTTCATCGCGCGCTTTCCCGTCACGCACATGGAGTACTGCACCTTCTTGAACGACATGATCCGCCAGGGAAGGGAGCACGAGGCCTTGAACCGCCTGCCCAGGATCAGCCTCCCTGGCACCGACGAGCTGGTGGACCTGTACGTCCTGGCCCAGGGCGGCCGGCTGACGCCTGCCAATGACACGCCCATGGGCCCCATCGTGGGCGAGGCTCCCGTCACCATGATCAGCTGGCACGACGCGGTGGCCTACTGCCTGTGGCTGAAAGAGGCCACGGGCCTGCCCTGGCGCCTTCCCTCGGAGATGGAGCGGGAGAAGGCGGCGCGCGGCGTGGACAGCCGCCAGTTCCCCTGGGGTCACCACAGCGATCCCTCCTTCCACTGCAACCAGGACAGCATGCTGGAGCAACCCGCACCTCCTCCCATCGGCGATTTCCTGATCGACTGCAGCCCCTACAATGTCCGGGGGCTGGCGGGCGGCGTGTCGGATTGGTGCATGGACATCTTCCGGCAGAATGGCCCGGGCCACCGCGGAGCCACCGTCCTTCCCCCGAGCAGTCCGCAGCCCGCGGACACGGAGCCCACCGGGCGCGTCGTGCGCCGCTCCATTCGAGGAGGCTCCTTCGACGGCCCGGCCGGTCATGGGCGCGCCGCGGCCCGCAGCGGGCTCGCTTCGGACAGGCGCCGTCCCGGCCTGGGCTTCCGCCTGGCCTTCTCCTTGGCAGACCTGCTCGGTGACAAGATCGATCCCCTGTCCTGAAATACGCAGTCCTGAAGCGCTCCTCAGTCCGCCCCTGTCAGGCTCCACGACAAGCTGTCATCGCGGATCTCGGCATCCACTCCCCAGGGGAAGGCGTGGTTCTGCGGACCGTGCCCCACGGGCAGATCGGCGAGCAGGGGTATGGCGAGGTCCGCCAGGTCCCCGGCCAGCAGGTCGGCCGCAGCCAGCTCCGGATCCCCCGAGCCATGGCAGCCCACGAAGCTGCCGAGCGCCAAACCGGCGACGCCCTCCAGCGCGCCGGATGCCAGCAGCTGGGTGAGCAGGCGGTCCAGGCGGTAGGGCGGCTCTCCAATATCTTCCAGCAGCAGGATGCAGCCTCGGCTGCGCAGGCTGTGCGCCGTGCCAGCGACGCTGGCCAGGGTGCAGAGGTTGCCGCCTATCAGCGGCCCTCGGACGCTGCCCGGGAGGATGGCCCTTCCGCGCCAGCAGGCCCCCGCGCCCTGCAGGAGCAGTGCCTTCAGCGCCCGGCGCGAGCGGCTATCCGCGTGATCGGCCAGGCTCTGCAGCACCGGGCCGTGCACGGCGCAGGGCCTGCCGAGCCTCCACAGCGCCGAGAAGAGCGCGCTGGCATCGCTGAATCCGATCACGGGCCGCTGCGGAAGCTGGTCCCAGGGGATGCGCGGGAGAAGACGGGTGAGCCCGTAGCCGCCTCGCGCCAGCCACGCGGCGTCGAGATCGGGGTGGGAGAGGGCCCAGACCAGGTCTGCCAGCCGCGCTTCGTCGCGCCCCGCCAGGTAGCGGTGGCGCTTCCCCAGGTTGGGTGCCAGCACGGGCACCAGGCCCCAGCCGCGGATGGTTTCGAGGCCTGTTTCCAGGCGTTTGGGTTCGAAAATCCCGGATGGAGCGAAGACGCCGATGCGTGCACGCGGGGGGAGGGGGAGTGTGGACATGCACAGGATGATAGCTTGTAGGTCTGTCCCCATCCACGACCCCGCCAGCACCGCGTTGTCCCTATGAATCCCATCCCCCTGTTCGCTGCGCTGCTGCTCGCCGCCTGCCATCCGCCCTACCCCGACAGCGGAGACAGCGCGGATTCCGGCTCGGCGCCGGAGGTCGTTATCGAGAGTCCTATCGACGGGGGCCTGTATTGGTCCGAGGTCCCCCTGGACCTGCGCATCACCGTCACGGACGCAGACGACGATCTGGAGCAGGTGACAGTGACTGCGGATGGCACCGACCTGACGAAGCAGCTCGAGGCCACCGACGAGAGCTGGAAGGGCGAGGTGCGCCCGGTCCAGGGAACGCACGAGCTGGCGGTCTCCGCCAGCGATCGCATGGGCCACAGCACGGACATCTCCACCGTCTTCGAGGTGCAGTCCTGCCAGGGCGTGCCCAGCTCAGGCTGTCGCTGGACCTTCGACGGCATGAGCGGTTCCACGGTCCAGGATGACAGCGGGCAAGCCTGCAACGGGACCGCCTACGCCAGCGGAGGCGAGGAGGTGGAGCTGGAGTCCGATGCCGGCGTCTATCGCGACGGCCTGGCGCTGGGCGGGCAGGCCACCTGGCTGCAGGCCGGCCTGGCCGGAGCGGCGGGAGGCGAAGACGAGGTCTTCGCCGCCATGTTCTGGTTGAAGAGGAGCGATTTCTCAGTAGGCGAAGGGACCATCCTGCAGCTGCAGTCCGCGGACGGTTCGAGCTCCATCTCACTGTCCACGGCTGGCGTCACGGACGCGCTCGGCTCCACCGTCGTGGCGCACCCGCTGAAGAGCCTGAGCGCAGCGCTGGCCGACCAGGACTGGCACCATCTCCTGCTGGCGCTCCACGGGCAATGCCTGGATCTCTTCCTCGACGGCGCACGCCTCGGAGAGGAGTGTCTGGGCCTGAGCGCTGCGGCCAGCTACGACGGCTCGGTCCTACGCCTGGGCGCCGACGCCGAGCTGAGCTCTCCCTTGACCGCCACCTTCGACGACTTGGCGCTCTTTCAGCAGGTGCCAGGCGAGCGCCTGGCGCAGGATGTGAGTCAGGCCTCCGGTCCCTTCTGCGTGGGCAACCAGGAGGGGCGGTGAGCATAGCGGTGGGCGGTCTCCTTCACCACAAGGGGGCCGCCATGGGCGGCCTGCTGCTGGCCGCGCTGTTGGGCTGCTTCCCGCCGGATGGCCCGGAGCCCCGTCGCAGCAGCGGGCGCACGCCTCCTCCGGTCCCGGCTGACGATCCGCTGTCCCTCTCTCCCAAGAGCTTCGCCGTCCTGGAGTTCCCCACGGCGCTGCCCCAGCCAGCCTGGACCCGCACGGCTCCGCTGACGCTGGTGGACGAGAGGGGATCGCCCGCTGGCGTCGTGCAGGGGCACCACACGCGCGTACAGCTGCAGCACCTGTACGCGGACCGCGCGCTGATCCAGTGCAGCGGCTGCGAACAGGCGCTGCGCGGCTGGGTCCAGGCCAACACCATCATGCCCGAGGGCCACCGCGGCAACGCGGTGGAGCGCGCCGATCCCAGGCTCGACCTGGCGCTCTACGCGGCGGAGCTGCGCCACGCCGTGCGAGACGGCCGACAGCACGCCCACCTGCAGCAGCCCCCGGCGAAGAAAGAACTGGCGCTGTCCGTGCTGGACCAGGGTTTTCTGGAGCACGAGGGCAGCGCGCTGGCCCCACCCGCCGCCGCCGCCGAGGGCTACGCGGGCCCATCCATCGCCCTGCGCAGGCTCGAGGAAGGCTGGGCGCTAAAGCGCCTCTGGCTCGGCGACGACCCATAGCCACCCCAGGCCCTGCGACGCCTTCGCCGCATCTGGCGCCCCTTGTCCCCACCTCCGGGCACGCGCGCTGCACGAAAACCGGCCTTTCATCATGGCGCCGCACGCCTATCCATTGGCACGTTTCTTGCGTCGTAATTCCCGTGTTAGCATGGCTCAAGTTCAGGAGTCCCGATGAGCTCTCGCCCCGCCTGGTATCGCTATCTCCTGGCCCTGGCTTGCCTGGTCATGGCCCTCGGATCGGCTCCCGCCCACGCTGGCGATGGCTGGAACACCGAGACGTCGCACACGCCGGCCGGCACGGCCGACTCGGGCACGACCACCATGGGAAGGAACCGCCTGCCCACAGGCACCTTCTACCAATACAACCCCTCCACCTGGTCCGCCACGGCGGACAGGACCTTCTTCCAGAAAGAAGACGGTTCCCTCGCCGCCAAGGACAAGCAGGGCAAAGAGACCTCCATCCCCACCAGCGTGGTCTTGGCGAAAGAGACCGCCTCGGCTGAGGTCTGGAAGGGCGAGGTCTCGTCCGAGGCGGGCGACAAGGCCTCTCTCTCGGTGCTGGGCGTCGAAGGCATCGCCATGGGCACCGCCGGCTACCAGAATGGGCAGGTCTCGGCCTCAGGCAAGCTCATCGGCAGGGCCTACCTGCTCCAGGGCAGCGCCGAGACGCGCCAGGTCGGCCTGGGTGACGACGATCTGGGGGTTCACGTGCAGGCCAAGGCCTGGGGCATGGCGGGGGTCGAGGGCACCCTCGACGGCACGGCCAAGGTGGGTAAGGAAGGCGTCGCACTGGAGGCCAAGGCCGAGGTCTTTGCAGGAGCCAAGGCCAACGCCCAGATCCCGCTCACCATCAGCCTGTGCAAGATGAAGGCCACCGGCCGGGTCCGGGGCGAGGTGAGTGCCGGCGCGGGCGCCAAGGCCTCGGCCAGCTTCGTGGTGGACTGGACCACGGGAACGGCCAAGATCTCGGCCGAGGCGGCCGCTACGCTGGGCCTGGGAGCGGGTGCCGGCGCTGATGTGGTGATCGACCTCAGCTCGCTGGTCAGCGATCCCGGCGCCGTGGCGGACTGCCTGCTCGACAAGGTCAAGGAGCTGGGCGAAGCGGCCGTCGAGCTGGGCGGCGACCTGGTCGACGCTGCGGGCCAGGCCCTGGAGACGGCCGGCGAGGCCATTGTGGACGCAGCGGACGCCGTCGGCGGCGCGCTGTACAACGGAGCCAGCCGCGCAGCGAGCGCGGTCTCCAATGTCACATCCAGCGCAGTGCGGGGCGTGGCCTCGTTCTTCGGCTTCGGCGGCAGCGATCCGCCGCGCGCGGCGCCGGCGCCAAGCCGCGGGGCCAACGCGCCCCTGCGCGCGCAGACGCGCTTCGTGATCATGGTGCCGGTGCAGCACCAGGCCCAGAGCGGTTCCAACCGCGGCCTCTCCCTCAAGGCGCACCGTCAGGCCTACCCGCACTGATCTCCTCCTTCGGGGAGCCCTTGATCGTCGGCGTAGCCGACGATTATGGTGAGCCCTCTGTCGGCGTCTTCGCGTCGTGTCTGCTATGCTGCGCGCAGCCCGTTGCGCCGCGAGGATGACGCCATGTGCATGAAAGGGAGCTTGCTCGCTGCCCTCTTGTCGACGGCTCTGCCGGCCTTCGCCGAGCCTGTGCCTTCCGATCCCTCTTTCGAGAAGTTCGAGCGGTACCTGGAAAAGGGAGAGCTCGATTCCGCGCGCAAAGCGCTCGAGCTGGGGCTGCGGCGGGTGCCCGACTACGTCGGCGGATGGGCGAACCTCGGCAAGCTCCTGCTCCTGCAGAAAGACTACCAGGGGGCTTCGGAGGCCTACCTGCAGGCGCTGGAGCTCGATCCCGGGCATTTCGTGTCCATGAACGGCCTGGGCGCCGCCATGCTCGGGCTCGAGCGCGGCCAGGAAGCCGTGGAGTGGTTCCTGCGCTCCGTCGAGACCGAGCCCAGCTACCTCCCCCCGCTGTTGAACCTGGCCCGCTTCTCCTGGGAGCGTGGCGATGTGGCGCTGGCCATCAAGTACTACTCCCTCGCGCTGCAGGTGGATCCCAACGCCCGCGAGCCCGCGCTGGCGCTGGCCGAGCTGCACGTTCTCGCCGACTTGCCCGACAAGGCCTATCGCTGGCTGGATCCGCTCTTGGAACGGAATCCCGAGGACCTCGAGGCCCTGGAGCTGAAAGGGCGCGCGCTGCTGGGGCAGGGGCTCCCCTTGCGCGCCCTGGACCCGCTGCTGACCGCCAAGTACCTGGATCCGCAGCGCGCCGACGTGCAACGCCTGGTGGGCCTCAGCTGCACGCTGACCTCCCAGTGGGGTTGCGCCGAAGACGCCTACCGCGCAGCCATCGTGCTGGTACCGGAGGATGCGGAGCTGCACCTGGAGCTCGGTCGCGTCTACAACCTGGCCGGATCCGAGACCTGGGATCGGGCCTTGTGGCACTTCGAGAAGAGCGCCGGACTGGACCCTGCGCTGGCGGCCCCCTGGTTCGAGCGGGCCTCTATCGAGGAGGAGCTGGGCAAGCGACAAGAGGCGATGGCGCACTACGGCGAGGCCATCGCCCGCGAGCCCCGCCATTGTCCCTCTCTCAGCAACCTGGCGCGCATCGAGAAGAACGCAGGAGATCCAGCCGCCGCGGAGCTGCTGCTCGACCAATGCCTGGCTGCGGAGCCCGGCTTCGTGCTGGCCCTGCTCAACCGCGGCTGGATCCGCGCGGAGGCGGGCATGTGCGATGGCGCGCGCGCTGATCTGCAGGCCGTGGCCCAGCGGCAGGACGTCTGGGGCGAGCAGGCGCGGCAGCTCTTGGAGAAATGTCCATAGGACCTGCTACGGGAAACGACGGCGCCAAGACGCCGGCCATGGGAAATTGCTGGGCCACTTCTGCTGCGTGATTCCTTGGATGCGGGTTATGAGCGCTGGCGCCAAGCCGGGCGGCCACCCATCCGCCAGGCCCCTGCGCGAGCCTCCCCCATCGTCTCGAGAGGTGTCCGCTGCCCTTCGCGCCGCAAAGCACCAAGAAAATTGCCATCTGGGCCCTGATCCTCGCCGCCATGGTGGGTGCCTATGCCCTGATCCACCACCTCTGGCTGGACGACATGAAGTTCAGCCGCAACCGCACGGAAGAGGTCAAGGTCACGCTGCTGGCCATGGGCATCGGGATCGTGGCGCTGCGCTGGGCGTGGTTGCGTTGGTTGGAGCCCAGGGGAGACAGCGTGGCGCAGTGGTCGTCCCGCGTGCTGGCCTTCCTGATGCTGACGCTCTGCTTCTGCACGCTGACCAACTACGGCCGCCACGGCACCAGGCTGATTGCCGATCGCATCGACGTCTACGACGTGATCCACTACTACCTGGGGCCCAAGTACTTCGACGAGCTCGGCTACTTCGATCTCTACCCGGCCTGCATCCTGGCTGACATGGAGAACGGCGGTCCCCACTTCACCAATCCGCCCACCTACCAGGCCCAGGACATCGACGGCTACGAGGTGCGGGCCTTCAACGCTGCGCTCAAGCATGGTCAACAGGTCAAGGCCCGCTTCAGCGAAGAGCGCTGGCAGGCCTTCAGCCACGATTTCATCACCCTGCAGCGCGAGTACTACGGGCTCACCACCAAGTACTGGCAGCAGCTGGTCAACGACCATGGTTTCAACGGAACGCCGGCCTGGACCGGCTACGCCGCGCCCCTGGTCAACCTGGTGCCCGTCGAGAGCGTCAAGCTGCTGGGGTACCTGGACATCGGCCTGGTGCTGGTGGGCATCGCGGTAGGCTGGTGGGCCTTTGGTGGCTGGTCGGCGGCCTTCCTCTTCTTCTTCCTGTTGACCACCTACAGCACGCGCTGGCCCACCTTCAGCTGGGCCATTCTGCGCTACGACTACGCGGTGGCGCTGATCATCGCCACGGCCATGGCCAAGAAGGGCAAGCCGCTGCTGGCGGGCATCTGCGCGGGGCACGCCGCGGCCATGCGCATCTTCCCGGCCACCTGGTTGCTGGGACCGGGGGTGCAGGGGGCCTGGCAGCTGCTGCGCCACCGGCGCCTCAGCGTCTACGCGCTGGTCTTCTTTCTGGGGGTGGTGGGCTGGATCGGCTTGCTGGAGACCAACTTCGCCGCTCAGTTCGGCGGCCAGGCCATCGTCACCCACTGGAAGGGCATGACCGACCACATGAAGCCCGAGAACCTCTCCTCGCGGCGTGAGGGGCTGGCCATCGCCCTGGCCTACCGCGGCGAGCGCAACGAGGGCTGGAGCTTCAAGCGCATCGACCGGGTGGGCGAGCAGGAGACCCCGCGCAAGGTCGTGGGCGTGCTGATGATCCTGGCCCTGGCCTGGGCGCTGCGCCGGGCCGACCGCGCCGAGGCCTTCGCCCTGGGCTTCGTCCCCTTCTTCGCGCTGGCCACGGCCAGCTACTACTACTACGTGGTGCGAGCCCCGCTGATACTGATCCACGCCTGCGATCTGCGCAAGACGCGCAACGCCGTGGCGCTGGCCTTTCTGTTGGGCGCGGAGCTCTTCTGCAACTACGCCCAGCAATACATGGGCGGCAACCGCATCTTCGTCATCGGCTGGCTCGGCTGGTCCCTGCTGCTCTACTGCCTGGGCATGATCGTCGTGCTTCTGGTGGAGGATGCGCAGCGCGGCAAGCAGTCCGACCCAGCCCCGGAGCAAGCATGAACAGCAAGCGTTCCCCTTCAGCCGGCCGCGCGTCGAAGTGGCTCTTCACGCTGGGGGTCCTGGCCCTGCTGGCGGGCGTCTACCTCTACGTGCAAAAGAGCGGCGGCCCGATCGCCATCAGCAGCAAGGGCCCCGTGCTCTTCGCGCCCAGCTTCCCCGAGCGCGTCGACAAGGCCATCTCCAAGGCCCGCGGCGCCAGCCTGGGCACCGAGGCGCGCAAGGAGCTGGAGAGCTTCTCGGGCGCCATGCTCATCGACGCGCCCGAGAAGGTCAGCGGCCTGGCCGAAGACATCGAGGCGCGGATCCTGCTCGAGGATCCAGCCCTGCGCGAGCTGTTGCTGGCCAACGACGAGACGGCCGTCGCCGACGCCATGTGGGAGGCCGGTGTACGCGGCGTCATGGTGCACTGGCGGCTGCATTCCACCGTGGATCGCAACGGTACCGTGCTCGCACGTCTCTTCCACCACGACGGCCTGAACCGCTTCCAGCTCAAGCGCGTCACCGACGAGCTGCTGATCTACCACGTGCTCGAGCAGCCCGTGGTCTTCCCGCCCCAGCTGGCCGCCGGCTGCATCGTGGCCCTGCGCAGCCTGCTGCAGAGCAACCAGATGCCCTCCTTCGGCGACCTCAAGGCCCGCGAGGGGCGCTGGGAGCTGATGGCCTCGGTGCGCGGCCAGGGCCGCGAGCTGGCCGTGGGGCTCGCCAAGCACAAGGACATCCATCAGGCCCTGGCCGAGCTGGCCCGGGACATCGAGCGTGGACACCGACGCTACGCCGAGTGGAACGGCTTCCCCCCCATCAGGGAACACATCAAGGACCTGACCATCGAGGTGCACCGCATCACCGAGCGCGCCGCCGTGGAGCCGCGGGGCGAGCGGGACCTGGAGGATCTCTGGGAGATGGGCATCGACGGTGCCATCATCCGCGACTACGAGAACCGCAAGGTGGGGGTCTTTCCTGGAGCCGCCTCCTACACGCGCGCCATCCGCAGCGCGGACTCCTTCCTGCGCAACACCGCCTCGTTCCACCGCATGGACTCCAAGCGGCCCTGGCGCGACAACGCCATCGTGCTGGAGATGGTGCGCGACCACCACTTCCGCGAGCTGAAGGACGGTGGCATCGTCTACCTCTACCGGGGCGTTCCCCCGGTCCCCATGGCCCAGGTGACCCTGGAGAACACCAGGCAGTCCATCCTATCCGCCGCCGACTGGTGGCTCACCAACATGAAGCCCGACGGGTCGGTAGTCTACAAGTGGTGGCCCGCCGAGAACCGCGAGTCCAACGAGTACAACATCGTGCGGCATGCCCTGGCCACCTGGAACCTGGCCCTGGCCTACCGGCTCGATCCCCAGCAGAAGTACCTGGACGGTGCCATCCTGGCCCAGGACTTCACGCTCAAGCACCTGCAGCACGAGGGCGACAGGGCCTTCGTGCACTTCAACGACAACAACAAGCTGGGCACGGTGGTGGTGGCCCTGCTGGGCATGGTCGAGGTGGCGCGCATCACCGAAGACCGCAGCAATGACGAGCTGATCAAGAAGTTCGCCAACTTCACGATCTTCATGCAGGAACCCACGGGCAAGTTCCGGCCCTACTACGTGGACGAGGACCACCCCTACTTCGACCAGGTGAACGACATCGTGCCGGGCGAGGCGGCCCTGGCCCTGGTGGAGGTCTCCGACTACTTCGACGATCCCAGCTACCTGGAACCCCTCAAGGCCTACTGGAGCTTCTATGAGCCCTGGTATCGCGCTCGCGAGGCGCGCCGGCGCGAGGGCGCCCCCTGGCCCGCCCAGACCTACCACGGCGACGACCGGCTGGAGCTGGTGCAGTTCGGCCCCTGGACGGTCATGGCGGCCAACGCCTACCACGCCGCCACCGGCGACCAGGATGTAGCGAAGTTCGGCCTGGAGATAGCGCGCTGGATGATCGAGACCTACCAGTGGAGCTCGGAGCGGGCGCCCTTCCCCGACTTCATCGGCGGCTACTACAAGCTGCCCTACGAGCTGCCCGCCATGCAGGCCTTCTGCTACTCCGAGGGCACCGGTGCGGCCTACCAGCTGGCCCTGCGGGCCGCTCCCGAAGAGGCCCCCTTCTTCGAAAAAGCCAGCCGCGAGTCGGTGCGCTTCGCCTTCCAGATGCAGTTCGACGAGCTGAACACCTATATGGTCAGCCGGCCCGAGATGATCGACGGCGGCATCCGCTACGCCATGAACGAGACCAAGGTGCGCATCGACTACGTGCACCACGCCCTGTCGGCCATGTACCTGTACTACGTGGGCGCCATGGCGGATCCGAACCTGCCCGCAGAGGTCAAGGCCGACTTCCCCACCCTGCTGACGCGTGTCAAGGAGGCCCAGCGCAAGGCGGAGGAGGCCCGACAGCAGGCCGAGGCCGAGGCCGAGGATCAGCAGGCGCCAGCCGCAGGCTAGTAGTGCCGCCGCCTGGAAATCCCTAACCAGGGATTTCCGGAGGTTGTGCGAATTGGCGCCACCGGCCCCGGTGACAGGGGAGGTGGGCGTGCGCGTGCGAGCGCAGGCGGACGCTCCACCCGCACACGCACCCTCCCGTCCAGATCCCCATCCACCCGGTTTTCGACCAGGGTTGGGAATTGGCCGGCGGTAGGCGTGTCGTGGCTGAGGTGGAAGGGAGTGGGTTCGGGTTCAATGATGGGCGAGCTGAGGGTGTGGTCGTCGTAGATGGGGTTCTGACGAGGAACAGGAGTGGAGCTTGGGATCAGCCCACATCCACCGTCATCTCGACACCTTCCAGCCTGAATCCGTGGGTGCCGAGGGCCTGCACGTGCTCGGCTTCTCCGTCAACGACGGGATCGAGGGCTTCGGTGAGGGCCTGGGATGAGCCATCCGGGCGCACGGCCAGCAAGACCCAGCGGCCGCGGTGGTGCCGCTCCAGGCCTGTGCCAGCCTGCACCTCGCGGGCAACCGAGAGCTCGTTGCGGGACAGGAACACGCGCAGGCGCGTGCCTTCACCGCCGACGGCCTTCACCTCGTACGGACGGGCTCCAGGATACCGCCCACGTCCTCAACCGAGAGCACGTCGAAGCCCGCAGAGCCCCAGCGCTTGGAGATGTGGAGAAGGTCGAGCAGGCCGGCCGAGCCACGCAGGCGCGCGGCCTCGAAAGCACGCCAGCGCTTGCCACCCCGGGGCAGCGCAGACCGCAGCGCCAACCAAGTCTCCGGGCCGCGGTCCTCCAGGAAACGGTTGACAGAAGCGGCAGCCCACTCCACCACCCGCGTCTCGGCGTCGGCGCCCTTGCAGCACGTGATGGCCTGGGCCTTGCGGCGATCCTCCTGCGTCTGCGGGATCAACTCGGCCCTGGTAACGGACAGGGCAGCCATGGGCACGGAGCTCAGGCGCGGCCTTGTCTGCATGCGCGCCGGGTCCAGGGGCTTGAACTCGATGAGTGGTGGCAGGTGGTCCAGCAGAGGGCGGCCGGGGTGATGCTCTCCGAGCCAGGCTCCCACGGCCGACTCGACGGAGAAGCCAAGGGCTCGGGCGGCCCGGTCCATATGTTCCTCGAGATCGACGGCAAGCTCGCTCTTCATCAGCTCCTGATCCCGCGGTCGCTCGAGCTGGGGGTGCTCAGCATTGAAAGCCAGGCGCAGCAGGCGGGTGCGTCGACCGTCCTTGTCGGCCCAGCGGCTCCAGCGGTCCAGGTTCCCCCCGTGGCAGGAGAACCGTGGCCTGAACAGGTCGAGGCGACGGGGCAACTCCATGCTCTTGAGTGCCCGCCGCAGGTCGTCCTCCGTGAGTGCCCCGACCGCTCCCTGCAAGCCGTCCGACGACAGGGTGGCCCCCACACGCACATCCCACTTTGGAGATCGGAGGGCTGGCACGAGGGCGCCCAGGGCCTGCGCGACCCGCTCACGTAGTTCGCTCTCCTCATCCGAGGTCAAGGGAGACAGCTGGCCTTCATAGTATCCCACCAGCTCGGCGGCATCGCAGCGCCGCAAGTGGGCGTCCAGGCGCTCGACGGTGTCGATGGTGTCGGCCTCGCCCAGCAGCGCATACCAGTCGGCTTCGACTGTTGCGTCGAGCAGTGCCACGGCCAACGTAGCGGCAAATTCCTTGAGCGGCGGACGGTCGTGCCCTGGTTCGGCATCGAAGATCACGGTGCCGGACAGGTACCGTCGGGTCTCTTTGTCTCGCTGGACCTCGTCGAGAAAGACATCGTCGTAGAGCAGGCGACGCGGCTCATGGGCCCGGGGACAGATCGACGCGGACAGGGACCAGCGCACCCAGACATCGTTCGCGACCTGGAAGCGGGTCGCGCCGAGTCGTTCCAAGACCTCCAGGGGCTGGATCACGTTGTTGTACCGGCGCGAGGCTTCCGCTACGGCGAGAAGAGGCGCCAGCAGCCCGCGAACCCTCTGTTGGACGGCCTGGGCGGCTGCCTGGTCGGGCTGCAGGCGGTCGTAGGTGACCTCAGAGGTCAGGGCCAGCGCACGGCCCGCGCAGGGCGTGCCCTTGAGCTGGCGTGGGCCGAGCACCACTGCTAGCAAGCAGACCTCAGGGAAGTGACGGTGCACCAGATCCAACGCGCCCCGGCTGTCGGCCACATGCACCTCGTCCGGGGCAGCCCAGCACAGCTTACGCACGCTGGGCAGCACGGATCCGCCAGCTTCGAGGGGCTCCCAGGCCAGCAGAGGCAGATCGGCTGCCCACGTGTTGTTCTGGTCCTCTTTGACCAAGGTGTCGAAGACGGCCTTGGTCATCGTTGCGGCCATTCGGCCGCAACGATGAGTCGGCCTGTTTTTTTTGCGGGGGGAGGCACAGGGCTGCGCCTGCCCTGCGGGCACCGCGGCTGCCGCCGCTGGCTTGCCCCTCAAAGGTCCGCAGGACCTTTGAGCCCCGCGCCTTATGGGCGCGCCGGGGCATCCAAGATGCCACTGCGTACGCCCGGCAATTCAATCGGCTTTCAACCTTGGCAATGCATCGGTTGGTTCGCGGTAGGGACGACCCTCACGGGCCGCCCCCCGCACAGATCCCAGCGAGCGGATCGTCCTTGTCGTTGTCCACTGTCATCCTGGGCCCGGGCGGACCTCTCCTCCTCCTCCGCCGGGTCGCGCGGCTCCCGCCGCGCTCAGTTCTTTGATTCCCCGACATCTCTGTCCTCGGAGCCGCTGGCCAACCTCCAGCCCTCAGCTCTGCAGGCAGGGCGCCTCTTCTCCCACCGTCTCGCGCACCTGCTCGCGCCAGTTGTCCAGCTCCTGCGTGATCTTCATGGCGCAGAAGCGCGGCCCGCACATGGAGCAGTAGCGCACGTCGTCGTCTTCGTGGCGCGGCGCGTGGGCGTCGCGGTACTCGCGCGCGCGGTCGCCGTCCAGGGCCAGCCGGAACTGCTCCTCCCAGTCGAAGGAGTAGCGCGCCCGCGCCATGGCGTCGTCGCGCTCCCGGGCGCCCGCGCGCCCGCGCGCCACATCGGCCACATGGGCCGCGATCTTGTGGGCCACGATGCCGCGGCGCACGTCCTCGGCCTCGGGCAGGCCCAGGTGCTCCTTGGGCGTGACGTAGCAGAGCATGGAGACGCCCGCGGTCCCCGCCACGGCGCCGCCGATGGCCGAGGCGATGTGGTCGTAGCCCGCCGCGATGTCGGTCACGATGGGGCCCAGCACGTAGAAGGGCGCCTCGTTGCAGACCTGGATCTCGCGCTCCACGTTCATGGCGACCTTGTCCAGCGGGACGTGACCGGGCCCCTCCACCATCACCTGCACATCTTTTTCCCAGGCTCGGCGGGTCAGCTCGCCCATGATGTCCAGCTCGGCGAACTGGGCCTCGTCGCAGGCATCCGCCAGGCTGCCGGGGCGCAGGGCGTCGCCCAGCGACAGCGTGACGTCGTAGCGCTGGCAGATCTCCAGCAGGTCGTCGTAGCGCTCGTAGAGCGGATTCTCGGCGTCGTGCATCACCATCCACTGGGCCATCAGCGAGCCGCCGCGGCTGACGATGCCCGTCAGGCGCTTGCGCGTCATGGGGATGGTGCGCTGCAGGATGCCGCAGTGCACGGTCATATAGTCCACGCCCTGGCGCGCCTGGGCTTCGATCACGTCGAGCAGATCGCGGGCCGTGAGCTTGCCCACCTCGTCCACGTGGGACAGGGCCTCGTAGATGGGCACCGTACCCACCGCCACGCCGGCGTTGTCCAGGATGGCCTGCCTGATGCGGGGGATGTCGCCGCCCGTGGAGAGATCCATGACCGTGTCCGCGCCGTAGCGCAGGGCCGTGCGCAGCTTCTCCAGCTCCTGGTCGATGTCGCTGGTGACCGTGGAGTTGCCGATATTGGCGTTGACCTTGCAGCGGGCGTGGATGCCCACGCCCATGGGATCCATGTCCTGGTGGTACTTGTTGGCCGGGATCACCATGCGCCCGCGGGCCACCTCCTGCCTGACGAACTCCGGCTCCAAGCGCTCCTGCTGCGCCACGTGGCACATCTCTTCGCTGACAATGCCCTGCCGTGCCAGGTGCATCTGAGTGACGATGCCGCGACGCTCGAGGGCGTAGGCTCTTCTGCCCATGCTGCTAGCCTCCTAGGGACCCGGGGTCCTGCAGACCAGGGCATATCACCCAGGGGCGCTCCGCCGGCAAGCCGGCGGGATCACTGGCTGGGCGCTTCTTTGCGAGCGCCGCGCCAGCGCGCCAGGGCCCAGAGCAGCAAGGCGCGCGCGGCGAGCCCGATCAAGCTCCCCACCACCGCACCCACGGCCACATCGCTGGGGTGATGCACGCCCGCGATGACCCTGGAAAAGGCCACGATGGCGGCCAACACCCAGGCCCAGGGTGCGCCCACCGCCGCCGCCAGCGCGAAGGCGTTGGCGGCATGACAGGAGGGCATGGACCAACCCGATCCGCAGCCGAAGGGAGCCAGCACCTCGGGATCCACGCAGGGCCTCGGCCGGGCGAAGAGGGGCTTGAGCAGGCGGGCGCAGAGGGGGTCGCTGACGGCGACGGCGGCGGCGACGGCCAGCAGATCCCACCAGCGATGCCGGAGCCAGGCGTGCAGCAGCAGGACCAGCAGCAGCAGCGCCGGGCTCCAGGGCTGCTGGATCAGCCAGGTGAGCTGCCGAACTCCTGGCCAGCGGACCGCGTCATTGAGCAGATGGAGGAGGGATAGGTCCAAGGCTGGCTCAGCGGTTCAGCGCCCCTTGACTTCGTGGTGCCGCTCGTCGACCTTCTTGCCCGCCGCGTCGTAGATGGTGGCGTGATCGCGGGAGTTGTTCCACAGGGGAATGTCGCTGCCCAGGTGGATCATGAGCTGCTGGGCGGGATCGGTCTGGTGCTCGCCCATGCCCGAGTGCACCTGCACCGTCTGCCCCGGCGGGATGGTCAGGGCCGGGAAGCTCAACTTCTTCTTACGCAGGTTGGTGATGCGGAAGCCCTCCACGTTCAGGGGCTCGTCGGTGATATTGCACAGTCGCAGATACTCGCTGTTGGGATCGGCCCGGTCGTTGCCACGGCCGTTGGCGTGGAAGCTGGTGATGTGCAGCACGCCCTGGTAGCGCTCGTCGCTCCAGATGCCCAGCCCGGCCTGGCGGGCGCGGGCCTGGGCGGCGAAGAGCTCGGGATGCTCGCCCTCCACCGGTGGCAGCAGCATGATGTGCCCCAGCCCCTGCTCCAGCAGCTGCTCCGCCAGCGAGATGCCCCCCACCGAAACGTCGGCGATCAGGCGGCCATAGCCATCGCGCACCGGATCGGCGTAGTTCAGCTGCAGGTGCTTTCCCGTGACGAAGGAGGCTGTGGCATCGCGGGCCTCTTCGGCGAAGTCCTCGTAGGGACGCATCTCCGGCGTGTTGACCCAGCGCAGCCGCACCGACTCGCCCGTCGCGATGGTGATGGTGTCACCGTCGTAGACCCTGATGGCGGTGGACTCTGGGGGAGGTGGTTCCTCCTCCGCCCCCAACGGACCGCACAGGAGCAGCAGCAGACCGACAACGCAGGACATGGTTACCTCCTGTCCTCGTGCGCCAGGAAGGATGGCACGGAGCAAGGCGCTTTTCAACCCCGCTTGCGGCGCTTTCTGCGCGGACCCCGTCGGGGAGGCCCGTGGATGGCCCTGCCGTGCACAGCCTCGGCGGCCTCCATCAGGGCCTCGGGCAGCGTCGGGTGGGCGTGGATGGTGCGCGCCAGCTGCTCGGCCGTGGCTCGCAGCTCGATGGCCAGGGTGGCCTCGGCCACCAGCTCGGTGGCGTGGGGGCCCACCAGCTGCACACCCAGCACGCGGTCGCTGCGCGCGCAGGCCACCACGCGTGCGAAGCCCACCGCCTGCTCCATTGCCAGGGCGCGACCATTGGCGGCGAAGTGGAAGCGCCCGCTGCGCACCTCGAAGCCCCGCTCCTTGGCCTCGGCCTCGCTCAGGCCCACGCCGGCTATTTCGGGATCGGTGAACACGCCCCAGGGCACGGCGTGGTTCTGCCAGACGCCGCCCATGCCGGCGATGGCCTCGGAGGCCACGATGCCCTCTTTCGAGGCCTTGTGCGCCAGCAGCAGGCCCCCGGCGCAGTCGCCGATGGCGTAGTGCCGCGGCAGGCTGGTGCAGCGGCTGTCGTCGGTCACGATGAAGCCCTGCTCGTCCAGGTCGACGCCCAGGGCCTTCAGGCCCAGCCCATCCGTCGCGGGCCGCATGCCCACGGCGGACAGGATGCGATCAGTCTCGATGCGCAGCTCGCCCTTGGCGCTCTCCACCAGCACCTCCAGGCCACCATCGCACTGCCGATAGCTGCGGGCGCGGGCGCCGATGTGAACCTGCATCCCCAGCTGCTTCAGGCGCTTGGCCACCGGTCGCACCAGGTCGGCCTGCATCGTGGGCAGCAGCTGGTCCATGAACTCCACGACCACCACCTCGCTGCCCAGCTTGCGAAAGGCGGTGCCCAGCTCCAGGCCGATGTAGCCGCCTCCGATGACCAGCAGGCGCTCGGGGATCTCCTCGCTCGAGAGCAGCTGGCGGCTGGACAGCACGTGCTGCCCGTCGGGTGCGAAGCCGGGGATGCTGATGGGGCGGGCCCCGACGGCCAGCACCACGTCCTTGGCCAGCACGGTCAGGGGCTCCCCGTCCGCCTGCGTCACGTCCAGGCAGCCGGCCGCCCTCAGGTGCGCCTCGCCCTTCAACAGCTCGACGCCGTTACCCTTCAGCAGCTTGGCCACGCCCCCCGTGAGCTTGGCGACCACGCCGCGGCGCCAGGCCGCCAGCTGCGCGCCATCGACCCGCACGCCCTGCACGGTGATGCCCAGCTGCTCCTGATCACGGCAACCATGGGCGATCTCGGCGGCGTGCAGCAGGGCCTTTGAGGGGATGCAGCCGTGGTTGAGGCAGACGCCCCCGACGTTCTCTTTCTCGATGACCACGGTCTTGCGGCCCAGCTGGGCCAGGCGGATGGCGGCCACGTAGCCCCCGGGCCCGGCGCCTACCACCGCGGCGTCGCAGCGCTTGGTCTCTGTCATGGGATCACCCTGTCTTGAGAGAGCGCTCCTCTATCCTCTTTGGGCCAGGCCCTCCCGCGCGACGAGCGGACCGCACGGGCCAGCCTTCTCGTCGCAAGGGGAATACGCTATCCTCGCACCGAGGATCCCGATGACGCGTTTCTTCAACACCGCCGGCCCCTGCGAGCCCATCCTGCACTACATGCTGCCCGCAGAAGGCCGGCTGGTGGGCGCCGACCGCTTCGTGGAGCGCATGCAGTACTTCGTGCTGCACGCGCCCCGCCAGACGGGCAAGACAACGGCCATGCGGGCCTTCGCCCAGCGCCTGCGGACGGAGGGCCACGTCGCGGTCTACGCCACGCTGGAGACCAGCCAGGGCTTCGAGGACGTGGCCAGCGCCGAGGCGCTCTGGCTGGGCGCCATCTCCTGGGCCGCCGAGATCCAGCTAGGCGAGGAGTTGCTTCCCCCTGACCACCGCTCGTTTCGCATCGACTCCGCCGGCGAGCGCCTGCAGTCCTGGCTGGCCGCCTGGTGCCGGCAGCTGGGCCAGCGGCGGCTGGTGCTGCTGCTGGACGAGGCCGACGTGGTCAGCGGGCCGGCCATGGTGAGCCTGCTGCGCCAGCTGCGGGCGGGTTTCCCGGAGCGCGCCCTGGGCCGCGCCCCGGCCTGCGTGGCCCTGATCGGCATGCGCGATCTGCGCGACTACCTGGCGCAGCCAAGGACGGCGTGCCCGCCAACTCGGGCTCCCCCTTCAACATCAAGTCGGCCAGCCTCACCATGGCCAACTTCACCCAGGCCGACGTGCAGGAGCTGGTGGGCCAGCACAGCGCCGAGACGAGTCAGCGCTTCACCGCCGCAGCGGTGCAGCGCATCTACCACTGGTCCCAGGGCCAACCCTTCCTGGTCAACGCCCTGGCGGGCATCGCGACGGACGACCTGCTGCCCGACCGCAGCCGGTCCGTTCAACCCGCGCACATCGACGAGGCCAAGGAGCGCCTGATCCTGGCGCGCACCACGCACCTGGACAGCCTGGCCCAGCGGCTGCGGGATCCGAGGGTGGCGGCGATCGTGCGCAGCGTGCTGTTGGGCGACGAGGCGGAGAGGATCGAATTCGCCTCCGACAACTGGGAGCTCTGCGTCGACCTCGGGCTCATGCGGCTCGGGCCCGGTGGGGCCGAGGCAGCCAATACCCTCTACCGCGAAGTCCTGGCGCGCCAGCTCTCCTACAACATCCAGGCCTCGCTTCCCGAACCCTGGTGGCCCTGGCAGCGCCCCGACGGCGGGCTGGATTTCCAGGCCCTGGCGGACGCCTTCCTGGCCTGGTGGCGCGAGAACGCCGACATCCTGAAGGACAACGACCGCAGCCCCTACCGCGAGGCGGCCGCCCACCTGGCCTTCATGGGCTTTCTGCAGCGCGTGGTCAACTCGGGCGGGCAGGTGTCGCGAGAGTACGCGGCAGCCCGCCGGCGCATCGACCTGCTGGTGCGCTACGGCGAGGACCGCTTCGCGGTCGAGCTGAAGCGCGTGCCTCCCAAGCACCGCAGCCTGGACACCGTGCGGGAAGAGGGCGTCCAGCAGCTTGCGGCCTACCTGGACAGCCTGGGCCTGAACCAGGGCTGGCTGATCATCTTCGACCAGCGCCCGGGGCGCAGCTGGCAGGACCGCATGTGGCGCGATGATCGGCAGGTGGGGGAGCGGACGCTGTTCATTCGGGGTGCTTGAGGCCGGCCAGCTTCAAGCCCGACTCAGCTCGGCCGCGCGGTAGGAGGAGCGCACCAGCGGACCGCTGGCCACCGCCGCGAAGCCCGTGGCCAGCGCCTCATCCCGCCAGGCCTCGAAGCGCTCGGGCGTGACGTAGGCCTGCACGGGCAGGCAGCGCGCGCTGGGCGCCAGGTACTGGCCCAGGGTGAGGGCCTGCACACCGGCGCTGCGCAGGTCGGCCAGGGCGGCGCGCACCTCGTCCTCGCTCTCGCCCAGGCCCAGCATCAGCGAGGATTTGGTCCGGATATCCGGCCGCAGCTCGCGGGCCGCGGCCAGCACCCCCAGCGAGCGCGGGTAGCTGGCGCGCCGGTCGCGCACGCTGGGTGTCAGGCGCCGCACGGTCTCCAGGTTGTGCGCGAAGACCGCGGGGCCGGCTTGCAGCACGGTGGCGATGTCGGCGCGCCGGCCGCCGAAATCGGGGGTCAGCACCTCCACCTCCAAGTCCCTGCGGCGCAGGGCCTCCACCGTGCGAGCGTACTGCCCGGCTCCGCCATCGGGCAGGTCGTCGCGGTCCACGCTGGTGAGCACCACGTAGCGCAGGCCCCAGCCTTCAGCGGCCTCGGCCACGCGCTCGGGCTCGCCCTCGTCGAGCTGGCCACGTGGATTGCCCGTGGCCACGGCGCAGAAGCGGCAGGCGCGCGTGCATGTGTCACCCAGGATCATGAAGGTGGCCGTGCCGCAACCCCAGCAATCCCCCAGGTTGGGGCAGCGGGCCTCCTGGCAGACGGTGTGCAGCTGGAGGTCGCGTACGGCCCCCTTGACCCGGCCGTAACTGCGGCCGCCAGGCAGGCGGGTCTTGAGCCAGGGGGGCTTGCGGGGGGGGGCGGACATGAGGGTGCCTATCCGCTCGCCATCGAAGGCGCTGGCCAGGCAGGCTCTCTCAGGTCCCAACGTCCTCCGGGCCTGCAAGAGCGCGATCCGCGCGTTTCCGCCGGCGCAAGACCAGACCGAGCAGGGGGAGCAGGAAGGGGATCCCGGAGCCAGGCGCCGACGCGCAGCCGCAGCCATCCGCGCCAGGCGCGTCCTCTCCGTCGCAGTCCTGGTCAGTCCCGTCGTCGGGGATCTCTTCCGCGCCGGGATGGACGCTGGCGCGATCGTCGTCGCAGTCGCCGGCCTGGGCTGCGTGGCCGCCGGGCTGGGAGCAGGCGACGAGGAAGACGTCGACAAGGCCATATCCGTCGCCGTCGGCATCGGGATACCAGATGGTGAACTCGATGGCCTCGGCATCTCCGTTGTCGACGATCCCGTCGCAGTCGTTGTCCAGATCGTCGCAGACCTCCTCGGCGCCGGGATGGTTCTGCGCGTCGCGGTCATCGCAGTCGTCGCGGCCGGTCACGTAGCCGCTGATCTCGGAGCAGGAGCGGACGCAGGGGGCTGCTATGTCGCCGTACCCGTCGCCGTCGGCATCGGGGAACAGGTGGTAGCCGTTGACGGGATCCTCGTCGATGATCCCGTCGCAGTCGTTGTCCAAGCTGTCGCAGAGCTCGTCGGCGCCAGGCCGCACCTGGGGATCGTTGTCGACGCAGTCGCTGTCGTCGGCCACGTAGCCGCTGGGCTGGGCGCATGCCGAGGTGGTGCTGGTGGCATCTCCGTACCCGTCACCGTCGGCATCGGCATACCAGGTGAAGTACTCGATGGCTCCAGCTTCCTCGTTATCGACAGTCCCATCGCAGTCGTTATCCGCCCCGTCGCAGACCTCTTCGGCGCCGGTCCAGGCCAGGGGTTCGCTGTCGTCGCAGTCCTCGTCGTTGTCCGTATGGCCGCTGGGCGGGGAGCAGTCGTAGGCGCTGGCAGCGGCATCGCCGTACCCATCGCCGTCGGCATCGGCGTACCAGGTGTCGTACTCGATGGCGTCGGCTTCCTCGTTGTCCACGGTGCCGTCGCAGTCGTTGTCCAGCTCGTCGCAGACCTCGACGCCCCCGGGAAAGGCCTGGTCCGAGCTGTCGTCGCAGTCGGAGTCGTCTGCCACGTAGCCGCTGGGCTGGGAGCAGGTGGCGGCGCTGGCGCTGACGTCTCCGTACCCGTCGCCGTCGTCGTCGGCGTACCAGGTGCTCGTCTCGCAGAAGATGAAGACGTAGGCCGAGCCGAGGTCCGATCCGTTGAGATCCTCGTCGATGAGTGCTCCTACGATCAAGTCGTCCAGGCCATCGCCGTCCACGTCGCCCGCACTCGAGACCGAGTAGCCGAAGTAGTCGCCACTTGCGCCGTCGTACGCCGTCAGCTTGGCCTCGGTACTGGCGTCGACACCCCCGCTGCTGCCCAGGTACACGTAGGCAGATCCGGACGAAGTGCCGTCGTCGTCGTCGTAGGCGGCCCCTGCGATCACGTCGTCGTAGCCATCGCCGTCCACGTCGCCCGCACTCGAGACCGAGCGCCCGAAGTAGTCCGAAGAAGCGCCGTCTGATGCGGACAGCTTGGTCTCGCTGCTGGCATCCACACCGCCGCTGCTGCCCAGGTACACATAGACAGATCCGGAATCGGTGCCGTTGTCGTCGTCATATCGGGCACCCACGACCACGTCGCCGTAGCCGTCACCGTCCACGTCTCCCGCGCCGGAGAGCCCCATGCCGAAACAGTCGTTGGCCGCGCCATCCGAGGCGATCAGCTTGGCCTCGGTGCTGGCAGCCACGCCCCCGCCGCTTCCCAGGTACACGTAGGCGGAGCCGGAGTTGCTGCCATTGTCGTCGTCCAGGTAGGAGCCCACGATGACGTCATCGTAGCCATCGCCATCCACGTCGCCTGCGCTCGAGACCGAGTGTCCGAAGTCGTCGTCCCGCGCGCCATCCGAGGCGCTCAGCCTTGTCTGGCTCTTGGCGTCGATGCCTCCGCTGCTGCCCAGGTACACATAGGCGGAGCCGCGACAGACGCCGTTGACGACGTCTTCCTCGGCCCCCGCAATCACGTCGCCGTAGCCATCGCCGTCCAAGTCGCCCGCGCTTGAGACCGAGGCGCCGAAGAAGACGCCGGTGTAGGCGCTCGAGGTGTGCAACTCGACCTCGGTGCTGGCATCCACACCGCTGCTGCCTCCCAGAAACAGGTATATGGAGCCGGCACTCGCGTAGGCGTCAGAGTCGTACTGCGCCCCGATGATCACATCGTCGAAGCCGTCGCCGTCCACGTCTCCCGCGCTCGAGACCGAGCAGCCGAAACCGTCGCCCGCCGCGCCGTCCGAAGCGCACAGCTTGACCTCGCTCCCCGCATCCGCACCGTCGCTGCCGCCCAGGTACACGTAGGCGGAGCCAGACGAGCTGCCGTTGTCGTCGTCTCCATTGGCCCCCACGATCACGTCGTCATAGCCATCGCCATCCACATCCCCGGCGCTCGAGACCGTGGCCCCGAAGTAGTCATCGTCCGCACCATCCGAAGCAAGGAGCTTGCTGTCCGCCGCCAGCGTCGGATCCACGAAGACCGGATAGACCGCCTCCCCATCCTGCACCACCAGCCGCAGGCCCCCGGCCCGGACCTCCATCCAAGCGCCCAGAGGCTCGTCCCTGGCATCCCAGGCCCGCAACCCGGCGTAGCGCCAGGCACGGCCTGTCGAACCCAGGATGCGCGCCCCCAAGCCGTCCCCGTCCGCCTCCCAATGGCTGGCCCCCACATCCACGTCTAGCAGCAGCGCGCCCTCCCCCGCGGGCCGCCTCCGGATCTCCCAGCCCTGCTCCACTCCTGCGGGCACGCCGCGCCAGTGCTCGGTCAGGCTGGGATGGCCCAGCTCCACGCGCCCGCAGCTGCCTGCGGCGTCGCAATCGCCGAAGACGGGCTGCCTGGGCTCCACCGACTCCAGGGCGCCCTCCCGTCCCCAGGCCGAGAACCGCAGCGTCAGCTCGTCGGCGCCCCGCTGCGCTCGCATTCCGCGCCCACCCAGCTCGGCCAGCATCCCGCCAGCCGAGGCCACGAAGCGGCCGGGCTCCCGCTGCTGAAAGCCTCGGGCGGAGGCGGTGGGCGCGGAGGCGAGCCTGGCCGTCACCGGCTCCCTGCTCCAGGCCGCTTCGCTGTCGAGGGAGCCAGTGTGGCTGGGCTCGCCC
Organism: uncultured Enterobacterales bacterium; assembly: GCA_964454135.1. Taxonomy (GTDB): domain Bacteria; phylum Myxococcota_A; class UBA796; order UBA796; family JAFGLY01; genus CAYVQL01. Next base: position 691 of record CAYVQL010000017.1, on the reverse strand, counting down.
GCGGGCGCGCAGGCCTGCAGCAGCAGGAGGAGGCCGAGGAGTCCAAGGAGCGGCGTCATTGCGCACCTCCTGGCGGCAACTGGCATCACGGGCGATTCGTCCCTGGAGGGAAGGCCCAGCAGATCATCGCAAAGAGACGTGAGAAAAGCGAGAAGGGCGCAAGCTGGCCGTCGTCGCGATGCCGTGCCGCTCACGGTCCTGGGTTCCCTCGTGCACAGCCCGCGTCCGCGAAGCAGGAGGCGCGCAGCGCGCATCCGGGCTACGCGGTGGCGCTCATTCCCCGCCCAACACCACCGGCACCTCCCGCCCCACCACCAACGCCTCACGCGTGATCTGCAGCCCATACGCCAGCAGCTCCACCCCCTGCCCAGCCACTTCGCGCAGCAACCTCCCGTAGGTCGGATCGATGCCATCGGCCGGCCGCACCCGCTCGGCGTCGCCCCTGGACACCAGGTAGAAGAGCACGCCCCGCCCGCCTTCCGCCACCACATCCGCCAGCTCCCGCAGGTGCTTCTGCCCGCGGGTGGTCACGGCGTCGGGAAACGCCGCCATCCCCGGCTCCTGCAGCAGCGTGACGTTCTTCACTTCCACGTAGCAAGGCGCCCTGCGCTCTTCTCCGCCTTCCTCCCCCGCCCGCCCACCCCCGACCGCCCTCCCCTCCCCCTCCAGCAGCAGGTCGATGCGGCTGCGG
>CAYVQL010000016.1:0-58037 GCA_964454135.1 uncultured Enterobacterales bacterium | reverse complement strand
GGGACCACGGTGTCTTCGACTGTTACGACTGAGACCCCTCGATCCACCCCGGCGCCGAGGAGACCTGGTACGACGGCGTGGACAGCGACTGCGACGGGGCGGACGACTACGACCAGGACGGCGATGGCGACCAGCACGAGGACTACGGCGGCTCGGACTGCGATGACGAGGACGCCGAGATCTTCTCGGGTGCGGAGGAGACCTGGTACGACGGCACGGACCAGGACTGCGACGGAGCGGACGACTACGACCAGGACGGCGACGGTCATCGCCCCTCGACCTGGGGCGGCCAGGACTGCGACGACACCGATCCCACCATCCATCCCGACGTGGAGCAGGACGACTGCGGCAGCGGCGACGAGGACTGCGATGGCGAGGTGGACGAGGACTGCGTCATCCCGCAGGACACCGGGGACAGCGGCGACCCGAAGCCCAACGACAGCGACGAGCCCATCGACACCGGCGACAGCTCGGCGCAGGACAGCGGCGACAGCGCCGACAGCGGGCCGGGCTACGAGACCGGCCAGCCCGATGTGGGCGACAGCGGCGATGACGACGAGGGTGGCTGCGGCGGCTGCGGCCAGGGCGGGCCCCTGGGTGGGGCGGCGCTCTGGTTGGTGTTTGCGGGGCTGGGACTGCGGCGTAGGAGGGGTTGACACCCCGGTGCTCTCATGATGTCGCTATTACTATATCGTCTTTGACGTAAATAGTAATGGTGACATCCTGACCCCTATAACACCTATAACATGCCCCCTATGCCCCACCTACACCCTATACCCCTACACCTCCTACACCTCTATGCTGGTGACATCCTGACCCCTATACCCCTATACCCCTATACCGGGTCCCCAGGCGCACCAAGCGAAGCTACAAGGAGCTCCACACCGTCGCGAAGAAGGTGACGAAGACACCGGCCAGCAGGATCCCACCCAGACAGCCGCAGCCCAGGGGCCCGCCATAGCGCAGGCCCTTGCCGCCCTTGTTCAAAAAGTGAACGAGCACGGCCACGATGGCGCCGGACCACAGGGCCCCCAGGGGGAAGGAGGCTATCTGCACGGCACGCAGGCCGGCGGCCTCCGAGCTGGAGGCCTCCATGGCGATCACGGCTGCTCCCGTCAGAGTGAACAGCGTAGCTGCGGTCAACCAGACAGCTGGCCAAAGGCAGCCCGGGCGTTCCTCTTCCTGCTGGCTCATCGCTGCGCTCCGCGGGCTACTTCTTGATGTGGCACTTGGCGCATTCCTTGGCGTCGAAGCCGGGGCCCTCGGCCTTGTGGCACTTGCCGCAGCTCTTGCCGACGTACATGTCGGCCATGGGCATGGTCTCGGACTTCTTCATCTCGAAGGGGTCGGGGTGGCAGTCGCCGCAGTTGGGATTGCGTTCCCCGTGTTTGGCGTGCGAAAAGGTGGTGTCTCCCACCTCGGCGTTCGGGTAGACGATATCGGCTGGCAGGGGTGCCGCCGCCGTGGCGCCAGCCGGCTGCACCCGCAAGCTCCAGGCCGCCAGGCCCAAGGAGAAGACGACAGCAGCGACGACCAGGGCGATGCGCTTCATTTCTGCGGTCTCCTGCATTCCACAAAGGAATGAAAAACTACCACCGCCTATTCCGGTCTGCAAACAGGCCCGTTGCCCGCCGCAGGTCCGAGAACGGCCCTGATGCGTGGCGCGAAGCGCTCCGTGCGGCCAAGGCGCTTGCTCATGATCCTGGTGGCCAGCAGACCTGCCATCAGTCCCAACGCCGCGCCCGCCATGGAGGCCGGATCCCGTCCCCAGGCCAGCAGCGGCGCCAGCTGCCAACCCAGGGCCGCTCCCCCCATCAGGGCCAGGGCAGGCAGCATATAGAGCGCGGCCGAGGCCTTGAGCACGTTGACCTCGGCCATGGCCAGCTGCACCCGATCGCCTTGCTGAGCGTCCAGCTCGTTGCTCAGCACCAGCACCACGTCCTTGGTGTTTCCTCCCAGCGTGTTGCAGGCGCCCTTTGAGCTGCATCCCTGGCAGGCCTCGCTGCGGCTGACCCGCACGCTCACCCGCCCATCGGACAGGCGAGCCGTGACCACGCCGGTCTCGTTGCAGGCCTCAGCTCCGTGCCCCCGCGAGGCAGGGCGCCTCCGTGGTGCTATGGGTGGCAACCCGCGCACTCCGTGGGGCCCGCTTCCTGGGCCTGGTGACACTCGATGCAGAGCTTGTGGTAGACCCGCTGGGCGGCGTCCACATCGCCGTGGCAACCGCGACAGGAGGGATCCGCCAGGCCCTCGTGGTGGCAGGTATCGCAGCTCTCGGCCAGACCCTGGTGATCGGCGTGGGCGAAGGGCGTGCCCGACATGGCGGCCTTGGCGTGGTCGATGGTCATGTCCACAGACAGGCCGCTGGGAGCCTCGCCATCGGCATCCGCCACCACGGGTTCCTCCACCGGAGGAATATGGCAGCCGATGCACTGGGTGGGCGCACTGGGGTGCTCGGCTTGATCTTGCCTCGCCGGCGGGCCCACAGCCGCCGCATGGCAACCGATGCAGCTCAGGTGCATGGCCCGCTCGTGGGTCAAGGCGCCGGGCAGGCGCGCCAGCGTGCGCTCGCTGTGGCACTGCTCGCAGGCCACCGGTGCCGGCGTGGCGGGGTTGTTCTTTGCGATGGAGCTGTGGCAGTTCTTGCAGACCAGGTGCACGGCCCGCTTGAGCTTGGGCTTGACCGCTCCCTCGGGCGTCAGGCGCGCGATCTGGTCGTGGCAGTCGCTGCAGGGCACCGTGTCGCCCGTGTGGTGGCAGCTGGTGCAGGCCAGCTTGTAGCCGTCGGCCGAGGCGTGGGTGAAGTGGTTGAAAGGCACCGCGGCCAGCTCCTGCAGGCACTGGTTCTCGCCCTGCAGCCGAGTGTTGTCCTCGGGGCCCTTGTGGGCCGGATCCGAACCCTCTTCCGCCACGGGATGGCAGTCGCTGCAGCCCTCGGCCGGGGCGCTGCCCTCGGCCGTGGTGTGGTGGCACTCGGTGCAGGCGTAGCCGTAGCCGGTGTGGCCCGAGTGGGAGAACTGGGCCTCGTGCATGCCCGTCTCTTGCTGCTCCTGCTCCTCGACCGCCACCTGTTCGGCATCGCTCTCTGCCACCGGAGCCGCCTGTTGGCTGCAACCCAGGGTCAGAAACAGGCCGCTGAGCACGGCCGAGTAAACGCTCTGCGCTCGCATCATCACGCCCTCGCCTTGTGTCCGCGGTAGCACACCAGCCCGCACTGCAGGCAGCGTTCGCTCTCTTGCCGGGCCATCTCCTTGGTCAGGCCCAGCTCCACCTCGTCGAAGTTGAGCCGCCGCTGGTCCACGGTCAGGTCCGGCATCTTGACGCGGGCGCAAGGCGGAATGTCCACGCCCTCGTCGATTCCAGGCAGCCTGGGAGCCCTGGGCAGCCAATTCTCGGGCACCTCGATGGGTTCGCCCTTGATGTGCAGGTCGATGGCCCGCGCCGCGAAGCGCCCATCGCGGATGGCCTCCACCGCCGTGGCCGCGCCCCGCGCGCCATCGCCACCGGAGAAGATGCCCTCGACGCTGGTGCTGCCGTTGCTCTCGTCCACCAACACCGAGTTCCAGCGCGTGCGGTTGACCTTCTCGCCGACTTTGTCGTCGTCCAGGCAGGTCAGGATGGGGGACTGACCGATGGCCGCAAAGACGTTGTCCGCCGGGATCTCCTCTTCCGAGTCCTTGATGGGCACGGGCCGGCGACGGCCCGAGGCGTCGGGGGCGCCCAGCTCCATCTTGAGGAACTCCATGGCCGTCAGCTTGCCATCCTCGCCCAGCAGCTTGGTGGGTGCGGCCAGGAAGTGGTACTGGACCTCTTCGTGCTCACCCTCTTCCACCTCGATGTCGTTGGCGGGCATCTCCTTGCGGGAGCGCCGGTAGAGCAGGTAGACGTTCTCGGCGCCCAGACGCCAGGAGGTGCGGGCGCAGTCCATGGCGGTGTTGCCGCCACCGACGATGATCACGTTCTTGCCCACCGGGGTCTCTTCCCGCAGGCCGCGCTTGATCAGGAACTCGGTGCCGCTGGCCGCCTCGGGGTACTCGTCTTCGCCCGGACAGCCCAAGCGACGGGAGCCCCAGGCCCCCACGGCGATGTAGATGGCGTCCCAGCCCTCGTCCGCCAGCTGCTCCAGGGTGATGTCCTCGCCCAGGCGCTTGTTGCACTCGAGTTCGACGCCCATCTTGAGGATGCCGTCGATCTCCCAGGCCAGGGTCTTCTTGGGCAGACGATACTCGGGGATGCCGTACAGCAGCATGCCACCGGGCTCGGGCATGGCCTCCCAGATCTTCACCTGGTGGCCCAGGCGCGCCAGGTAGTAGCCGCATGTCAGACCCGAGGGCCCGCCGCCGATGATGGCCACCTTCTTGCCCGTGGCCGGCGCCTTGACGGGCAGCACGTGCTGGCCGCTCTTGAGCTCGTAGTCGGCGGCGAAGCGCTTGAGGTGGTTGATGTTGATCTCTTCGTCGGCGTACTGTCGGCGGCAGGCCGACTCGCAGACGTGGGGGCAGACCCGCCCGCAAGTCAGCGGCAGCGGGTTGTACTCCTTGATGATGCTCACGGCGTCCAGGTAGTCGCCGCGGGCGATGGCCGCGATGTAGGACGGGATGTCGATCTGGGCCGGACAGGTGGCCTGACAGGGGGCCACGCAGTCGTCTTCCGTCTGCACGTGGGTGAAGCGCCGGCTGGGCGTGTGCACGCGGATGATGCCCTTGGGGCAGGTGCGCTCGCAGCTGCCGCAGCCCGTGCACCTGCTGTCGTCCACCATGGGCAGGCCATCGGGCCCGATGCTCAAGGCGTCGAAGGTGCAGGCGCGCACGCAGGAACCGAGCCCCAGGCAGCCCATGCTGCAGACCTTGCCGCCGCCGGCCACCAGGGCCGCGGCCCGGCAGTCCGCCACGCCGTCGTAGTCGAAGAGGGTGTGCGCCAGGTCCATGCCGTACTTGCAGCCCAGCTCGGCCAGGGGCTTCTCGCCGGCTTCCACCGACATGCCCATGACGGCCGCCACCGCCTCGGCCACCTCGAATCCGCCCGCAATGCAGACGTCGGGGGGCGCCTTGCCCTTGACCACCGCCTCGGCCGCCGCCACGCAACCCGTGAAGCCGCAGCCGCCGCAGTTGGCGCCGGGCAACACCTCGTCGACCTCCAGAACCTTGGGATCGACGTAGACGGCGAAAATCCGCGCGGCCACACCAAGACCCAGCGCCGCGACGACGCCGATTCCACCGATGACCAGTGCCGCTTCGATCATTCGCTCAACACCTCCGGCAGAGACGCCCGCGCGTCGCCACCTCAATAAATCCTGCTAGAAGAGACCCTTGAAGCCCTGGAAGGCCAGAGCCATCAGACCCGCTGTGATCAAGCCCGAGGCGGTGCCCTGCAGCACCTTGGGCATGCGGATCAAGACGAAGCGCTCCCGGATGCCGGCGAAGAGCACCAGCGCGAGGCCGAAGCCCACGGCCGAGGCGAAGGAGAAGACCAGGGTCTGCATGAAGTCGTAGTCTTTCTGGATGTTGATGATGGCCACACCCAGCACCGCGCAGTTGGTGGTGATCAGGGGCAGGAAGATGCCCAGGGCCTGGTAGAGCGCCGGCGCGGTCTTCTGCAGCACGATCTCCACCAGCTGCACCAGCGAGGCGATCACCAGGATGAAGGCGATGGTCTGCAGGTACTCCACCTCAAAGGGGATCAGCAGGTAGCGCTGCACGCCCCAGGTGATGGCGCCAGCGCAGGTCATGACGAAGACCACCGCCATGGCCATGCCCGTGGCCGTACTCATCTTCTGGGAGGTGCCCAGGAAGGGGCAGTTGCCCAGAAACTGCGCCAGCAGGATGTTGTTGACCAGGATGGCCGAGACGATCAGGAGCAGGTACTCGGTCATGTCGTCCTCCTCACGCGGCCTTGGCCGAACGGGCGCTGATGTAGTTCATGGCTGCCAGCATGGCGCCCAGGCAGACGAAGGCGCCGGGTGGGTCCACCATGAACTTGAAGAGGAACTCCTGCCCTTCGGCCAGCGGAATGATGGTGACATCGGCCGAGGCCTGGGCGAAGAGGGTCAGCCTGCCCGTGCCCAGCAGCTCTCGGATGCCGCCCAAGACGGCCAACGAGATGGTGAAGCCCAGGCCGATGCCCAGGCCATCCAGCAGGGAGCGCAGCACGCCGTTCTTGGAGGCGAAGGCTTCCGCGCGCCCCAGGATGATGCAGTTGACCACGATCAGCGGGATGAACACGCCCAGCGTGTTGGAGAGCATGGGCGTATAGGCCTTCATCACCAGCTCGGTGATCACCACGAAGGTGGCGATGATCACGATGAAGGTGGCGATGCGCACCTTGGGGGGCACGGCCTTGCGCAGCAGGGAGACGAGCAGGTTGGAGCAGACCAGCACGAAGGTGGTGGCCAGCCCCATGCCCCAACCGCCCTCCAGCGACTTGGTGACCGCCAGCACCGGGCAGAGGCCCAGCACCAGCCGGAAGGGTGGGAGGATCTCCCACAGCCCCTTGGTGAACTCCTGGGAAAGACTCTTCATGGTTCATTCCCCCTTGATCGCCGCGCTGTGTTCGGCGAGCAGGCCCACGGCGCCGTTCACCGCGTTGGCGAAGGCGTCGGAGGAGATGGTTGCACCTGAGATGGCATCGATCTGGCCGCCTGCGGAGACCAGGGCCACGCCGCTGGCGTAGCCCATGCCGCTGAACTGCTGGATGAAGGGCTCGCTGTCGTCCGAGACGCGGGCGCCGAGGCCCTTGGTCTCCTTCTGGTCCAGCGTCTTGACGCCCAGGATGGAGTCCTGTTTCAGGTCGAAAGCGGTCAGCACCGAGATGTCACCGCCGTAGCCGCTGGCAGCGGTCTGCAGCGCGGCGGCCACGACCTTGCCGCCCTTCTTGCCGGGAAAGACGGTGGTGCGCAGGGTGCGGCCCTTGTCGTCCTTGCCGAGCTCCAGCACGATGCGGTCGGCGATGTAGTCGTTGTCCAGGCCCAGGGGACCGTAGAAGCGGTCCAGGCTGGGCTTGATCTTCTGCTCGAGGGTGTAGGCCTCGATCACCGGATCGGTCATCTTCTTGACCCCGGCCAGGGCCACTCCGGCGACGCCCCCCACCAAGCCGAGCACCAGCACCATGTACCAGATCTTGTCACGCACTGCGCACCCCCTTGCCGAACGGGGTCGGCGCGATGCGGTCGAACAGCGGCGTGGCCAGCGACATCAAGGCGATGGCGAAGGCCACGCGGCCGAATGGCAGCCCCCCGGTGATGCGGAAGAGCAGGGCCAACACCCCGGCGAAGAGCCCGAAGAGGAAGAGCCCCTTGGGCGTGACCGGCGTGGAGCTCCAGTCATTGCACAAGAAGAAGGCACCGAACATGGCCGCACCCGTGAAGAGCTGGAAGCTGCCGCTTGGGAAGCTGCCCGGACTGACGGCGTGTGCCAGCCAGCCTGCCACCCCAAGGCCCAACATGAAGCCCACCGCCCCCTGCCAGCGACCCGCCTTGCGGTAGATCAGGAAGAGACCGCCTATCAGCAGCATCAGCGGCGAGACCGCGCCGATGGGCCCGGCCTGGGATCCCAAGAACAGGCTGCAGCTGCAGTAGTCGCGGGCGTCGCTGGGATCGATGGTGACCGCGTCCTGCGGGGCCTCTGCCGGGGCCGCGTCGGCCGCCCAATACTCGGAGGCCGAGGTGACCGGGTGCACGTGGCTGGCGACGGCCTCGGGCCAGGAGATGGCCACGATAAGCAGGCCCACCAGCGCGGGCGCCAGAGGCGAACCGCCCAAGGGCCCAAACGGCATCTTGCCCACCAGGATGGCCATGACGGCCCCCACCAACACCAGCCACCAGGGAGCGCCCGCCGGCACCAGCAGGGCCAGCATCAGGCCCACCAGGACAGCGTGGTGATCGGCGATGCGGATGGGCTGCTTCGCGATGCGGCAGACGGCCGCCTCGGTGCCGACGGCGCCCAGGATGCCCACCGTCACCAGCAACAGGGCCTTGAAGCCGAACTGGTAGAAGCCCCAGAAGGTGGCGGGCAGCAGGGCGATGATGGTGGTGCGGATCATGCTGCGCACGGTCCGGCCCTGCCGGACATGGGGCGCCATCGATACGGTATATTGCTTGCTCGCAGACATCAGGCCGTCCTCCGCGTGGCCAGCAGCTCGTTCTTGCCCTGCACGATGAACTGCACGATGGAGCGACCGGCGGGACAGACGTAGGCGCAGGCGCCGCACTCCAGGCAGCTGAACAGGTTGGCGTCATCCGCCATGTCCCACTTGCCGTACTCGCAGTAGCGAGACAGCTGGCCGGGCATGATGCGCATGGGGCAGACCATGGCGCACAGCCCGCAGCTGATGCAGGGTTCGTTCGTGGAGAGCGACACGTCGCCGGGAGCGAAGAGGGTGAGCCCGGTGCGATCCTTGGCCAGGGGGAAGTCCTGGCTGTGGTGGGCCAGGCCCACCAGCGGCCCGCCGAGCACCAGCTTGCCAAAGGGCCCCTGCTGACCAGCGGCGGTGGCCAGATCGGCCATGGAGGTGCCGATGCGAGCGCGCACGGCCTGGCAACCCTGGGGGCCGCGCACCGTGACGACCCGCTCGATGACGGGCTGCATGTCTCGCACGGCCGCAGTGACCTGCAGCACGGTGTCCACATCCAGCACCAGCGTGCCGGCGTTGTGCACGCGGCGCCAGGCTATCTCGGGCTCGCGACCCGAGACCAGGGCCGCCAAGAGGGGCTCGGAGGCCGCGGGGTAGACGGCGGCGTCGATGCGCACCAGGTTCCACTCCCGCTCTTCGGCCAGGGCCTCCATGGCAGGAGCCTGTTGCCGCTGGTCGAGCACGATGTGCACCTGCGCCGCCCCCGTGATCCGCAACAGCGCATCCAGGCCCAGGGCCAGGTCCGCGCAGTCGTCGGCCAGGGTCTGCGCGACGGCTGCCAGGTGGACCATGTGGGGATCCACATCGACGCAGCGCACCACCAGGTGCTCCACGGCCTTGCTGATGGGCTGCCCCGTGGCGCTGACGTGACCGTCCGGTGAGAGCGCTTCATCGATCATGGCGGCCAGGCCAAGGGACTCTCGACCCTCCTGGATCACGCCGGCCAGGCTGATGCGCTTGAGCAGCTCGTCGGGCTTCTGGGAGAGCGGCTTGGGATCCGGCTCGGTTTCCTGGGCGGACTGTTGCCCGTCACCCTGGATCACCAACACCTCGGCCTTGCTGCCGTCCGGGTAGTGAAGCTCCTCGACGCCCAGCACCTCGCCCGAGATGGAGGCGTGCAGGTCCGCCGCGCCGCTGGCGACCTTCTGTCCTGCTGAGACAGCGTCGCCTTTCTCGACCGTAGGCGTGGCCGGCCGGCCGGTCGTCTGTCGGAGCAGCAACCCGACACGCTGAGGCAGCGGCGCATCCACGATCCGCCCCGCCCCGTCAGCTCTGGGCAATTCGATTCCCCAGCGAAAGAGAGAAATGTCCATAACTTAATTTGCTCCTGGTGATTGACCACCGGGACAGAGGCGTTCGGGACCAGCCTCGCCTCCGCGTCTTCTGGCGCTGGCCACATACGCCGCCTTTGCGGCCCCTTCAACGTCGAGGGGGAAAAAACGGGCAAAAGCGAGCCTGGATCATGACGGGTGGCAACCCTTGGCCCACGGCGGCACCGAGCCACGTCGCATCGCGCTTGACGGGCCGCGAGGAGGGACCTCGCTTGCGGACCGATGCGCGCCTGCGATAAGCTCCTTTGCGAGCGGCTCCCCCGCGGCCGGGCTGGCTGGCGGCTGCCGCGCGATCCTCTTCCTCCCGGCTGTGCCTGCATGCCTCTGATCCCCACCATCGGCGTCCCCGAGCTCCTGATCATCCTGGTCATCGTGGTGATCTTCTTCGGGGTGGGCAAGCTGCCCCAGATCGGCAAGGCCCTGGGGGAGGGCATTCGTAACTTCAAGGAAGGCCAATCCGGTGCCGGAGAGGATGCCGGCGAGCCAGGCGACTCGCGCAAGCGGCTGGATGTGGATGACCACCATGACGGCGATCAGGTGTCTCACACAAAGCAACGCGTGAAGGAGCCTCGCCAGCGCCGCGACTAGACCGGGCGGCTCCGAAGGGACGGTCCCCGGCGTCCATCCCGTCAGGAGGCTGCGCGGGGCGCCCTGGTGTGATCCTCTCCGGAGCCTGAGTTATCAGGGCCGGCCCCGTGGGTCGGAATCTCCGGCCAGCTCTCTTGAGGACAGAAAGATGAACCACGCAAAGCTCCGCGTCGCCCTCGCCGCTCCCCTGCTCTGTCTGGCTTGGGCCCAGCCCGCCCAGGCCGGCGCCAAGATCTCGGTAGCCGACGACAAGTTCATGTCGCTGGGCCTCTTCCTGCAGCCCCAGCTGCACGTCTTCCAGACCGAAGAGACCGAGTCGGATTGGGGCGTGGATCCCTATATGCGCCGCATGCGCATCCTGATGGCGGGCCAGCTGTCCGACAAGGTGCGCTTCTTCGCCGAGACCGACAATCCCAACTTCGGCAAGAACGGCGATTTCTCGGGCAATATGTTCATGCAGGACGCCTGGGTGGAGTGGAACGTGCACCAGGCGCTGCAGCTGGATGCCGGCCTGCTGCTGGTGCCTTTCTCCCACCACACCATGCAGGGCGCCATCACGCTGCTGACCCTCGACTACCACGGCGGCGTGGTCAAGTACCCGGCCGGCACGGTCTGGCGCGACGTGGGCGTGATGGCCCGCGGCGAGCTGCTGAACAAGAAGGTGGAGTACCGGCTCTGCGTCACCAACGGCGTCGAGACCCAGGCGCTCGAGATCGACGCGGCCGAGCTCGATAGCGATGGCAATCCCACAGGCACCACCACCACGGCGGCGCACCCCGGTGGCGCCATCAACCCCAACGACGCCCCGCGCTTCACGGGTCGTTTGACCCTCAACGTCTTCGACTCCGAGGCGGGCCCCGGAGCGGGCGGCTTCTTCTACGACGGCCTGTACCTGAAAGAGGTCGACGGCAAGCTCACCAGCCCCAAGAAGGTCCTCTCCATCGGCGCGGGCATCGACTTCCAGCCGGGCGTCACCATGCTCGACAGCCTGGACGAGAGCGGAGCCGTAGTGGGCGGGGAGCTGTCCGACTACATGGCCATCGCCATCGACGCCTTCGCCGACATCCCCATCGGGGAAGACGCCAGCAAGGCCCTCAACGCCCAGGTCGACTACTATATGTGGAACTACGGAGACGGCGCGGGCACCACGGCCAACGGCCTGCTGGCCGAGGCGGGCTTCCGCATCCAGCGCGTCGAGCCCGTCTTCTCCTTCGAGTGGCTGGACTACGCCGCGGCGGACGACGCCGACTACAACGCCCTGCTGGGCGGCATCAACTGGTGGTATCGCGGCCACAACATGAACCTGAAGGCCCAGGTGGGCGCCAGCAGCGTCGGTGGAGGCGACTACAACCTGGCCATGGCGCTGCAGAACCAGTTCTACTTCTAGAGCATCGGTCGCTGCGGATTCCCATGGTTGCGAGGGAGTTCTAATTAATGTAAATTGTTGTCGAAACGCCAAAGCTCCATCTCGGCCGCAAGAGAAGGTGACCATGCCCGGCAAATACCACTTCCAGCCCTTCCAGCTCTCGCTCATACTGCTCGTCGGAGGCTGCTGCGGCCCGTGTTGCCCCGATCCGCTCGAGACTGGCATGGACACGGCAGCCATCGTCATGCCCGATAGCGGGGACTCGGACGATCCTGGGGCCACCGAGAGTGGCGATCCCGACGAACCCATCGGCGTGCACGGCACCATCGAGGGGACCGTGGACGTGCAGCTGTTCGAGCTCGACGAGAACGGCGATCTGGCGCACCTGCAGTGGGAAGACTCTTGCTTCGGCGACACCTTCCCCTACGGCGCGATCTTCGTGACGGCCTACACCACCGACGAGTCCACCGGCCAGGAGACCTACTTCACCGAGGACGTCATTCCTGGGCCCAGCACCGATCCTTCGGAGAACACCTACTCCCTCTCGGTGGACACGGACCTGGTGGACGAGGTGCTGGTCTACGCCGTGCTGGACAAGTGGGGCGATCGCCTGATCAACAGCGACGATCCGCGTGGCACCTACGGCTCCGCGGTGGCGATCAGCGACGGTGAGACCGTGGAAGGCATCGACATCAGCATCGCCACCCAGTACTGGTGCGGCGAGGGCGACTGCCCCGACTGCCCCCCTAGCTGGGGCAACGGCAGCGGCTGGTACTGGGACGGCAGCGGCTGGGCCTACGGCGGCGGCGGCGGCGGCGGCGGCGGCGGAGGGAGCGGCAGAGGCTGCGAGTACATGAACCTGGGAGGTGAGCTGCTGATCGAGGTGCCCTACAACGGCTCCGGATCGGATGTCGCGACTTATTTGATGTATGCAGGTAGCGACATCCCCTACGCGGCGAAGCTGGACCACTCGGTCAGCGCCGTGGGCGATGGCGCCCAGGGCAGCTGGGGCTGGACCCTCTGCCACGACTCCGGCACCTACGACGTACGCGGTTGCTGGGACAGCAACGGCAACCTGCTCTACGACCCGGACGACACCTGGGGTGTACCGGTGGACTCCTCCGGCGCCGCCGACGCCACCGTCAACATCGGCACCGAGGACATCTCCAGGAGCCTGGTGATCCCCGTTGAGGGCGCCGAGATCGACATCGTGCCCTACGTGCGGCTCTCGGGCGAGGTGTACATGCAGAGCGGCGATTTCGACGACCTGCTGGCGGAGAACCCCGATGCCCACGTCTACGTCACCCTGCTCAAGTATATGCTCAACGGCGACATAGACGCCAGCGAGCTGGTATATGCCTACGACTACCGGGTCTTCGAGCCCGAAGAACTGGCCGGACAGAGCAGCCTGTCCTACAGCCTGATGGCGCCCGGCGAGACCACCGTCTACCTGTGGGCCACGGCCGACGTGGACGACGACGAGGTGCTCAACGAGTCCGAAGATCCTGTGGGCTGCCCCAACAGCGGCAGCTGCCGTATCGCCACGGGCACCTCCAGCCAGTCGGGTCTGGACATCGGGCTGCAGAGCTACAGCGACGGGGAGTAGGGCTCAGCGAGCCTGTTCCACGACGGTATGCACCCGCACGGGCCGCTTGCGGCCCTTCACGAAGTGCTCGCCCCTATCCTGCGTGCGGCGCTTCAGCTCGGCGCTCAGCTGGGCGTGGGTCTCCTCGGCCAGCAGGATCCTAGTCCCCAGGCGCTTGTTGAGGGCCTCCAGACGGGCGGCCTGGTTCACGATGTCGCCGATGACGGTGTACTTCATCTGCTCAGCGCTGCCGATGTTCCCCGCCACGACTCGTCCTGACTGGATGCCGTAGCGCGCCCTGATGCTCTCCATGCCCCGCGTGCGCCACAGCTGGGCGAGACCCGCGGTCTCCCACGACAGGTTCAGGACGCCCAGGCGCCCCTCCATGGCGAGCGCGCAACGCAGGGCCTGTTCGGCGTGGTCCGGCAGGTGTTGGGGAGCGCCGAAGACCACCAGCATGCCGTCCCCCATCAGCTCCAACACCGTTCCGCCATGCTCGCGGACCACGGCGCTCATCTCCTCGAAGTACTCGTTCAGGAAGCGCATGACCTCGCTGGGATCGAGGGACTCGGACAGGCTCGAGTAGCTGGCCAGGTCTGTGAACAGGACGGTCACCTCCACGTGCCGGCCACCGAGCCTGGGCAGCGCTGGCTGTCGCTGCAGCAGGCGTAGCAGGTCCGGCGAGACGTAGGAGGCGATCTTCTTGTTCTCGAGCAGGGCGCGCCTCAACTCCTCTCCCTCGGCCCAGAGCTGCTGGTGGCTGATGATGCTCCTGTCCAGCAGGGCTTCCAGTTCCCTGACATCCGTGCGATGGGAGCGCTGGCCCCTGGCGACACGCCGCCAGCCCTCGATGGCCAGACCCAGGAGCGCGCCGAGGAGGACACCCACCGGAACCCACAGCCCCGCCACCCAGCTCGCCAGGCCTCCGCCGAGGCCCAGCAGCCCGGCCCGCGCGACCGCGAGAAACAGCTCTCTGCGGGCAGCGGGCCTGTACTCGACCACATAGGTGCAATGGGAAGCGGGATCCGCCCCGTGCATGCACTCGCGTTGTGTCACCCTGGCCCGTGGCAGGCCCCAGATGGTGGGGATGGCTTCCAGGAAGCCGATGCGGTTCCAGCATGCCGTGGGCCACTCCTGGCCGCAGTCCCGGGTGTAGCGCACCCGTAAGACAGTTCGCCCCGGACGGTGCTCCAGGACCTCCCACGCCATGACCTTGTTGCCCTTGCGGGCCGCCCATGGCAAGACACGGATGAAGCTCTCCGGAGAGCCCATCCCGCGGATGAGGACCCATGGCGCGCCCATCACCTCGCGCCTCATGCTCTTCTGCCCTGCCACCCGGAAGTGCTGGCAGAAGGGATGGTCGTAGGGAACCATGTCCACCAGCCCGTAGAGCCTCTCGACCATGGCCGCCTGCCAGCGATTCATGAACTCGATGGACACCCAGCCTTCGGGATCAGCCAGGTAGCTGACCGGCAGTCCGGCCTCCTCGGCGGAAGCGCTGACGACGGACTCCCCGAGCTCCGCGCAGAACGACCCCAGCTTGCCCCTCACCAGCCGATTGCTGATCTCCGGTCTCGTGAGCACCGGATCGTAGGATTCCTGTGCCATGGGCCCATCTATCCCGCTGGCACGACAAGGCATGCCGCCGGCCTCAGCTGGGATGGCAGGCCAGGCAGCTGACGGGGCTCGGAAAAGCGGCGCTGTCGCCACAGTGGGGCATGGAGCCGTGGCAGCTGTCGCATGACGAGGTGTGGCCATGCCCCAAAGCCGCGCCATTGGCGCCATGGCAGGAGACGCATTGATAAGGAACCTGACCGGAGTTGTGGCTGTCCTCGCTGTGGCAGCTCCAGCAGCAGGGATCGATCCAGCCCGTGTGGCCGCTGGTCAGCTGGGGGGGATGTCGGTGTCGCTGTCGGCGTCCGTATCGCTGTCGGCATCCGTGTCGGCGTCGGTGTCCGCGTCGGCCTCGGTGTCAGCGGCGCAGTCGCACTGGCTGTCGTCCAGCCCGGAGCCGTCGTATGGCGAGCAGGCGCACAGGAGCGAGAGCAGGGATGCCAGCATTGTCCGTCTCATTCTCTCCTCCGCCCTGGCCTGGCTACCAGCTCATGGACAGGCCCACCTGTCCTGGACCCACGGAGACCTGCAGATCCGTGGTCGCCCAGAGGGCGACGCCCGAACCGAACAGCACGACCGCACCCGCAGCCTGGGTGATCGCAGCCACGCTGCGGGGTCGCACCTCCTCGTCGTAGAGCGCCTTGGCTGCTTCCTCCCCGGGCTCCGCCAGGTAGGCCTCGTAGGCCTTGCGGCCCTGGATGAAGTTGTAGGTCGCCAAGGCCCCCAGGCCGAGCCCAGCTCCGGTGACGGCCCCGTCCAGCACGATGCGCCCCCAGGGCCGTGCGCTGTCACGCCGCACGGGCAGGCGGTCGGTGCACAGCCAGAGCGCGGCGCCCGCGCCCAGCAGCAAGGCCGAGCCCGCGGTCTGCGTGCCCATCAGCACCGCACGCGGCCGCACCTGCTCGTCGTAGATCTGGCTGGCCCGCGTGGCATCGCCCTCGCGCAGGTAGTCCTGGTAGGCCAGGGAGGCCTGGGTGTAGTTGTAGGCGGCAGCGACGCCCAGCGCCACGCCCAGGGCCGTGACCGCGCTGTTGATGGCGATCCGTTCGCCTGGCGTGGCATCCCCCGCCTCGGGAGTCCCCTCGCCACGGGCAGCGGGCGCATCCTGTCCCAGGGCGTCGGCGCCACCCAGCAGCAGCAGCATCGCCGCAAGCCATGGTGTCTTCTTCCTCGGGTTCATCTCCGCACCTGGTCCGTGCTGGTTGGTCTCAGGGATGGCATGCGAGGCAACTCTCGGGATCGGGGAAGCCCGCCGCGCCGTGCGGCTGTCCGTGGCAGTCCTCGCAGCCGGCGGTGGCGCCATGACCGGACGACGCGCCGTTGCTGCCGTGGCAGTCGGCGCATTGGTAGGGATCCATGTCCTCGTTGTGCGTTCTCGAGGTCGCATGGCAGGTCCAACATCCGGGGTCGCCCCAACCGGGATGGTCGGCCCCCAGCGTGGTCGAGACCTCCGCCGAATCGCAAGCGCAGCTCGAGCTTCCGTCGGAAACCTCTGCGTAGGGGAAGCAGCTGGCCAGGCCCCATGCGCCGCAGAAGGAGAGGATCCTGGAAGCGCGGGTGGTCATCCTCTTCGGCTTCGTCGTCGTCATCGTCGCTCAACCTAGCGTGATGCGATGGAAGCGACACCTCCCGTCCCATGGCGGGCTTGGCCGGCGCAGCGCCTTTCTTGTCTGATACCTCACTTGTCGCCCCACCTGTGGGCGTAGATCGTCCTGCCCCCTGGATCGGCCTGGCAGAACGGATAAACGCCGGGCCATGTCCGATCCTGTCGTCCGCACCCGAGACCTCTGCCGGCGCTACGGCCGCCGCTGGGCGCTGGCACGGCTTGATCTCGAGCTTCTGCCAGGGCAGCGCCTGCTGGTGATGGGGCAGAACGGCAGCGGCAAGACCACCCTGCTGCGCTTGCTCTCCACGGCCACGCAACCCACCCGCGGCCAGCTGACCCTCTTCGGCCTGTCGCCTTCCCGGCAGCTGCTGGCCATCCGCCGGCGCCTGGCCCTGCTCACCCACCTGCCCTCCCTCTACGAGGATCTGTCGGGCGTGGAGAACCTGCAGGTGGTGGCGCGCCTGCTGGATGTGCCGGATCAATCGGCCCGCTGGCTGGATGAGGTGGGCTTGGACACGCGGGCCGAGCCGGTGCGCGGCTACTCGGCCGGCATGCGCAAGCGCCTGGCCTTCGCCCGTCTCTTGCTGCAGTCGCCCGAGCTGGCCCTGATCGACGAGCCCTACGGCCAGCTGGATCCCGAGGGCTTCAAGCTGGCGGACCGACTGGTGGCCAAGCTCGCCCAGCGCGGCGTCACCGTCGTATTGGCCTCTCACCTCGTCGAGCGCGCCGCCGAGCGCTGCGACCGCGCGCTGCTCCTGCACCAGGGCCTGCCTCGTTGGCAGGGGCCGGCCGCGGATGCGGCGCGCGCCTGGCGCAGCCTGAACCGGGACGCGGCATGAGCGTCTTCTGGGCCCTGCTGCACAAGGACCTGCTGGTGGGCTGGCGGGGCAAGGCGCGCCTGGCGGGCCTGGCCAGCTTCGCCGTCGCCCTGCTGCTGCTCTTCTCCTTCGCCGTGGGCCCCGACAGCGCAGCGCTGCGCGATCACGCCTCGGCCTACCTGTGGCTGGCCGTGCTCTCCGCCTCCACGCTGCTGCTGACCCAGTCCTTCCAGCAGGAAGTGGAGGCGGGAGCGCTGGAGGGCCTGCTCCTGCTTCCCGTGGGGCCCCAGGCCCTGTACTTCGCCAAGGCGACGGCCAACCTCCTGCTGCTGGCCCTGCTGGCTGCGGCGCTGCTGCCCCTGGCCGTGCTGCTCTTCGACCTGGCACCGGCGGGCTCCATCCCAGGCCTGCTGGCGGTGCTGGTGCTGGGCGCAGCGGGCATCGTGGGTCCGGGCACGCTCTACGCTGCGCTGACCGCCAAGGTGGCGGCCCAGCAGGTGGCGCTGCCCGTGCTGCTCTTCCCCTTGGTTGTGCCCCCCATGGTGGCCGCCGTCAAGGCCACCGACCTGCTGCTGGAGGGCGATCCCATGGGGCAGCTGAGCTCCTGGCTGGGCATCCTGGTGGTCTTCGACCTCGTCTATTGGGCGCTGAGCGGCCTGCTCTTCGGGAAGGTGGTCGATGGCTGAGCGGCCAACGGCCGTCGGGCGTCGACCCTGGCCGCTCTGGCTGGGCCTGGCGGGGGTGACCGTGCTCGCGGCCGGCCACGGCATGGGGCTCTTCGCCTCGCCCCCCGAGGCCACCATGGGCGAGACGGGGCGCATCCTCTACCTGCACGTGCCCACAGCCTGGTGCGCCATGCTGGCCTTCACGGCGGCCTTCGTCGCCGCGGTGGGCGCCCTGTGGTCTGGCGGTGCGGGCTGGGACGCGTCCATGGAAGCCTGCATCGAGGTCGGCTTGGTCTTTGGGCTGCTGATCGTGGTGCAGGGCCCCATCTGGGCCTACCCCACCCAGCACTACTGGTGGACCTGGGATCCGCGGCTGACCACTACCGCTGTGATGCTGGTGGCCTTTGCGGGCGTGCTGGTCCTGCGCCACCTGGTGCACCAGCCCGAGCGCCGCATGACCGCTACCGCGGTAGCCACCATCATCAGCTTCGTGGACGTGCCGGTGGTGTACTTCTCGGTCAAGTGGTGGGACAGCGTGCACCAGGAGCTATCCAGCATGGACACCGTGGACGCGGTCATGCTGGGCCCCCTGCTGGTATCCCTGGCGGGCACCAGCCTGGTGGCCGCGGCCATGGTCTGGGCCCGCTGGCGCGTTGCGCTGGCAACCCGGCAGCGGGAGGAGCAGGCACCGGATCTCCCCGACGCCCCCCCACCCCTGCAGCTGGAGGATCCCTGATGGATGGCGCCATCGAAGGAGGCTGGGGCTACGTGGTAGCAGCCTACGGCGTCAGCTGGGCGGTCTGGCTGGCCTACGCCCTGTCGCTGTGGCTACGCGGCCGCAGCGCCGCCCGCGAGCTCGAGGAAAGACCATGAGCGAGACCCTGCGCCGGCGCATGATCCTGGTGGCCTGCCTGCTGGTGGTCGTGGGCGCCCTGTCCGTCCTGGCCTTCAGCTCCATCGGCGAGAACCTCGTCTACTACTGGAGCCCCAGCGAGGTGCTGGCTGCCGGCGACAAGGCCCGCGGCGCCACCATTCGCCTCGGGGGCCAGGTGCAGGAGGGCAGCGTGCAGTGGGACGAGCAGGCGCGCGAGCTGCGCTTCGCAGTCCGCGATGAAGAGCAGAGCCTGCCCGTGCGCTGCCAGGGCGTGCCGCCCGAGATGTTCCGCGAAGGCATCGGCGCCGTGGTGGAGGGCACCATGGGCGCCGACGGCGTGTTCCAAGGTACGCGCCTGCTGGTCAAACACAGCAACGAGTACCGCGCGCCCGTGGAGGGCAAGCACGCCAAAGACATCTACGAATCGGTGGAGGGGCTTTGATCTGCCTTCTCGGCCGCGGCCTGCTCTACCTGACCCTGGCTGCCTCGGGTGCGGGACTGGTGACAGGCCTGGCTGGCGGCCTGCGTGACGACGAGCGGGCCGGCGCCTGGGCGCGCCGCATGGCCTATGTCAGCGCCGGCGCTTCCAGCCTGGCCACGCTTCTGCTGGTCTACGCCCTGGTCGTGCACGACTTCTCTGTCTCCTACGTGGCGGACGTGGGCAGCCTGGAGACGCCGCCCCTGATCTCCATCGTCTCGCTCTGGTCTTCGCTGGACGGCTCCATGCTCTTCTGGGCCGTGGTGCTCGCCGTCTACGGCGCCATCTTCGCCTGGCGCACCCGCCACGGCGACTCGGGTCTGGCCAGCTGGGCCATGGCCGTGCTGCACGGATCCGTGCTCTTCTTCGGCCTGCTGGTGGCCGGCGAGGCCACCCCCTTCGCCCTGGTGGATCCCGTCCCCTCCAATGGGCCCGGTCCCAACCCGCTGCTGCAGAACCACATCCTGATGGCCATCCATCCGCCCACCCTCTACTTGGGCTACGTGGGCATGAGCGTGCCCTTCGCCATGGCCGTGGCCGCCCTGGCCCGACGGCGTCTGGACGCCGCCTGGCTGGCCTCGCTGCGCGCCTGGTCCCTCTGGGTCTGGGCCTTCTTGAGCCTGGGCATCCTGCTGGGGGGCTGGTGGAGCTACGAGGTGCTGGGCTGGGGTGGCTACTGGGCCTGGGATCCGGTGGAGAACGCCAGCCTGCTGCCCTGGCTCAGCCTGACGGCGGCCCTGCACGCCCTGCTGGTCACCCGCCGCCGCGGCCAGCTGGCCAGCTTCGCGCTCTCCCTGCTGATGCTCAGCTTCCTCTTCACGGTGCTGGGCACCTTCATGACCCGCTCCGGCATCTTCAACTCTGTGCACAGCTTCACCCAGTCGGCCATCGGTCCCCTCTTCCTCGGCTTTCTGACCCTGGCGCTGCTGGGCTGCCTGCTGCTGCTCTCCTACGGCGTGGATCGCCTGCAGCTGCCCGGCGTTCCGGTGCGTCGCTTCGGTTTCCTCAGCCGCGAGCTGAGCTTCCTGCTCGCCGCGCTGCTGCTGCTCGTGCTTTGCTTCACCGTCTTGCTGGGCACCCTCTACCCGCTCATCAACCAGGCCCTGCGTGGCAGCCAGGTCTCGGTGGGCGCCCCCTACTTCAACAAGATGTGCCTGCCCCAGCTGATGGCCCTGCTGCTGCTGATGGGCCTGGGCCCAGCGCTGGCCTGGGGTCGGACGCGGGGCAGATCCTTCGCACGCCGGCTGGCCTTGCCCGTACTGGCGGGCCTGGCGGCAGCCGGGAGCGTCTTCCTGATGAACCGCGAGCGGGGCTGGGTGCCCCTCTGTTGGGGGCTGGCCGCCTTCGCAGCTGTCATCAGCGTGCAACAGCTCTGGAGCCCGGTGGGCGCGCGCCTGCGCGCCGCACGCAGCGGGCCCTGGCTGGCTCCCCTGGCCCTGCTGCGCATGCCGCGACGCCTGGGCGCGCACATCACCCACCTGGGCGTGCTGATGGCGGCGGTGGCCATCGCCGCCTCCTCCAGCTGGCGCGTGGAGGAAGAGCACAGCCTCGCCAAGGGAGAGTCCGTCCAGTTCCACGGCTACACGCTGGGCTTCATCGAGCCCGAGCTGCGCCGGGAGGCTCACCGCAGCTCCCAGCTGGCCCGGCTGTCGGTCTTCCGTGGGCGGCGCGACCTGGGTGAGCTGGAGCCGGCCCTCAACCACTACCGCACCATGAGCCAGGCCCTGGGCACGCCCGCAGTGCTCACGCGCCCCAGCGAAGACCTCTACCTGACCGTGGTGCGCATCGCGGCGGACCGCGTCACGATCCGCGCCTTTCTCGAACCCTTGGTGGTCTGGCTCTGGGTGGGCGGGCTGTTGGCCGTGCTCGGCGCGCTGTGGGCCGCCTGGCCCACCCGGGGCGGACGCAAGCCTGCGCAAAGGGGGCAGCGTTCATGAACTGGAAGATCCTGCTGCCCGGGCTGCTGGTGGTGGCGCTGCTGGTGCTGGTACTGGCCAGCGGCTTCGGCAAGGACCCGCGCGCCTTGCCCTCCACCATGGAGGGCCGCCCAGCGCCCGAGTTCGAGCTGCGTACCCTGGAGGGGGAGACCGTGCGCCTGTCGGACCTGCGCGGCCGGCCGGTGGTGCTCAACTTCTGGTCCACCTGGTGCCGTCCCTGCGTGGTGGAGCACCCGGTGCTTCAGCGCTACGCCGAGCTCTACGGGCCGGGGGGGCCCGTGGGCCGCGACGTCGCCTTTTTCGGCGTGCT
Organism: uncultured Enterobacterales bacterium; assembly: GCA_964454135.1. GTDB lineage: Bacteria > Myxococcota_A > UBA796 > UBA796 > JAFGLY01 > CAYVQL01. The sequence goes on along the minus strand of CAYVQL010000016.1, from coordinate 36,738 downwards.
CTACGGCGACGAGCCCGAGCGCGCGCAGGCCTACCTGCAGCGCGTGGGCGCCGCCTACCCCACGCTGGAGGATCCATCCCAGCGCGTGGTGGTGGACTACGGCGTAGGTGGCGTGCCCGAGACCTACTTCATCTCCCGCGACGGCACCATCGTGAGCAAGTACGCCGGCGCCATCAGCGCCCAGACCCTGAAGGGCACCCTGGAGGCCATGCAGTGACACGCTCGCTCCTCGCCCTGATCCTCTGCGTCGGCCTGGCGCTGGCCCAGGACGCGTCGTCCCAGGAGTCCATCGACGTCGCGCCCGCCAGCCAAGCCCTGGACGACGAGGGGGAGGTGGTACGACGCACCAGGCACCTGACCGCCGGCCTGCGCTGCCCGGTCTGCCAGGGGCTGTCGGCTGCCGATTCTCAGGCCGAGTCGGCCGTGGCCATGCGCGTCAGGACCGAGGACCTGGTGCGGGCCGGCTACTCCGACGAGCAGATCCTGGCCTACTTCGTGGAGCGCTACGGCGAGTGGGTGCTGCTGGAACCGCCGCGGCAGGGCCTGAATTGGCTGATCTGGCTTGCACCCCTGATCGTCCTGGGCTGCGGCGCCCTGGCCGTGGCCTGGCGCCTCACCGCTGCCCCTTCCGCCGACAAAGCGCTCATCGCTGGTACCGAAAACGGCTCGCAGGACCGCTACGAGCAGGCCATTCTGGACGAGCTGGAGGGCTAGTGGACTGGAACACCTGGGGCCCGCCTCTGCTGGCCGCCGTCATCGGCGCCATGGGGGGAACCGCCTGTCTCGCCCGTCTGAAGGGCGAGCCTCCCTCCTCGTCGCGCCGCCGCGCAGCCGAGCTGCAAGCCGAGAAAGCCGCCATGATGGAGCAGCTGCGCGAGCTGGAGGCGGATCGAGCGGGCCTGCCCGCTGACAGCTACCAACGAGAACGGCAGGCCCTGATCGCTCAGGCCGCCGAGGCCCTGCGGAAGCTCGAGGAGCTGGGCGTTACCGCCCCTCCGCGCCATGGGCTCCTGCTACCGCTCACGGCCCTGTTTGCCGTGGGCCTCGGCAGCGCCGTGGCGCTGGCCTGGGGCTTCGAGAGCGAGCCCCCCGCTGAAGAGCCGCAGCAGGCCTCGGCCACCGTCGCCAATCCTCACCAGCAGGCCGCCAGCGAAGCCGAGTCCGTGGACCTGCCCGAGGATCTCGAGGGTCTGAACGAGCTCACCTACCAGGCCATCCTCGACGGCGACCTGCGCACGGGCATGATGGCCATGGAGCGCGCTCGCAAGCTGGCCCCGGAAGATCCCACGGTCCTCACCCACCTGGCCATCCTGCGGCTGCGGGTGGGCATGAGCGACCGGGCTCTGGAGAGCTTCGAGGCCGTGCTCCGGACCCACCCCGACCACCAGCGGGCCTTGCTCTGGTCGGCCTACGCCAGGGGACAGATGGGTGAGCGGGCCGCGGCGCGCCAGCTGCTGGAGCGGGTGATCGCGCTGGCGCCCGAGAGCTCGGAGGGGCGGACGGCGCGCGACTGGTTGCAGGAGCTGGGTGAGCAAGACCCATAGATGCCCGGGATCATGATTGGGCGGGGCTGCGCACTGGAAAGACGACAGCTGTCCTGGTCGTCCGTCTATGGCGTGCCTAATATTCGGTCCTCAATATACGCAACACCGCGAGGTCCCCATGCTCATCGCGATCCCCAGCGAAGCCCCAGGCGGTCTCGATGCCGCCATCTCCCAGCACTTCGGTCACTGCGCCGCCTTCACCCTGGTCCGCCTCGAGGATGGGCAGCTGGGCGAGGTGCGGATCCTGCCCAACGGTGGTCACGAGCAGGGGGGCTGCATGGCCCCGGTGATGCTGCTCAAGCAGCATGGCGTCGAGGCCCTGGTGGCCGGGGGCATGGGCGGCCGTCCCCTGGCCGGCTTCCAGCAGGTGGGCATCCAGGTCTTCTTCCGGGAGGACGCCCAGACCGTCCAGCAGGCTGTCGAGCTGCTACGCGCCGACAAGTGCCGCGTCTTCGGCCCCGCCCAGACCTGCGGCGGCCACGGCGAGGGCGAGGGGGGCTGCGGTGGTCATGATCACGGCCACGACCACGAGGTGGAGCGCCCAGCCCTCCAGGGCCCGGCCATCGTCCAGGCCGATCGCGTGGTCAGCTTCGACTTCGAGCTGAAGCTGGCCAGCGGCGAGGTGGTGGAGAGCTCCCGCAACAGCCAGCCTGTCTCCTACCTGCACGGCCGCCGCCAGATCCTGCCCGCCCTCGAGGCCGCGCTGGAGGGCCTGCAGCCCGGCGAGGAGCGGCAGGTGGTCCTGCAGCCCGCCCAGGCCTTTGGCGAGCATGATGCCGCCTTGACCCACGAGGTGCCCCGGAAGCACCTGCCCGCCGACCTGAACGAGGGCGACGTGCTCAACGTGCGCCGCCCCGACGGCCAGGCCATGCCCGTCAAGGTGCTGAGCCTGAGCGAAGCGTCCGCCATGCTGGACGGCAACCACCTGCTGGCAGGTGAGACCGTCAGCTTCGAGGTGCGCATCCGCGAGGTGCTGGCGGCCACGCCCGAGGAGCTGGCCCACGGCCACGCGCACTGAGGCCTGCGGGCCAGCGGCCCCCTTCTCGCCGCGCTAGACTGCGCCCATGCACCCCCTGCACCGAGGCGCGCTCCTGGCGCCGATGCTGATCGGCTGCCAGGACACCGACACGATCGCCGCCCAGCAAGACGCCTACTTCGGCATCGCCGAGCGGGCCTTGATCCTGGTGATGGACGGCACGCGCATCGAGGAGACCCTGGGGGACGCCCAGTCCTGGGGCGAAGGGTGGTCCGACGCGGCCGGGGGCCGCACCCACGAGCTGATGCCCCGGCTGCGCGCGCAGCTGCTGCCCCAGGGCGCCTGGGTGCGCCAGGGCTACGCCACGGGCCTGACCGTCACCGTCCCGGCCCACGCCGACCTGGTCACCGGCGCCAGGGAGCGCTACCCCCACCTGGGAGCCGGTGAGGGCGCCGGCTACTACCGCCCCCTGCGCCCCACGCTCTTCGAGCAGCTGGCCCGCGAGCGCGGGCTGGCGGCCGGGAGCACGGTGTTGATGGGCAACACCGTGATGCTGACCGGCCTGGACTGGAGCCTGTTCCCCGGCCTGGGCCCCGACCTGGCCGCTGAGCACCGGATCATCTACGATCGGCAGGATCCCGGCGCGCTGGGGGAGAGCGACGCCCAGGTGGTGCAGCAGGCAGCAGCCCATATGCAGCTGGGCGCCCAGCTCGTGCTGGCCAACCTGCACCACGTGGACCTGATGGGCCACAGCCATCCGGAGATCTACCACGGACAAGTCACGGCGCTGGACGAGCCCATCGTCGAGCTCTGGGACTGGATCCACAGCGAGGGCAGCGGCCTGGCTGAACGCACCCTGCTGATGGTCATCTCGGACCACGGCCGCCATCGCTTCGTGGACGGAGAGACCCCCTGGCAGCACCACGGCTGCTACTGCTCGGGCTGCCGCGAGGTGCCCATGCTGCTGCTGGGGCCCGGAGTACGCAGGAACGCGGTGCTGTCCGGTCCCCACCTGCTGGAGGACATCACCCAGACCGCCGCCTGGCTGCTGGGCGTGCCCATGCCCCACGGCACGGGCCTGGTGATGGAGGACGCCCTGCAGGGCGCGGGGCAGCCGCAGCAACGCAGCGGCCCCGCGGACCTGGCCGCCTCCGGCGATCTGCTGGCCTGGCAGCGCTGGACCGCAGGCCTGGACAACCGCAGCGAGCTGGTCGTCGGAGACAGCGTCTTCGAGGACGCCGCGGCCATCCACATGGAGTCCCCGCAGGTGCTGCGCGGCGCCGCGGCCGACTACGCCTGCTGGCGCCAGCTCAGCCTGGGCACGACGGACGAGATCTGGCCCTGGGAGGGCCGCTGCGCCATGGACGACGGCAGCGGCTGGCAGCAGATCGGCTTCCCCGTGGAGCATGTCTCGCCCTACGTCGAGCCCGAGCTCTTCCAGCAGCGGCAGGGTCAGCTCCTGCTGGCCTTCACCGACTTCGACCCCCAGGCCGAGCTCAGCTCAGACGACGGCTCGGACTCGCTGCTGCGCCTGGCGAGCTGGAGCGCGGCACGGGGCTGGCAGCTGCCCGAGGGCGGCTACGGCCAGGGCCAATACCCCACCGGCGCAGCGGCCGCCGCGGACGAGGGGGAGATCCTGTTGGCCTGCGGCCTGGGAGAGAGCGAGACCGACGTGAGGTATACCCGTCACATCGAGATCCTGCGCATCGCTTGGCCGGAGCATGGGGAACAGACCTGGACCCAAGCGGCCGTCTTCGATCAGAGCGACGACCGTGGCCAGCGCTACGAGCGCCTGGACCACCCCGCCCTGCTGCTGCGCGAGGAAGAGGGGCGAATGGCCTGCCACGGCATGGGCGGCGAGGGCGTCACGGTGCTGATGGCACAGCGACAGGACGACGACACCTGGTCGGCCCTGCAGGCCCTGGACGACAGCGGCCTCGTCTTTCCCCACGTGCCCCCGGCCTGGTCGTCCCAGGGTGAGCTGTATTGGTCTCGCCTGGGCCTGGACGGTCTGGCCCAGGTGTGCCGCTGGCGCGGGGGAGACAAGGAGCCCGACTGCCAGAGCGCGGACATGGCGCACCTGGACAGCCTGGCCCCTTTCCAGGACGGTGTCTCCGCCAGTGTGCACGACGGGGACATGCAGTGGGAGCTGGTCCAGCTGACTTGGTGAGCAAGCCACACCCGCCCGTGAAGAAGCTGTGACAATCCAGCCCTCGTCGGCAGTTATGGTACGACGCCCCATGACGGCGAGGAGTTCGAGATGAGCATGACGTCCCGCGAGAGGATGCTGGCCGCCTGCCGTGGCCAGACCGTGGACCGTCCTCCAGTCTGGCTGATGCGCCAGGCCGGCCGCTACCTGCCCGAGTACCTGGCCCTGTCCAAGGCTCACGGCTTCTGGAAGCTGGTCCGCACCCCGGAGCTGGCGGTGGAGGCCACGCTGCAGCCGCTGAAGCGCTTTCCCCTGGACGCCGCCATCCTCTTCTGCGACATCCTGGTGGTCAACGACGCCATGGGCGCGGGGGTGCGCTACGGGCAGCCGGGGGGCCCGCAGATGACGCGGCCCTTTCAGGGCGAGGAGGACCTGCAGCGCCTGGAGGCCGTGCGCGTGAAGCGCGACCTGTCCTACGTGGCCGACGCCATGTCCCTGCTGCGCCAGGAGACGCCCCAGGACAAGGCCGTCATCGGCTTCGCCGGCGCGCCGCTCACCCTGGCGGCCTACCTGGTGGAGGGCGGCTCGAGCAAGGACCTGCGCCACCTCAAGGCCCTGCACTACGCCCAGCCCGCCCTGGCCCGTCGCCTGCTCTTCGGCCTGGCTGACGCCGTGGCCGACCTGCTGCGCCTGCAGCTGGACGCAGGCGCCGACCTGGTGCAGCTCTTCGACTCCTGGGCCGGCCTGCTGAGCCCGCAGGACTACGCCGAGCTGGCCCTGCCTGCGGCAAAGCGGGTCTTTTCGCGCCTCCAGGACGTGGCGGCCCCCAAGATCCTCTACCTGCGCGGGGCGGCTTCACATATCGAAGCGGCGGCCGGCGCTGGTGCCGACGTGCTATCCATCGACGCCTCCATCAGCCTGGCCGAAGCGCGCCAGCGAGCGCCGGGCCTGGCGCTGCAGGGCAACCTGGATCCGGCCGAGCTGCTGGGGCCCCCCGACCGCATCCGACACCGCGTGGCATCCATGATCGATGAGGCCGGCTCAAGAGGCTATATCGTCAACCTGGGCCAGGGCCTGGTGCCCGACATCCCCATCGAGGGCGTGGCGGCCATGGTCAGGGCGGTGGCGGATCGCTGAACAGGAACGGTGCACCGAGATGCAGCCCGATGCCGAAGACCTGATCCCTGACCCCAGGCAGATCGACGCCCAGCTGCGTCGCAGGTACGACGTGCGCGGACCGCGCTACACCAGCTACCCCACCGCGCCGCAGTTCCAGGCTCTGGATCGAGCTTCCTTGTTGAAGCGCTGGCGCGCCCGCAACGGCCTGCAGCGCGATCCCGGGCTCTCCCTGTACCTGCACATCCCTTTCTGCCGCGCGCGCTGCCTGTTCTGCGGCTGCCATACCTTTGGGCGCCGCAACGCGGACACGGTGCAGCGCTACGTGGAGGCGCTGCTGGCCGAGTCCCGCCTGGCCGCGCGCGTGGCGGACCCCCAACGGCCCCTGCGGCAGCTGGCCCTGGGCGGGGGCACGCCCAACTACCTGCAACCCGCCCAGCTGCACCAGCTGCTCAGCGGGTTGGAGGACACCTGGAATATCCAGCAAGACGGTGAGCGCTCCGTAGAGCTGGAGCCGCGCAGCGCCACGCCCGAGACCCTCGACGTCCTGCTGCAGCACGACTTCAATCGCTTCTCCCTGGGCGTGCAGGACTTCTCCGAACAGGTGCTGCGGGCCGTGCGACGCGACCAGTGGCTGCTGCAGATCGAAGAGGTGACGGACCACCTGCGAAAGCGCGGCTGCCAGCAGATCAACTTCGATTTCATCTACGGTCTGCCGGGGCAGGACCTGGCCAACGCCCGCAACACGGTGGCCCGGGTGGCGAACCTGCGCCCCAGCCGCATCGCCCTGTACAGCTACGCCCACGTACCCTGGATGCAACGCCACCAGAAGATCTTGGAGGGGCGCGACCTGCCAGATCCCGAACGGAAGGTGGAGCTCTTCCTGACCATGGCGCGCGGCTTCGTGCGAGCCGGCTACCTGCCCGTGGGCATGGATCACTTCGCCCTGCCCGACGATCCCCTGGTGCACGCGCTGCAGGACAACAGCCTGCGACGGACCTTCATGGGCTACACCACGGGCCGCGGCCTCGACACCCTGGGTCTGGGCGCCTCGGCCATCTCCTGGGTGGGCGCGAGCTACTCGCAGAACCTCAAGGAGCTGGAGCCCTACCTGCAACAGGTCGAGGGGGGCCAGCTGCCCCTCTTTCGGGGGCATCTGCTCAGCCAGGACGACCTGATCCGACGCGAGCTGCTGCTGGAGCTCTTCTGCACCTTCCGCGCGGATCTGGCGGCCCTGGGGGCACGCTTCGGTATCGACGCCGCCCGCTACTTCGCCCCCGAGCTGCAGCGCCTGCAACCGCTTGCCGAAGACGGGCTTTTGACCTTTACTCCGCAGCTGATCCGGGTCAGTCCCCTGGGGCGCTTCTTCATTCGCAACATCTGCATGGTCTTCGACGTCTACCTTCGAAGCGACGTTCACGGTGCCGATATGCCCAAGTACTCGAGGACGGTGTGATGAGCGACCAGGTTGCCGTGCTGCTGCTCGACTTCGGCGGGCCCACCAGCCTGGACCAGGTGCGGCCCTACCTGCAGCGCTTGATGAGCGATCCCGCCATCCTGCCGCTGCCTGCGCTGCTGCGGCCGCTGGTGGCACGCCAGGTGGCGGCACGCCGCGCCAGCTCCTCGGCGGAGCGCTACCGGCTCATCGGGGGCAGGAGCCCCATCCACGAGCAGGTGCAGGAACAGGTCCGGCAGCTCCAGCAATGCCTGGGGCCGAGCTACGCCGTTCGCCACGCCTTTCGCCACTCCCCCCCCTTCGTGGAAGACGTGGCCCGGCAGCTGTCCGGCGAGGGGCTGCGGCGGGTGGTGGGCTTGCCGCTCTTTCCCCAGCGGTCCTGGACCACCACCGGATCCTGCCTGCAGGCGCTCGATGCCGCCCTGAAGCAGGAAGGGCTGGAGCTCGCAGCTGCGCCTTCTTTTCCCGAGGGAGAGGGCTTCGTGGACGCGCTGGCCGCCTTCGTGCTGCCTCTGCTCTCTTCGGACAGCTACGTGCTGATGGTGGCCCATGGCTTGCCTCGCCGAAGCGCCCGCATGGGAGATCCCTACCCCGGCGAGGTACGCGCCACGGCGCAGGCGCTGGGCAAGCGTCTGCCCCCGGGCACGGAGTGGTCCCTGGCCTATCAGAGCCGCATCGGCCCTGTGGAGTGGCTGCGCCCCTACCTGGAGGACGAGATCCCCCGCCTGTTGAAAGAAGGCGTGCGCAGCCTGGTGGTGGCCCCCATCTCCTTCGCCTGCGAGAACCTCGAGACCCGCTACGACCTGGATCTGGAGGCACGCCAGCTGGCGGAGAGCCGCGGCTGCCTGGCCTACCATCGCGCCCTGACCCCCGGCTGCCATCCACGCTTTCTCGAGCAGCTGGCCACTCTCGCCCGCGGTGCCGCGCAGAACGCTGGCTGGACCAAGTAAGGCTGATTCCATGGACCACTGCGAGATCCTCGTCCTGGGGGGCGGTGTCGCCGGCCTCGCCTGCGCCTGGACCCTGCGGCAGGCGGGCCGCGACGTGCTGCTTTTGGAAGCGGATCACGAGGTGGGCGGGAACGTGCGCAGCGCCGAGGTGGAAGGATTCCTGCTGGAGCGCGGACCGCACACGCTGCTGGCCTCGGCCGACCACGTCTTCGCCCTGGCCGACGACCTGGGCCTGACAGATGAGCTCGTGGCCAGCCGTGCGCAGGCCGCCGCTCGCTTCGTGGCCCGCAGGGGCCGGTTGCACGTCATGCCCTCGGGCGCCTGGTCCTTCCTGACCACTTCCCTGCTCAGCCCATGGTCCAAGCTGACGCTGGCCAGCGAACCCCTGCGCTGGAAGCGTGGGCAGCCCCAGGACACGGCAGCCGCCTTCTTCGAGCGTCGCTTTGGCGCCGAAGCGGCGCGCGTGCTGGCCGGGGCCTTCATCTCCGGGGTCTACGCTGGCGATCCCCAGCTGCTCTCCGCGCCCGCGGCCTTCCCTCTCTTCTGGGGCTTCGAGCAGAGCCACGGCAGCATGATCCTGGGCGCCATGGCCTACTTCCGACGCCGCGCCGCCGCTCGCAAGGCTGCCGGCGAGGGCCCTGCGACACGCCAGGGCCTGTACTCCTTTCGGCAGGGCCTGGGCCAGCTCTCCGCCACCATCGGGCAGCGCCTGGGCGAGCGCTGCCTGACGAGCCAGCCCGCGCGCCGGGTGGCACGTGATGGAGAACGCTGGCTGGTGGAGACCGACACCCGCAGCCTGCGCGCCAGCTCTCTGGTCGTCGCCGTTCCCCCGGGGGAAGCCGCCCGACTCTTGGTCGATGCGAACCCCCAGCTCGCCGCCCTGCTCGAGGGCATCCCCATGGCGCCCGTGGCCGTGGTGCAGCTCGGCTTCCACCAGAGGCAGGCCGCCATCCCCGAGGGCTTCGGCTTCCTGGTCCCACGTGGCGAGGACATCCGCAGCCTGGGCGTGCTCTTCCCCTCGCGCCTCTTCGACGATCGCACCCCCAACGGTGGCGACCTGCTGGTGGGCTTCGTGGGCGGCATGAGCGATCCGCGGGCCCTGGAGCTCGCCGACGACGAGCTGGCGCAGATCGTGCTCGGCGACCTGGGTGATCTCACCGGGCTGGATGCCACACCCGACCTGCTGCGCGTCCGCCGTTACCCGAACGCCATTCCCCAGCTGATCCTGGGCCACCTGGAGCGCATGGACCGGCTGCGCCAGCTCCTGGGCGGACTTCCCGGACTGCACCTGGCGGGCAACTACCTGAAAGGCGTGGGGCTGAAAGACGCCGTACAGGCCGGCCTCGACAGCGCAGCGCAGCTGGGCGCCGAGCGTTAGAGCCCGCTATCCGCGAGGTGGAGAGCATGAGTCAGCTGGCCGCCGACATCCCACTGGTCGTAGTGGGCTGCGATTTCCGGGTCGCCTCTTCCCAGGCGCGCTCCCACCTGGTGTTGCCTGGCGAGGAAGCCCTGGCCGTGGCCCAGGAGCTGAAGAAGGGCGGCTGGGCCGACGGGCTCGCCTTCCTGGACACCTGCAACCGCAACGAGTGGATCGCCTGCAGCGCCCAACCCCGCTGGACCGCCGAGCTCTTGCTCAGCCGCCTGCGCCAACGCGTCCCCGCAGAGCTGCGCGACGAGGTGCAGCCCTTCCACCTGCAGGGCGAGGACGCAGCGCGCCACCTCTTCCGCGTCTCCATCGGCCAGGAGTCCCTGGTGCAGGGTGAGCGGCAAATAGCCACCCAGTTCTTCCGCGCGCTGGACACTGCGCGCATGCGCGGTACCTCCAACCGCATCCTGAACGGCTTGGGTTCCATCGCGGGCCGCCTGGTGCGCATCGCCATCCGGCGCGGCTGCGTTCGCAGCGCCTCCATTGGGATCCACAGCTTGTCCATCGCCTGGCTTCGTCGTATGCTTCCGCGCGATCGTGCGCAACGCGTGGCCATCGTGGGTCTGGGCGCCATCGGCCGGCGGGTGGCCGGATTGCTGGAGGAGGATGAGCACTTCGTACCCATCTACTGCAGCCGCCACGTCCCCGCGGGCACCCCCGTGCGCGCGCTGGACGAGCTGCCAGCCGTGCTCGCCGAGGCGGACGCGGCCGTGATCTGCACGGCAGCCCGGCAACCCGTGGTGCAGGCCTCCAGCCTGGTGGCGCGGCCCCCTGGGCACCCGTTGCTGCTGGTGGACATCGGCATTCCGCAGCAGGTGGTCGCCGAGGGCCTGCCAGCGGGCGTGCAGCGCATCGGCTTGGACGATCTCGTGGCCTTCCACACCGATCCGGATGACGCCAGCTGCCAGGTCTGCGGCGGAGGGGAGGCCGACGCGCTGGTGGAGCGGGCGGTGGACGAGCTGCGGCGCTTCTGCAACGAGCCGGCGTTCACCAGCATCCTGGGGGCCGTGCAGCGGGGCCAACGGGAGCTGATGGCTCGCAAGCTGCCAATGGTGCTCGACCAGCACCTGACCGGGCTCTGCGCCCGTGAGCGCACGGAGCTGGAACAGGCCTTGAAGGCCGCCTTGACCGACTACACCCAGGATCTGCTGCGCACGATCCGCGAGTCTTCCCGGCAAGGCATGGTGAGGGATCCATGGTCGGACGAACACTGAAGCAGCGAACCCTGAAGATCGGCACCCGCGGCAGCCAGCTGGCCCTGGCGCAGGCGCGCCTGGTGCAGCGCGGCATGCAGGGCCCGGGGGAGATCGTGGTGCTACGCACCTCTGGCGATCGCTTCCAGGACGTGCCGCTGGACCAGGCAGGTGGCGTGGGGCTGTTCACCAAGGAGATCGAACGCGCCTTGCTGGACGGGCGCATCGACCTGGCCGTGCACTCGCTGAAGGACCTGCCCGTGCAGCTGCCCGCCGGCCTTGTCCTTGGTGCGGTGCTGCGGCGCGAAGCCCCCAGCGATCTCCTGCTGGTACGGGAAGAGGCCCTGGCGCCGGAGCTGCCCCTGCCCATCGCGCCTGGATCCAGCGTAGGCACCTCTGCCACACGGCGGCGGGCCTTGCTGGCCACGCTGCGGGAGGATCTGCGCCCCGTCCCCATGCGCGGCAACGTGCCCACCCGCATCCGCAAGGCCTTGGAAGGCGAATGCGACGCCCTGCTGCTGGCCCAGGCCGGCGTGGCCCGTCTGGGCCTCGATCCCGCCCCGCTGCGCGCCTTCTCCCTCAACCCGCAGATCTGGCCCTGCGCTCCGGGCCAGGCCGCCATCGCCGTGGAGCTGCGCGCCGACGACGAGGAGACGGCGGCGCGCCTGGTTCCCCTGGACCATCCGCCCAGCCGCGCCTGCGTCCAGGCCGAGCGCAGCTTGCTGCAGGCCTCGGGGGGCGGCTGCCACTCGGCCTTCGCAGCCTGGGCCAGTCAGCACGAGCAGGGAGCCGCGCTGCAGCTGGCCATGCTGGCGAGCGACGGCCAGTTCCGGCTGGCCCGCGCCGAGGCTGGATCCCTGGAAGAAGCCCAGACCCAGGCGCTGCATTGGATCGCCACCGGTGCGCCCAGCGCCTGGTCTCCGCCGGAAGGCATGTGGATCTGTCGTCCCTTCCCGTCGTCGTCCTGACGCGCAGTCCGCAGGACAACCGGCCGCTGGCGGATGAGCTGGCGCGCCGAGGCGTCCCCTTCCGCGAGCTGCCCTGCATCGCTACGCGCTTCGTCAGTCCCTCCGCGCTCCCCGCGGCACCCGCTGCGCTCGCCTTTCCCAGCCGCAATGCCGTGCGCGGCTTCGTCGAGCGCGGGCTGGACGCTCTCTGGCTATGTGGGGCCTCCCCTCCCCTGCTGGCGGCGGTGGGGCCTGCCACGGCTGATGAACTGCGTCGCCACGGGCACGAGGCCGACCTGGTGGCCGATCCTCCTACAGGCCAGGCCCTGGCAGCGGCCCTGATGGCGGAGCTCCCAGCCAGCGCGCAGATCGCGGTACTTCGGGGCGACCAGGTGGGCGGTGGGTTGGAGCCGGCCCTCAGAAAAGCCGCTCGTCCCTTCCAGGCCTTGCAGGTCTACCAGAACTACGCGCCGCCCATCCCCGACCTGGAGCCCTTCCCCGTGGCCGCGGTCTTCGTCGCCTCACCTTCCGCCGTCAGGCGGCTCTGCCGGGCGCTGCCCTGGATGCGCACCTGCCCCTTCCTGGCCATCGGACCCACCACGAAGCGCGCCTGCCTGGAGCTGGGCATCCCAGAGGTCACCGAGAGCGAGCGCGGATTGGAGGCGTGGGCCCATGCCCTGGAGGGTGCCCACCTGCAGATGGTGGAGCGCTCAGCCTGACTGCATCTCTGCCAATGCCCCCAACCCCGGAGGGTCTGAAGGGACCAGGATGCGTGGACTGTCGGGACCCGCCAGGCGCAGGAAGTGCTTGCTGTTGAATGTGAGCAGCACCGCGGCACCCCAGTGCTCCGCAGTGAGCAGGTGCAGGGCGTCGTAGACCGAACCGGAGCGCAACCCGCGGTCGCTGCAGCGCTGCAGGGCCCGCTCGTAGACACTCCAAGGGAGGTCGCAGGGCCTCATCCGGTCGCGCAGGCGCAGTACCAGCCGCAGCGCGCTCGCCGGCGGGATGCGCGGTTCCACGGGCAGCGCCGAGAGGGTCGCCCAGGTCTCGGCCAGACCGTGGTACGAGATCAAGGCCTCGATCAGCCCTTCATGGGCAGCGGCGAGCCATGGTTGCGCGCGCCGCTCGTGCACGTGCCCTGCCAATGTACCGGCGACGACGACCGAAGTGTCGAAGAGGACCTTCATGTTCTGAGGGCGTAGCTCACGAGCTCGCGCATCCTTTCCTCTCTCACGTCCCGGACGTCGGCAGCGCTCACCGCCTTGGGTTCGAGCTCGAGAACGAGGAAACCGTCCCGGTCCGCCAGGCGCGGCTCCGCGCGCTCGACGGACAGCACCAGGCGACCCTCCTCCTCGGAGATGAACAAGCGGGTGCCGGCCTCCAGGCGGAGCCTGTCGCGCAGCGGCTTGGGTATGACAAGCCGACCGGCGGCGTCGATGGTAACTGTTCGTTCCATATTGGTAGCCATAGTGCCATCTTGGCATGGTTTCTGTGAGGCAGCAACGGGATCGCGCCTTTTCGTGGTCCTAGGCTGGCGCAGACCGGGTCGTCGAATGGACAAGCGCAGCACGGGCGATAAGGGCAGCCCCCTGAACAGGGAGCTGCCATGGATCTCAAAGCCTCCGAAGAACTCTACACCCGCGCCTGCCAGCTGATGCCCGGCGGCGTGTCCAGCCCGGTGCGCGCCTTCCGCAGCGTCGGCGGCACACCCATCTACTTCCGCAGCGCAGCTGGCAGCGGCTTCACGGACGAGAGCGGCAACCTGTACGTGGACTACTGCCTGTCCTGGGGCCCCTTGATCCTGGGTCACGCCCATCCTTCCGTGCTGGAGGCGGTCAGAGAGGCAGCTGTCGATGGCCTCTCCTACGGGGCCTGCTGCCGGCGGGAGATCGACCTGGCCGAGCGCATCCTGGGCGCCTTCCCCACCATGGAGCAGCTGCGCTTCGTCAGCTCGGGCACCGAGGCTGTCATGACCGCCATCCGGCTGGCGCGCGGGGTCACGGGCCGGCCCGCCATCCTCAAGTTCGATGGCGGCTACCACGGCCACTCCGACTCGCTGCTGGTCCAGGCCGGCTCGGGCCTGGCCACCTTCGGCACCTCGTCGAGCCTGGGCGTTCCCCCGGCCTTCGCCTCCCAGACCATCGTGCTGCCCCTGGACGACGAGCAGGCCCTGGACGAGGCCTTCGCAGCCCATGGCGACCAGCTGGCAGCGGCCATCGTGGAGCCCCTGCCCGGCAACAACGGCCTGCTGGAGCAGCGCCCCGCCTGGCTGCGGCAGCTGCGCCAGCTGTGCTCGAAGCACGGCGCGCTGCTGATCTTCGACGAGGTGATCTCCGGCTTCCGCCTGCGCTTCGGCGGCTACGGCGACGGCCTGGACATCCCGGCCGACATCATCACCCTGGGCAAGATCATCGGCGGCGGCATGCCCGTGGGGGCTCTGGCGGGCTCGCGCGAGATCATGCAGTCCCTGGCTCCCCTGGGCGGCGTGTACCAGGCCGGCACCTTGTCGGGAAACCCGGTCTCCCTGGCCGCCGGCCAGGCCACCCTGGACCTGCTGGCCGATGGCCAGGTCTACCGGCGGCTGGAGCGGCTGGGCCAGGTCTTCGACAGCGCCATGGCCCGCGCCGCCGCCGAGCTGCCCCTGCTGCGCTGGCGTCGCATCGGCTCCTTGATCTGGCTGCATCTGGCCGACCAGCCCCTGCCGCGCAGCGCCAGCGGCATCGATGCCGATGCCATCGAGCGCCTGAACGCCATGCACGGCCCCCTGCTGGAGCGGGGCATCTACCTGCCGCCCTCGGCCTACGAGCTGCTCTTCCTCTCGGCTGCCCACAGCGACCAGCAGGTCCGCGTGTTGGCGGAGACGTTGGCAGAGCTGGCGTTGCATTGAGGCGCGGCAGGCGTGAACGCAGCGGACGCGTTGGCTGCAGCGCAGCGATCGGCCTCAGCTTTCTGAGGGATCCTCGATGAGCAGACCGTCGAAGTAGCGACGGTAGAATCCCCGATCGCGGGTCAACAGGCGGTCGGCCTGCTCCATGGCATGCGCACCCACGAGGAAATCCGCCACCACACGCTTTCGCGGTCCGCCTGACGCGCGATACGCGGCCCAGAGCCCTCCCGCTGTCGTGGCCGCCAGCTCGTTCATGGGTTCGAAGCGCACACCCAGCCGACCGAGCACCTGCGGCCCATCCCCACCTGGAAAGAGCGAGCAGATCTCCGCCCAGACGGCCTCACAGGCCACCACCGCGCCCTGCTGCAGGCAGGCGCGCATGGCGCTGACCGAGCCGCTGCCGTGCCGCGGATCGTCGCGGAAGATGTCCACCAGGACATTCGTGTCGACCGCCGTGATCATACCGAACCCCTGAGCTCGGCGACGATCTCGTCGCTGCTCCTGGAATCCACCAGCACGCCCCGCACCGCGGCGACGGGATCCTCGATCGTGGCTTTGCACACGATCAGCCGCCCGGATTCCTCGCGGAAATCGAGCACCGTCCCGCGCAGGATGCCTAGGCTGTCGCGCAGCGCCTTGGGGATGGTCACCTGGCCCTTGGTGGTGACGACAGCCTTCATGGGCTCTCCTCCGTGATTCCTACATGAATTGTAAGACAACACCGCATCCATGACAAGCGCCGACGTGGCAGGGCTGGCATTGAGGGTGAACAGCGGCGGCATTCGCCGCTCCAAGCGGATAGCTGGTCGGCGTCCTTTGCCGCATTCCGCCCAATGTCCCGCCTGCCCAGCGCCAACCTGCTCTTCGCCATCACCCTGCCCGTGGCCATCGCCCTGGGCATCTGGTGGACCATCTTCTTGAACCGGGCCATCGAGCTTGAGCGGCAGGCCGGGCTCAACGATCTGCGCCACGAGGCGCGGCTGGCGGCGCGACTGCTGGGCCATGGCGATGTGCAGCCCGTGGCAGGTCCTGTGCCCGGAGCGGTGCCCCTGGAGCTGATCCCGGTCGAGCGGGTGCGCGACGGGGACCTGGCGGTGGCCGCCGCGCCTCGACATCCGGACTTCGCCGTTCGGCCCGACCCGCAGCTGGTGGCAGCCCTGGATCAGAAGCTGGCCCGGCGTCGCCTGATGGTGGCCGGCGAGGGCAGCCTGCTCTTCTTCGCCCTGGGGGTCTGCACCCTGATGCTGATGCGCCTGCTGCGGCAGGAGCGCCGCCACCTGCAGCGCATGGAGGGCTTCATCTCCACCATCACCCACGAGATGAAGACCCCCCTGGCGGGCATCAAGTCCCTGCTGCAGACCCTCTCCGCCGGCCGCGTGCCTGAGGACGCCAAGGCCCACCTCTTCGATCTAGGCTTGAAAGAGGTGGAGCGCCTGGAGCACGGCATCGAGAACGTGCTGATCGCGGGCCGCCTGCGCTCCGGCCACCACCAGCTGCAGGTGCAGTCCGTGGATCTGCGCCCGGCCCTGGCGGCCTTCCTGGACCACCGCCGGCGCACGCTGGCGGATCGCCCGGAAGCCATACAGCTGTCCTGGGAGCTGGAGGAGTCCGCTGCCAGGGTACTGGCTGATGCGGACATGCTGCGCATCGTGCTCGAGAACCTGGCCGACAACGGGCTGAAGTACGGGGGCGACGAGCCATTGGTGCTGCTGCGGGTGCTGCGAGAAGGCGCCATGCTGGCCATCTCGGTGCAGGACCAGGGCATCGGGTTTCCCCCCGAACAGGCCGAGGCGCTCTTCGCACCCTTCCGCCGGCGCATGAAGCCAGGGGAAGCGGTGCGGCACGGCACGGGGCTGGGCCTGTCCATCGCCCGCGCCCTGGCGCGACGGATGAACGGCGAGCTCGTTGCGGACAGCGACGGTCCCGGTAAAGGGAGTCGCTTCACCCTGACCCTCCCTTCAGCCCCCGAAGAGGTGGCGCCATGAGCCGATTCCTGTTGGCCGAGGACGATTCCCTGGTGGGCACCATGGTGCGCATGAACCTCGAGAGCGAGGGCCATCGCGTGCATTGGTGCAAGGATGGTCCCAGCGCGCTGCAAGAGGCCACCACCTCCCACTTCGACCTGCTGTTGCTGGACGTGGGCCTGCCAGGCATGGACGGTTTCCAGCTGCTGAAGGCCCTGCGGGAGCAGGGTGTCGGATCACCGGTACTGATGCTCACCGCACTCTCCGACGTTCCCTCCAAGGTCAGGGCCCTTGAGCTGGGCGCCGACGACTACCTGCCCAAGCCCTTCGACGTGGCCGAGATGATCGCCCGCGTCAACGCGCTGGTGCGCCGCGCCAGGGCCGAGCGCGTGCTGCCCGCCGACCGCCTGGTCAGCATCGGCGCCTACGCGCTGAACCTGGAGACGCGTCAGGCCAGCAGCAACGAGGGTCCTGTGATCCTGACCGAGAAGGAAGGCGCCATCGTGGAGCTCCTGGCGCGCGCCGGCGGCCGCGTGGTCTCGCGGGCCGACATCCTGGAGGAGGTCTGGGGCATGGACGCCTCCCCCTCCGAGCGCACCGTGGACAACTTCCTGCTGCGCCTGCGCAGGCTCTTCGAGCCCGATCCCCGCAACCCGCGCCACATCCTGACCGTGCGCGGCGCGGGCTACCGCTTCGAACCCTGATCCCTGGAGGTCCCATGTTTCCCGTCCACCGCCCGCGGCGCCTGCGTCGCAGCTCCATGCTGCGCGACATGGTGCGCGAGACCCACCTGCGCGTCGACGACCTGGTCTACCCCCTCTTCGTGCAGGAGCTCTCCTCCCAGCCCGAGCCCATCGGCTCCATGCCCGGCCAGTGGCGTCACACGGTGGACTCCCTGGCTGATGAGGCCGAGAAGGCGGCCGAGGCGGGCCTGAAGGCCATCCTGCTCTTTGGCATCCCAGCGCAGAAGGACCCCCAGGGCAGCCAGGCCTACGCCGAAGACGGCATCGTGCAGCGCGCCCTGCGGGCCATCAAGGCCCGGCAGCTGCCCCTGCTGCTGATGGCCGATGTCTGCATGTGCGAGTACACCTCCCACGGACACTGCGGCCACGTCGAGGGCCACGAGGTGATCAACGACGCCAGCCTGGAGCTGCTGGTGCGCACGGCCGTGTCCCAGGCCCAGGCCGGCGCCGACATCGTCGCCCCCAGCGACATGATGGACGGGCGCGTGGCAGCCATCCGCGAAGGCCTGGACGCGGCCGGCCTGGACCAGGTGGCCATCCTCTCCTACGCCGCCAAGTACGCCAGCTCCTTCTACGGCCCGTTTCGCGACGCGGCCGGCTCTGCTCCCGGCTTCGGGGATCGCAGCGGCTACCAGATGGACCCGGCCAATGTGCGCGAAGCCCTGAAAGAGGTCTTGGCCGACATCGAGGAGGGCGCCGACATGGTGATGGTCAAGCCGGCCCTGGCCTACCTGGACGTGATCCGGGCGGTGCGCGAGATCACCGAGCTGCCCCTGGCGGCCTACAACGTCAGCGGCGAGTACTCCATGCTCGAGTTCGCTGCCAAGCAGGGCCTGATAGACCGCCGCCGCGGCATCATGGAGGTGCTCACGTCCATCCGCCGCGCCGGGGCCGAGATCATCCTGACCTACCACGCCCCCGAGGTGGCGCGCTGGCTCAAGGAAGGTTGAACCTCAGCGGCGCTTCGGGATCCAGGCCCAGACCAGCTCGCAGCGCACCGGCTCCTCCCCGTCTTCGTCGGTCACCCTGACGGCTACGCGCACATCGCCCTTGGGCTGGGCCTCCATCTGCGCCACCTGCTCGGGTTCCAGCTGCGCCTCGGCGCGCAAGCTCCCCTCGGCGCGACGCACGTAGTCCAGCTTCATGGACTTCAGCAGGGGCAGCTTGTCGTCGGGCAGCTGCCAGCCGAAGACCAGGCCGGTGGCGGTCTCGGCCAGCAGGGCCGTGGCTGCGGCGTGCACGCCCTTGATGTGGTTGCGCACCTTGCGGCGGTTGGCCAGGGTGAACACCCCGCCCTCGTCGCCCAGCGACTCGCAGTGGATGCCGCCCGTGCCCACGAAGGGCACGACGCTGCCCAATGCCTTGGAGCGGGCCCAGGTCCGAGCGAAGCCGGGCAAGCGATCGATGGGCGCCAGGGCGCGACGCAGCTGGTTGGGTCGGTCCATGCTTTCCTCCGGCGCAGCACCTATCATTGCCCGGAGGTGTCAGCCCGGAGCTGTCCGAGAGGTGTCAGGCACTAGGGATTGATATTTTCTACAGAAAATATCAATCCCTAGTGCCTGACACCCAAGAAATAGGACCATGTGCTACATCGGGGAAAGACCCACCCCCGCTGGAGCGCCCATGCCCGCCCTTCCGTTCCTGGTCGTTCTCCTCGCATCCTGCGCGCACGCTCCCGAACCCGCCCCCGCGCTCCCCCAGCCCCCCGCGTCTGTCCAGGCCGCCCCGGCCTGGCCCGCCTGCCAGCCCATCTCGGAGCAGGAGCGCTGGGGCTTCGTGGTGGAGGATCCCGCAGCCAGCGGCTTCACGCTGGCCATGCGGAGCGATCACTTCCTCATCTGGACCGCCCCCGGCGCCGAGGCCATCGCCCTCCACGTGGAGACCGGCGAGGCCCACGTGGCCCTGATGGAGGCCCTGCTGGAGCGGGACTACCAGGGCCCGGCCGTGTTCCTGGTCCATCCCTCCAACGAGGCGGCGCAAGAGGCCGTTGGTTCGAACGTCCTGATCCGCCGCGATGCGCAGCAGCTGCAGCTGGCCTCGTCACGCCACCTGCACGAGGTGGTGCACTTGATGACCTACCAGCTGGCGGGCCACCGAGCGCCGCCCCTCTTCGAAGAGGGCATCGCCGAGGGCTGGGGCAACTGGGGCTGGGGCGCTGGCGACCCCCCCGAAGAGCTGGCCATCCGCGACTGGACCGGCGAGCACGTGCACACCATGACCGCCCGCTGGCTGGCCGAGGGCACGCTGCCTCCCCTCTCGGGACTGGTGACCGACCGTCAGTTCCGCACCTACGACGGTCCCCTGACCGGCAATACCTACGTCTTCGCCGCCAGCTTCGCGCGCTGGCTGGCGGACGAGCGCGGCGGGCCGCAGTTCATGGCCCTGTTGCAGCTGGCCTGCGTGGAGGACCTTCAGTCCGTGGTGCTGGACAAGTACCAGCGAATCTACGGCGAGGAGCTGCCCGCGGCCGACCAGCGCTGGCGCCTCTGGCTGGCCCGCAGCGAAGCCGAAGCCGCCCGCCAGCGCGGCGAAGCCGCGCTGGCGGGCAAGCTGGAAGCGCTGCTAGAGACGCGCTGAGGCACGCCAACCCTGGAAGGTCTAGTACTCCAGCTCCATGTTGTAGGCCGCATCGCCCACGGCGCCGGACCATGGCAGCACAGCCAGATACCAGGTGCCCGGGGTGAGCGTCATCTTCCACTCGCTGGTGTCGATGTACTCGGGACAGTCGTACCAGGACACGGCCCAGAGCTCGCCATTGACATCGTACAGGTGCAGGTCGAGGTCGTCGGTGCAGGCCTCCCAGGTCAGGACCATGTACGCGCCGAGCTCGTCCTCGACCTCGAGGGCGAAGATGTCGGGGTCGTGGTTCCAGTCGGCGGAGGCGGAGACGATGCTGGCCGTACCGTAGATGACATCCACGAAGCCGGGGCCGCTGGGCGCCGGCAGCACGTTGGCGTTGCCGATGTCGTCCATCACCAGGTTGTAGGTGGAGCCATCGACCGCGACGTCGTTGTTCTCCTCCTCGGTGTACTCCCAACCGATGACCTTGGGCATCAGCGTGTCGATCACCAGCACGAAGGGCCCGATATCGATGGGCTCGGCTGGCTCCGGCTCGCCGGTGTCGTAGTAGTAGTAGTAGTCGTCGGTCTCTTCTTCCTCGCCCTCGGCCGTGTCCAGGCCCCAGTCGCCGATGACCGTCTCTTCGTAGCCGTCGGTCTTGGTGTCCACCTGCAGCGCCTCGCTGGAGAAGAGCGCGCCGGAGGGAATGGAGGCATTGAGGTTGTTGAAGCTGCCGCCCAGCAGGTAGACCTGGTCCACGCCCTCGACCGTGGTGATGGTCTCGGCGCCATCCGCATCGTACTCGTTTTCCACCGTGCGGAAGTAGAGCATCTCATAGCGCCCGATCCAGGCCAGCTCGGTCTCGTCCCACTGCCAGTCGAAGACCGAGCCGCCGGCCACCGGGTTGCCCCGCTCCGTGACGTCGCCGTTTTGGAAGGCTCCCACCATGAAGTCGTCGTCAGTGGGGACCAGGCTCTCGATGGCCAGGCTGTAGTCCAGGCTGTCGACCTCGTCGGATTCCGCGGCCTCGACCTGGATGGCGTACTCGCCCCCGGCCACCACGGGGATCGAGACCGTGATGACGCCGCCCATGCCATCGCCACCGCCGTAGCTGGTGACCGAGGGCTCGCAGGTCTCGACGCAGTCGCAGGCGTCCTTGACGCACTCCTCTTCGCAGCTGCAGTCCTCATCGCCGCTCTCGAGGTCGAAGAGGTAGAGGTAGGCGGTGGTGCCGTCGGAGCCCAGCTTGCCCGTGACGGTCTCGAAGCTCAGGGTGACCGTCAGATCGCCGTCGCCGTCGGCGTTGATCAGGTAGCTGTCGATGTCACCACTGGCCATGCTCCCGGCGAACTTGCTGAAGTTCCCGGCCACCGTCATGTAGCGGTAGGTGAGGTTGGGCAGCTCCTCGGCGTTGTCCAGGCTGCGGTTGTCGACCTTTTCGCTGTCGATCTCTTCGGTGGCATAGGGCACGATCTTGGCGTTTCCGCGCAGGACGGTGCGGTCGATGCCTTCCTCGGGCTCGTGGCAGGCCAACAGGCCGATGGGCAGAAGAATGAAATAGCGCATCATCAGAACTCTCCCCTGAGGCCGAACTGGAAGTAGCGGGGGTACTGGTAGGAGACGGTCTGGCCGTAGAACACGTCTCCGTCGCTGTCGGTGTAGATGCCTCCGTCACCGTCGTCGTAGGCCGTGTTGACACTGGTAGCGGTGCGCGTGCCTAGCACGTTGAAGCACTCGGCGGTCAGGTCCCACGTGGTGCGCCCGATGGCCAGGGTCAGGCCGGCCTTCAGGTTCAGCTGGGAGTAGGCTGGCAGGCGATCCGGGTTGTCGCCGTCGTCGCCGTAGTTGGTCCAGTCGCCCCAGTAGGAGTTGTAGTAGATCTTGCGGTAGGGGTAGCCGGAACGCATCCAGAAATCCCAGCCGGCCAAGAAGCCCATGCCGAAGCGATCGCTGATGCTCCAGGCCTCGGCGTCGCGGTAGGACCCGGAGACCTTGAGGTGATGGGGGATGTCGTAGGAGAGCACGCCCTCTTCGTACTGGCGGTTCTCGGTGGTGTCGTACAGGTAGGTGGCGCCGTGGTCGTCGTGGGTACCGTAGGCCCGGGACCAGGTGTAGGACCCGATGAAGCCCCAGTGCTCGTCGAACTGCTTGGTGGCCGTGAGCTCCAGCGAGGTGAACTTGGTGTAGAGCTCTTCCGGGGTGCGGAAGCGGAAGACGAACTGGTTCTTGCCGTTGCGGTAGCCGATCACCTCGGTGCCGTCTTCGTTCCAGATCAGGTTGACCTCGTCGTCTTCCCAGAAGTTGTGGCTCTCTTCGTAGACGAAGGTGAGGCCCATGCCCCAGCCACCGCCGATGTCGCGCATGACGCCCAGGTTGAACTCGTCGGAGTAGGGGTTGTTCAGGTCGTCGTGCACCAGGAACTGGGAGGCCGAGGTGGAGTCGGGCTCCTCTTCCCAGCCGCCCTCGCCGTCACCGTAGTAGATGCCGTAACCGCCGGTGTTCTCGGCCATGATGTCGGCCAGGTAGAGGAAGCCCGTGTCGTAGAAGCGCCCGTAGTAGCCAAAGAGCTTGGTGCGGCCATCGCCCGTCAGGTCGAAGGCGGCGCCGAAGCGTGGGGCCACGGTGACGCTCTGGAAGACGGTCTTGCCGGCGTCGTTCTGGAGCTGGGTGAAATCGAGCCGCACGCCTGGGCGCAGGCTGAGCCGCGGCCAGGGCTGCCAGACATCCTGCAGGAAGGCGCTGCCCATCAGGCCGACCAGATCGGACTCCTGGTCGGTATCGTAGAGGTAGAGCTGGGAGGGCTCGTAGCTCTCCATGTCGGTGGGATCGCCGCTGTGGCTGTAGTAGGGCAACCCATTCTCATCGAGCCGCTCCAGGATGGTGTAGGAGGCCATGTACTCGCCCTGGGCTCCCAGCTTGAACTCGTGCTCGCCCAGGAAGTGGGCGTACTGGGTGAACTTGGTGTTGAGCGAGGTGCGCTGCCGCTTGGTCAAGTAGTCGTAGGGCGCGATGCCCGCGGAGAAGCCGTCCGGATCCCAGGCGTAGAAGCCCTGCTCGGTGCAGTAGCCGGGATCCTCTACCGAGTCGTTGTAGTCGTCGCAGTCCTCCCACTGGGGCTCCACGATGATGTGGCTGGTCTGGTAGTAGGCCTGGGTCTCGAGGATGCTGGAGGAGCCCGGAGTCCAGACGTGCCCCATCGAAGCGAGCCAACCGCCCTGGCGCCAGTACTCCTCGCCGCTACGCAGGGTGTAGACATCCTGGATGGAGTTGTCGATGGCCGTCGGGTCCAGCTGCCCGTGCACCCAGATCTGGTGGTTGGGGTTGGGCTTCCAGGTGAGCTTGCCGAAGACGTATGCGCTCTTCCACTTGCGCGGCAGCATGGGCTCGGGCCGGTTGACGCTGGGATCTATCGAGACCGAGCTGACCGAGTAGTTCAGCTGCAGGCTGGCGAAGTACCAGAGCTTGTCCTTGATGAAGGGCCCCCCCACGTTGACCGCCAGGCTCTGGTCGGCCGACTCGAAGCTGTCCTTGTCGTCCCAGGGCATCTCTTTGTACAGATGGGTGGCGGTGCTGGAGTACAGCAGCTGGGCGTCCCCCTCGAACTCGTTGCCGCCGCTGCGGGTGACCACGTTCACCGCGCCGCCCAGGGAGCGGCCGTACTCGGCGTCGAGGCCGCCCGTGATGACCTGGATCTCCTCGATGGCGTCGAAGTTCATGTTCATCGAGAAGGTGTTGGTCATGGGGTCGGTGTTGTTGACGCCATCGACGTAGAACTGGTTGGAGCTGTCGAAGCTGCCGTGGATGTTGGCGTTGCCGCCGCCCACCACGCCAGGCGCGGTGGAGATGGCGGACTGATAGTCGCGGCCCGCGTTGGGGATGTCACGCATCATGTCCTTGGTGAGGACCATGCCCGTCTTGGACGACGTGACATCCACCACAGGGGCTTGTGCCTCGACGATGATCTCTTCGCCCGCCGTGGCCAGCTGCAGCACCACATCCAGGGTCACGGTGGCGCCCGCCGCCACGTAGACATCGCTGGCGACCCAGCTGTGGAAGCCGGGCTTGCTGGCCTCGATGGTGTAGCTGCCCGGGGGCAGGCCCACGGCGCGGAAGCGGCCCTCGGCGTCGCTCTCGCCGCCCGCCTGCCCCTGCAGCTCGGGACTGGTGACGATCAACACAGCACCAGGCACGCCCATATCGTCGATATCGACTACCGTACCCTTGATCTGGCCCTTCAGGTCCACCGCCAGCGCGGGCGACGCCAGCGATAGCGCGACCAGGATCCACAAAAGCCTCTTGTACATCGGTTTGCGCCTCTCCTTGCTCGGGATCGGGGGAGCCCGGCCAAAGCGGCCGAGCGCGGCTCATTTACCGCGAATTGGCATCTCTTGCCAGCGAAACGGGACGGTCAGGGGGATTTGTATGACAGGCATATGGGGGCTGCGTTATTCAGCCGCCCATGCGTACTCCCAAACTCTGCACGTTCGCCTTCCTGCTCGCTCTCTTCGCCTGTGAGAGCGGCGAGACGCCCCCTGCCGATGAACAGCCCCGCGAGGCGGCAAAGGCGGAGAAGACTCCCGAGAAGAAGGCCGAGCCTGAGCCCACGCCCCCCAGCACTGTCCCCGCCCCAGCCGACGTGGCGGCCGCGCCGGCAGATGCCGAGCTGCTGCCCTCCGGGCTGGCTTCCAAGGTCCTGCAGGCCGGCAGCGGCCAGGAAAACCCAGCGGCCCAGGACAAGGTGACCGTCCACTACACGGGCTGGACCACCGACGGCGAGATGTTCGACAGCTCGGTCACCCGCGGCGAGCCCACCAGCTTCCCCTTGAACCGCGTCATCGCCGGCTGGACCGAGGGCCTGCAGCTGATGGTCACGGGCGAGAAGCGTCGCCTCTGGATCCCCGAGGATCTCGCCTACAAGGGCCGCCCAGGCGCCCCGGCGGGCATGCTGGTCTTCGACGTGGAGCTCTTGAGCTTCGAAAAGACCCCCGAGCCGCCCCAGGTGCCCGCCGACGTGGCCGCGCCCCCGACCGACTCCGAGAAGACCGCCAGCGGGCTCGCTTCCAAGGTGCTCAAGGCCGGCACGGGCAGCGCCCACCCTGCGGCCACCAGCAAGGTCACGGTACACTACTCGGGCTGGACCACCGACGGCGAGATGTTCGACAGCTCGGTGACCCGCGGAGAGCCGGCCACTTTCCCGCTGAACCGCGTCATCGCCGGCTGGACCGAGGGCCTGCAGCTGATGGTCGAGGGCGAGCAGCGCCGCCTGTGGATCCCGGTGGAGCTGGCCTACCAGAACAAGCCCGGGCGTCCGGCCGGCATGCTGGTCTTCGACGTGGAGCTGATCTCCATCGGCAACTAAGTTCCGTCAGGCGCGCTATGGCCGGCCCCTCCCTCGCATTGTTCCTTCCGCTATCCGTCGCTGCCGCTGAGCCCTCTCCCGGCTGGCCCGACCTCTCGCTGCCCGCCTCCTCGGTCCAGCCCCGCCCCCAGGACGTGGCGCTGATCGTCGCCATCGAGGACTACGCCAGTTTGCCCGACCTGCCTGGCGCAGCCACCAACGGCCGGGACTGGGTGGTCTACGCCAAGCAGCACATGTGGCTGCCCGATACGCAGCTGCGCTACCTGCAAGATGGCGCCGCCACGCGCGCCGCCATCGCCAACGCCGCCGCGGAGCTGGCCTTCGAGGTCGGCGCGGAAGGGCTGTTCTGGTTCGTGTTCATCGGCCACGGGCTGCCGAGCTGTGACGGGCAGGACGCCCTGCTGCTGGCGGCCGATGTCGAGCCCAACGCCACCAGCGTCCTCGGTCTGGGGCTCTCCCTGGGCGAACTCTTCGACCTGCTCGAGATTGGCCAGCAGCAGCGCAACCTGCTGGTGCTCGACACCAGCTTCGACGATCGCCACCGCTCCCTGGACATGGCGGGCTGCGAGCTGGTACCCGTGATGCCAGCTTTCAAACCGCTGATTCCCGAGCGTAGCACCGTGCTGCTGGCGGCCAGGACGCGCCAGCAGGCCGGCTCCCTGCTGGGCTGGGACAGGCCGGCCTTCAGCTACCTGCTGCTGGGCGCCCTGCGGGGCTGGGCGGACGACGACGGCGACGGCAACATCACGGCTCCCGAAGCGCTCGGCCACGTGCGAAGCACCCTCGCCAGCAGCCAGCGCAGGCAGCCGCAGCAGCCCCAGATCCTGGGCCTGGAAGACGAGCTGGTACTGTCCCATGGCTGGGAATCAGCCCCGGGCCTGGCCGGCATCCTGCGCCAGGTCTCGCGCCACCTGGTGGAGCTGCGCCACCTGCAGCTCGACCAGGCGCAGCTGGACCTGGCGGCCGAGGTGGAGCGGGCCTGGGCCGCCCTGCCTGCCGCGCAGGCGGATCGCCAGGCGGTGCTGGCGGATTTCCTCAGCCGCCACGGCAGCTCCCGGGTCAGCGCCGGCAGCATGCATCGCTGGCTGCATCTGCCACAGGTGGAGCAGGCCAGACAGGAGCTGGTTGACACAGGGGAGCAAGAGGCCGGAGCGGCGGCCGAGGCCGTAGGCCGACACAACCAACTGACGAACGAGATGCGTCACCTCGCCAAGCGCACGGCCTGGAAGGGCGTGGAGAAAGCATTCCTGGATCTGGAGGAGCTGGCCGCGTCCGAGGGCGTCGTGATCACTGAGGAGGACTACCTGCTGGGTGCCCAGTCAGGGCGCTCCCTGGGCAAGATCGCCGAGGTCAGGCAGCGGCTGGCGGCCGCCCATGCTCTGAGCTCGAACCTCGAAGTGGTTCAGTGGCTGAACGACATCGAGCAGAGCTACGGTCCCGTGCGGCTGCGCAGCAAGCGCAGCAGCGCCGTGTTGGAAGCCGACCAGCTGCCCTTCGCGCCGGACCAGCGCGCCGTCATCAACCAGGCGGCGGAACGCATCTCCTCGGAGCAGGAGTACCGCGGGCTGCTGCCCAGCGGCATCTATCGCTTCGACGACGAGCTCTTCGCCGTGATCCCTGGTGAACCCGAGCTGGAGATCACGCTGACAAGGGAACGCTGACCCCGGAGCCGACCTGGCCTCTGCACCACGAAGCGCATCCCCCCCTTGCGCCCTTGCAGCACCTCTTGGATGTTGGCCTCGAAGCGCTCCAGGGCGTCTTCCGCCAGGGCGCTGCCGAAGTGCTGGGCCAGCTCCTCGCGGCGTCGCGAGGCATCTTCGAGGAAAGCGGCGTAATCGGCGCGGTATTGAGCGCTGAGGTCTTCTTCGCGCAGCAGCTGCAGGCCGGCCCCAGCGAAGAGCTGGCGGTAGGCGGCGGCGGGGAGCACATGGGCCATGCCCGCGGGCCGCGCGCAATAGCGCTGCGGATCGAGCACCGTGTAGACGTCCGCGCCGAAGCGCCCCCCGGGGCGTAGCAGGCGCCGCAGCTCGCCGAGCAGCAGAGCCTTGCGCCGGACGTAGCCCAACACGCACCAGCAGAGCGCGCCGTCGAAGCTGCGGGCGCGCAGCGCGGGCCGGCAGGCATCGGCGCGCAGCACGGCCAGGGGTGGCCGGACGCGCCTGCAGCGCAGGCAGTTCTCGCGCTCCACGTCGAGCCCGATCACCCGTGCGCCCGCCTGGTCTCGCAGCCAGCGCGCCGCCCCGCCGAAGCCGCAGCCCAGGTCCAGCACGCGTGCGGCGCGGGGCAGCTGCAGCTGCAGCCAGAGCGCCTCGGTCTCGGCGGGTCCGCCGGGGTGGATGTGCTCGTGGCCACGCAGGTGCTGGATGACGGCGCGGTGCTGGTGGCGCATGGGGGCGTCCCCTGACGAGGTGATACGTGGATTGCGCTGGCGCTCCCCGCTGGCGGTGGGCTAGGCATAATGCATCCTGCGCCTCCAGGAGGGCAGCTTGCTGCGCACCGTCCTCGTTTTTCTCCCGCTGCTGGCGGCCTGCAAGGACGTGGAGCAGGCTCCGGCGGACCTGGACGATCTGCTGCACGCGCTCTGGCAGGGCTACCCGCACGCCAGCGACGAACAGCTGGCAGCCACGGTAGTCGACCTGCACGAGCAGCTCGGTGCGGACAGCCTGGACGAGACCATCGACGGCGCCATCTCCTCGCTATCCGATGACGAGGCCTCCCTGGTGCGCGCCGGCCAGGACGCAGGCGCCGCCCAGGGCCTGTACCTGGCGCGGCCCTTCAGCTGCACGCTCGAGACTCTGGAGCCCATTCTCTACGATCTCCGGCAGGACGATCTCTACCCGGGCAACTACGACAGCTACGCCCGCGCCTACAGCTCAGACCTGCAGGCCTACCAGGATCGCGAGATCCCTTTCCTGACCTGGCAGGTCAGCTACACGGCCACCATCCTGGGCGACAGCTACCGGTCGCACCTGCAGGGGGGCCTGCGCTACCTGCCCGCATCGGACGAGCAGCGAACCCCCTTCGGGGCCATGCTCTTCTCGCGTGTCTGGATCGACCAGCCCGCCGAGTTCGAAGAAGGCGTCGGCAAATCCATGGACCAGGACTACCAGGTCGAGGCTTTCTACGAGCGCAGCCCTGGCGAGATCCTGCACGTCTACGCCCTGTGGCGCGAGGCGGATTTCGGCGCCTGGGGCACCACCGCCGACGAGGGAATCCAACGCAGTTTGCTGAACGCCTTGTCCGACTGGGACGACCAGACCGAGGAGAACTGCGCCGCGGATCTTCCGTGAAGCGCAGCCCTTTCTCGCCACTGCCTGCCCGCTTCGCCCAACGCGGTTAGGTGCCACCTCGGCCGAAGACGGCCGCCAAGCAGCGCGTGAGGGCCCGATGAGCATCATGACTCCCAGCATGGAGCGCCTCCTCGACGAGCAGTACGAGAAGTGGCGCAACGCCGACACGGCACCCAAAGACGCGGGCATCCGCGTGATCACCTTCTCCCGCCAGCTTGGCAGCGGCGGCAGGCTGGTGGCCGGGCGCGTGGCCCAGGGCACGGGCCTGCGCTACTGGGACCGCGAGATCATCCGCAAGGTGGCGGACCGGGCCAAGGCCGATCCCAAGTCGGTTGAGAGCCGCGACGAGAAGGGGCACTCGGCCTGGGATGAGTGGCTGGAGGCCATCGTGGCCCAGCGCAAGCTCTTCTCCGAGCGCAGCGAGCGCCAGCGTCACCTGCAGCCCGACGCCTACCTGCACTCCCTGATCGCCGTGGTGGGCGAGATCGCCGACGGCGAAGGGGGCCTGATAGTAGGTCGCGGTGCCAACTTCATCCTGCCTCCGGAGGCCTGCCTGCGCGTACGCGTCGTGGCCCCGCTGGAGCACCGCGTGGCGCGCCTGGCCGAGTTCCTGGGTGTCTCCTCCACCAGGGCCAAGATGCTCGTCATGCGCCGGCGGGAAGAGCGCCGGGCTTTTGCCGAGACCTACTTCAAGATGGACCTGGACGCCGCCGAGCACTACGACCTGGTGCTCAACACCGCCGCCTTCACCCTGGACCAGGCCGTGGACCAGGTCATCGGGACCTGGAATGCGGTGCGGGGTGGAGCCGCGCCGCCCGCCCCCTAGAGGAACCGGGCTCCCATGGCGCACCGCCTGGCACCGCTTCTTGGGGCCGTGGCCTGCAGCCAGCACTACGTGGCGCCCGAGCGCATCGGACCCGCCGAGATGGCCAGCGCCGAGGTACTGGATCCCAGCATCGGGGATCGCATCCCCGCGCGGCAGGCCGGCGAGCACGTGGGTACGGCGGGCACGGTCTGCGGGCAGGTGGCCAGCGCCAGGTACGCCGACGTGTCACGCGGCGGGCCCAGCTTTCTGAACCTGGAAGAGGCCTTTCCCAACCACGTGTTCACGGTGGTGGTCTGGAGGGAGAGCTGGGAGGCCTTCAAAGGCCCCCCCCTCGAGGTCTACGACGGGCGCTACCTCTGTGTCACCGGTGACATCGAGAGCTATCGCGGCATTCCCCAGATCGATGTGGACTCACCGATCCAGATCGAGATCATGCGTTGATGGGACGGCAACGCTGCTGGGCTCACTCCCTCAACTCTCCAAACCCTCCCCACCCCGTCGGCATGGACAGCTCCAGGCGAACGCTCCCCCCCACCTGGGGCATGGGGAAGGGCTCCACCCGCCCCTGGCGCCAGTAGACCCAGCGGTATTGCCCCCCATCCAGCGGTTCCCGGAAGCGGAAGAGCACCGAGGCCGGCAGACCCCGGGGATTCAGCTCCTCCACCAGCACCTCGTAGTCCGGTAGCGACAGGCGCTGCCCAGCGACGAAGGGTGCGTCCGTGCTGCGCGCGAAGCGATCGGCCGGGTTGGCCAAGAAGCCCCCATCGGGCTTGATGCGCAGGCTGCGGGCGTCCGGTCGCTGCACCTCGTTGGGCTCAAGGGCGGGCGCCAGCAGCACGGTGCGCCGAGGCACGACGCCGCCATCGTGCTCGCGAATGAAGGGCAGGCTGAAGCAGGTGTTGGTGTCGAAGCCGTTGACGAAGACCAGCACCTGCTCCGCCAGCTGCGCGTCGTCGGGCGCCTGGCGCGATCCCGCCGCCATGGTCTCGCCGAAGAGGAGCGGGAAGCTCGCCACCCGCAAGATCAGGGCCAGGGGGGCCAGCAGCAGGTGCGCCAGCAGCAGGATCAGCGTCAGCCCGCGCGCCAAAGCGCCCGCACGGCCCAGTCGGAGGCCTCCACCCTCCCCTTCCAGCCAGCCCAGCGCTCGCACCTGGCAGGCCAGCAAGGCGCAGGCCCCCAGGCCGGCAAAGAGCAGCACGCGATCCATGGGCACCGACGCGCAGAGCGGTACGACGGCCAGGGACATGCCCAGGGCCCAGAAGCGAGCCAGCTCGTCCCGGCGCAGCAGGGGCAGCAAGAGCAGCAAGAGCGCGCCGCAGCCTGCCGTGGCGGCCACTGCCAGCACCAGCTGGTGCAGCCGCGGCAGGGCGAACCAGAAATCCACGGGCAGCTGGAACCATTGCGAGGCGACCATCAGCGCCCAGCGCTCCGGCAAGGCCAGCGCGAAGCTGAAGGGCTCGCGCAGCGGATCCAGGTAGAGCCCGGAGCCCACGGCGCCGTGACCCAGGCTGCTGTAGAGCAGTCCCCAGGCGGCGGTGACCAGCAGGTAGGGCGCCAACGCCAGCAGCCTCGCTCCGCAGGTGCCTCGCTTGTCCAGGACGAGCTGCGAGGCCGCCACGTAGGCCAGCGCCCCCAGGGCGGCCTCGCCACAGAGCAAGGCCAGCGCGTAGACCGCTGCGGCCGCCAGCAGCCGACCCGCTCCCCCGCGACGCAGCCAGCGCTGGTGCAGCGACAGGGCCACTACCCCTGCCACGGCCGTGATCAGCGCGTGGCGGTTGGCCAGCCAGGCCAGGGGCAAGGCATGGTTGTCCTCCAGGGCGAAGAGGGCCGTGGCCAGCCCGGCAGCCGCGGCCCCGGGCGACAGGCGCAAGAACAACCTGTGGACGAGAAAGAGCAGCACGCCGAAGAAGAGCAGGTTCCAGGCGTGTTGCAGGGGGAAGAGATCTGGCCAGAGGGCGTGGTCCAGCTGGTGAGTGGTGACCGAGAAGGGGCGAAAGAAGGACAGGCGCAGCTGCGGATGGCTCCACCAGGCCAGGATGCCCGCGTCCACCATGGCCTGTCGGCGCTCTGCCGGGATGAAGGCGAAGTACTCCTGCATGGGCGCGCCCAGCCCCGGCAGCAGCGGCGTCTGGTCGAGCTTGGCGCGCTGGATGACATCGTCCGCCGCCAGGCCGCCGAAGAGCGCCGGCGACGCCAGCAGGCAGACCAGCACAAGCGCCAGCCAGGGCAGACGCGGAGAGGCGAAGAAAGCCGAGGTGCGGGCGATCACTGGTCCGGGTGGTTGGCCTCCAGGAAGTTCCAGGCCTCCTCCTCCGCGCCGGGCAGCGAGAAGTGGTCACCCCCCTTGATGGTGTACAGCTCCACGGGCCAACCGGCGGCGCTCAAGGTCTCGTAGGCGGACTCGGCATAGGAGTAGGGCACGACGGTGTCGGCGGTGCCGTGGGAGATGTGCACCGGGATGGGGCGGCCCACCTGGTCCGGCCAGATCCCCCAGTCCTTGGCGTAGTACATGGTGGACGAGGTGGGAGCCAGGCCGCCGAACCAGTCGCTGTTGTAGAGCCCGATGACCCAGGTCCAGTGCCCCCCCGCCGAGTGCCCGTTCAGGTAGCGCCGCCGCGTGTCGATGTCGTAGAGCGCCTCCACCTCTTCGGCGATGGTGCTGAAGCAAGTCACATCCCCCGAGGTGTTCCAGCTGCTCTGCGTCTCGGAGTCCTGGCCGATGACCATGAAGCAGTGGTCGTCGGCCGTGGGCTGCCACTGCTGGACCATCATATAGCCGCGCCCGCCTGAGCCGTGCTGACTGTAGACCACGGCCATGGGCGCCGCGTCCAGGGCGCACTCGGGCACGTGGTAGGCGTAGCTGCAGCCGCCCACGGCGCTGTCGCCCGTTCCCGTGGAGCCCCCGGAGCCCCCCGTTCCCCAGCCGCCCGTGTCGCCGCTGTCGCTGGCGTCTTTGGATTCGCCGGTGTCCAGCGGGTCGCTGTCCTCGGCTTCGCCGCTCTCACCGGTGTCCGGAGGCGGATCTGAGGTATCGGGCGGATCGGAGTCGTGCGTTCCAGTCCGCCCCGTGTCGTCGGCGGCAGGCTGGCTGTCTTCGACCTCCGGGGCGTTGCAAGCCAGCAGGACCATGAGCAAGCTCGACATCGAGGCACCTCGGGATTGCATGGACGCGATCAGTCTGGCCCATGGCTCGACGAGGCACAAGCGCGGCCCTCCCTCTCCACAGAAACTACACGTCCAGCTCTTCCACCTCGGCAGCGCGCTCCATGATCTCCACGTAGCGGGCGCGCGGATCGCGCCCCAGCAGGTTGCTGATGACGCGCTCGGTGTCGGCCCGCTTGCCCTCGGGGATGCGCACCTGCAGCAGGCGCCGCCGCCGGGGATCCAGGGTGGTCTCGAAGAGCGTGCGCGGCATCATCTCTCCCAGGCCCTTGAAGCGCATGATCTCGGGCTTGACCCGTGCTGGCAGCTTGCGCAGGATGCGCTCCTTCTGGCGGTCATCCGCCGCCCACCAGGTGCGCTTGCCACCGCTGATGCGGTACAGCGGCGGCTGCGCCAGGTAGACGTGACCGGCATGAATGAGCCCTGGCAGGTAGCGGTAGAAGAAGGTCAGCAGCAGCGTGGCGATGTGGTGCCCGTCGCTGTCGGCGTCCATCAACAGGATCACACGGTGGTAGCGAAGGCGGGACAGATCCAGGTCCTTGCCCACACCGCAGCCCAGAGCCAGCACCACGTCGTTCAGCTCGTTGTTGGCGCGCACCTTGGCCGCTGGGGCCTGCTCGGCGTTCAGCACCTTGCCCCGCAGGGGCAGGATGGCCTGCGTCTCGCGGTCACGACCCTGCTTGGCGGATCCCCCGGCGCTGTCGCCCTCGACGATGAAGATCTCGCTGACACTGGGATCGGAGGACGCGCAGTCCGCCAGCTTGCCGGGCAGGTTCAGGCGCCGAACGGCCGATTTGCGCCGCACCTTCTGCACAGCTTGGCGCGAAGCCAGGCGCGCCCTGGTAGCCTGGATGGCGCGGGCCACGATGGCGTCGGCCGCCGTGCCGTTGTTGTGCAGCCACTGCTCCAGGGCCGGCCGCAGCATGCCATCCACCTGGCCACGGGTCTCGGGGTTGTTGAGCTTGTCCTTGGTCTGACCCTGGAACTGGGGCTCCACCAGGAACATGCTGGCGATGGCCACCAGGCCCTCGCGGATGTCCTCGGCCGAGACCTTCAGGTTGCGGGGCAGCTTGTCGTGGGTGTCGGCGTAGTTGCGCACCGCCTTGACCACGGCGTCGCGCAGCCCCTGCTCGTGCGTGCCCCCGTCGTCGGTGGGGATGCCGTTGACGAAGGAGAGCACCCTCTCCCGCGGGCTCTCGGTCCAGGTGAGCGCGATGGAGGTCTTGACGGGCAGCAAGAGCCCTCCGCCGTTGCGCACGCCCTGGTCGCTGCGCTCCAGGTGGAAGGACTCCGCCAGGATGGCCTGCTGCTTGCCGCGCTTGACGAGGTGCTCGAGGTAGTCCTTCAGCCCGCCCTCGTGGCGCAGCTCGCGGTTGACGCCCCGCGCCTCGTCGCGCAGGACCACGCGCAAGCCGGGGTTCAGGTAGGCCTTGACGTCCAGCTGCTCGCGCACCTTGTCAGGATCGAAGGAGCGCTCGCCGAAGATCTTCTGATCGGGCGTGAAGCGGATGCGCGTGCCCGAACCGCGCGCCGGGCCCACCAGGCGCACGGCGCCGCGCGGCTTGCCGCGCCTGTACTCCTGGTGCCACTCCTTGCCGTCGCGGCGCACCTGCACCACCAGGGAGCTGGACAGGGCGTTGACCACGCTGGCCCCCACGCCGTGCAGACCGCCAGAGGTCACGTAGGAACCCTGCTCGAACTTGGCGCCCGAGTGCAGGTTCGTGAGAATCAGCTCCAGAGCGCTCTTTTTGTGCTTGGGGTGGATGTCCGTGGGGATGCCGCGGCCGTTGTCGATCACGGTGGCGCTGCGCCCGTTGCGGTGCAGCATGACCTGGATGTGGCTGGCGTAGCCGTTCATGGCCTCGTCCACGGCGTTGTCCACCAGCTCCCAGAGCAGGTGGTGCAGCCCGGCGCGACCCGTGCCGCCGATGTACATCCCCGGCCGCTTGCGGACGTGCTCCAGGCCCTCCATCAGGGTGATGTCGCTCGCGGTGTAGCGCTCGGCCATCTACTCTTCCCCCTTCTCGTCGATGATGACCACGGGCTCGCGCAACCACTCCGTGAAGCCGCCGCGCTTGAGCACCACCGATCCACGGCCGGCCCGCGGACCGCCGAAACGCCGCGGGGTGACCTTCAGCTCGCGGCCGCGGCTGGTGCGCACCAGCGCGCCCCCTACGGAGCTCTGCGCCAGCTCGAAAGCCATCACAGCGTCCTCGGGCCGCAGCTTGATGGCCAGCACGCCCTTGCCCGCTGCCTTGACCAGCTTGGACTGCCTGACGGGAAAGGCCAACGCTCGCCCCCCGGCAGTGGCCAGGCTGATCTGCTCGTCACCGAAGCAGGGGTAGACCGCCACCACGGCGTCGCCTGCCCCGGACAGGCGCATATAGCGCCGCCCGCTGCGCGTGGAGACCTCGCAATGGGCAGCCAGGCTGAAGCGCAGGGTGCGGCCTCTGCGGCTGACTGCCACGCCCCAGGGGGGAGCCGGTTCGTCGGCCTCCTGCTCGTCCGCGGGCTCGGGCGCCGCGGCGAGATTGCGGGGATCGAAGCTCTGCACGGCCACCACCCGCTCACCGTCGGCGAACTGGAAGTGCTTCTGCACAGGGCCGCCGTAGCCCGTAGTGGCGGGCACATCGTCCACCATCATCACGCAAGCTCGGCCCTGGTCGGTGAAGAAGGCGATGCAGCTGCGCGTGGAGGCCCGCACCAGCCAGGCGATGCCGTCGCCTTCGCGAATGCGGATGCGCCCGATGTCGCTGAAGCTGCTCTGGCGCTTGATCCAGCCGTCACGGGTGACGATCACGAAGGCGTCTTCCGCGACGATATAGGCGTCGTCCTGGTAGTCGAGCTGATCCTCGTCCTGGGCGCCGATGCGGGTGCGACGGGGCTGGCCGTACTTCTTGCGCAGCTGCTGCAGCTCGTCGCGCACCACGCCCCAGATCTCGCTGTCTTCGGCCAGGATGGCCTCGATGCGCGCAGCTTCCTTCCGTTTCTCGGCCAGCTCGCCCTGTATCTCCAGGATCTCGAGCTTGGAGAGCCGGTAGAGCTTGAGATCCAGCACGGCGTCGGTCTGCAGGTCGTCGAGCTCGAAGCGATCCATCAGGCGCTCGCCTGCGTCGCGGCGGCCCTCGGAGGCGCGGATGATGCGGATGGCCTCGTCGAGATCCACGAAGATGGTCTCGAAGCCCTCCAGGATGTGGATGCGATCTCGCAGCTTCTGCAGCTCGTACTCGAAGCGACGCCGTACGGCCTGGAAGCGGAAATCGAGCCAGTACCGCAGGACGCTGCGCAGGTCGAGCTTGGCGGGTACGGCCACCTCTGCCTGCCGGGTCGGCACGAGCGCCGTCAGGTTCACATGGTAGAGCTGCTGCAGGTTGGTGTGCTTGTAGAGAAACGCCATGGCCGCCTGGGCGTCCTCGCGCCGCCGCAGCTCCAGCACGATGCGGCATTTCTCCGTGCTCTCGTCGCGCACGTCCAGCAGCTGGGGCACACGGCGCTTGGAGATGAGGTTGCCGATCTTCTCGATCAGGCTGGCCTTGTTGAGGGCGTAGGGGATGGAGCTGACCACCACGTAGTGCTTGCGCCCACGCTTCTCCAGCTCCCACTCTCCTTGTACCCGGATGGGCCCCGAGCCCGTCTCGTAGATGCGCACCAGGTCCTGACGGCTGTTCAAGACCAGCCCGCCCGTGGGGAAATCCGGCCCGCGCAGCTTGCGACAGAGCTCGGGCACACTGGCCTCCGGGCGGGCGATCATCATCAGGCAGGCGTCGATCACCTCGCGCAGGTTGTGGGGCGGAATGCGCGTGGCCATGCCCACGGCGATGCCCTCGCTGCCATTGACCAGCAGCTGAGGGAAGCGCGCTGGCAGGACCACGGGCTCGAAGAGCTGCCCGTCGTAGGTGGGGCGGAAATCCACGGTGCGCTGGGAGAGCTCTCGCAGCAGCTCCAGGGCGATGCGGGTCAGGCGGCACTCGGTGTAGCGCATGGCCGCGGCGGCGTCGCCGTCGGGGCTGCCGAAGTTGCCGTGTCCGTCCACCAGGGGGTGAAGCAGCGAAAAGGACTGCGCCATGCGCACCATGGCGTCGTAGATCGCCTGGTCGCCGTGGGGATGGTACTTGGCCATGGCCTCGCCCACGACGGCGGCCGATTTGCGGAAGCGCCCCTCGGGCATCAGGCGCAGGTTGTGGAACATGG